>JASHQQ010000388.1 GCA_030039035.1 Acidobacteriaceae bacterium | reverse complement strand
GAAGGGCAGATATTGACCAATTCGTTACCCGCGGGCGCGCAGGCTTCGGCCCCGGGTGAAACCAGCCAGGCGGGCAACGATTCCGCCGGCCAGCTTCCCGACGATCCCAGCCAGGAGATGCTTCCGCTGGCGCGGCCTGAGCCCCTGCCGCCCACCGGCATTCCCGTCGAGCTCGATGCGCAACGGCAGACGCTCGTGGGCGATATCGTAACGCTGACCGGCGAGGTGACGGTCCACTACCGCGACTACATCCTGCACGCCGACAAGGTGATTTACAACCGCAAGACGACCGAGGTCCAGGCCGACGGCCATCTGCAGGTGATCGGAGGCCCGGACGACGTTTCGATCGACGCCGACCACGGCGAGATGATCCTGGACATGCACACGGGGCGCTTTTATCACGTGGAGGGTTCGATCGGGGTGCGGCGCGCCGGCCGCGCCATTGTCTACAGCACGCCCAACCCGTTGCTTTTCTCGGGGCGAATGCTCCTCCAGCTCGGCGAGGGGAATTACAGGATCGTGGACGGCACGATGACCAACTGCCGTCTGCCCAAGCCCGACTGGGAACTGATCTCGCGAAGCATCGCGCTGGTGAACGAAAAAGCATCGACATCGAACGCGTTCTTCAAGGTGCTGGGAGTGCCGCTCTTCTATCTCCCATTCCTGAGCCATCCGGTGAACGAGACGGGGCGCGAATCGGGGCTGCTCATTCCCGTCATCAGCAACTCGTCGATCAAGGGACTCGTCCTGGGCGAGCAGTATTACTGGGTCATCAATCGCAGCACGGACATGGTGGTGGGCACCGAGTACTACTCCAAACGCGGATGGGCTCCCAACGGCGATTTCCGCTACAAGGGCGCCGGCCTGGATCATCTCACGGTGCGCTGGAACGCCCTGCTCGATCGCGGCGTGGAGCAGTCGACCAGCACGAGCACCAGCAGCACGGCATCCAGCGGCGGAGCGGCAACGGCGGCAACCACCGAGCTGGTGAACCAGGGCGGAGTGGACATCGCCGCGCTGGGCCGCAAGGATCTGGATGCGAACACCTACGCGGTAGGCAACGTGGAGTACCTGTCGAGCTACATCTACCGGCTGGTGTTCAACGACAACTACTCCCAGGCGATCAGCTCCCAGGTGGCAAGCGATCTGTCGCTCACCCACGAGCACAGCGGTCTGGTTCCCTCGCTCTCGCTCGACCGGTTCCAGACCTTCGCCAGCTCGGTCACCGGCGATGAAGCGAGAATCCTGCACCTGCCTTCCCTTCGCTACGACGTTCTCGACCGTCCTCTCTTTTCGTCTCCGCTGTATTGGGGATTCGGATCGTCGATCGCCCATCTGGGCCGGTCGGAGCCCGGCTTTCACGCGCACAATGTCGGACGCTTCGATCTCTATCCGCACCTTTCGCTGCCGGTCCAGGCGGACGGCTGGAGCTTTGTGCCCGAGGCTGCGCTGCGCGATACGTTCTATTCGAGCAGCCAGATTCCCGACCTGACCGGCGCCAACGGCGGCATCCCCACGGTGAGCCACACTTCGCTGAACCGCGAAGACGTGGAGGCCGGCATCGACATTCGCCCGCCGGCGCTGGAGCGCGATTTCACGCTCGGGCACTGGAATCGCGAGATGCGCCATGTGATCGAGCCCGAAATCTACTACCACTACGAGGCCGGAATCGGCGCGCAGGAGCGCAATGTGCTGCTTGTCGACACGACCGACACGGCGACCGACACCAGCGAGCTGGGTTACTCGCTGACGCAGCGCTTCTACCTGCGCCCCGACAGCGTTCAGCCCTGCACGGATGAGAATGCGGCGTCCGGCAAATGCCAAACCCGGCCGCGCGAGTGGGCGAGCTGGCAGATCGCGCAGAAGTACTTCATCGACTCCGACTTCGGCACGGCGCTGATTCCCAACCGCCGCAACGTCTTCGATTCCACGCTGGACCTGAGCGGCATTGCCTTTCTCACCTCGCCGCGGAATCTGTCGCCCCTGATTTCGCGAATGCGCTTCGAGGCAATCGACAACCTGCGCGTGCAATGGGACCTGGACTACGATCCCAGGGCGGGCCGCCTCGGCGCGGACAACGTATTTGCGGGCTACAGTTGGGGCCGAACTACCGCCGGCATCGGCCATTCGCTGCTCAACGCCGTCGACGAGACGGGCAGCGCCGCGTCGATTATCAAGAGCCAGTTGGTGCAGCCATTCCTTTATATCGGCAAATCCACGGGAACCGGCTTCAATCTGGCCATGAACGGCGGCTACGACTTTGTGCAGAATGCGCTGCAATACGCCGGAGTGCAGGCCGTGTACAACCGGGGCTGCTGCGGCATCAGCATGGGGTATCGCCGCTTCGCGCTGGGCTCGGTGCGCGACGAAACGCAGTACCTTTACAGCATTACGCTGGCAAGCTTCGGATCGGTGGGGGATATTCGCCGGGCCAACTCCGTTTTTCGCGATCCCACCCTGCCGCCGCCATACTGACGCGGGTATTTCGGCGGGTTTCGATTGCGTGCGATCCGGGTAACGGATTCGCGCCAGCGCGGCTCCGTTCGGGACAAATGCGGAGGACTCAATGAACCAGGAAATCGTTCACCTGTTTGTCTTCGACACCATGGCGGATTGGGAAGCGGCGTTCGCCGTCGCCGGAATCAACAACCCCGAGTTTCAGCTTGCGCCGGGACGGTATGGCGTGAGAACGGTTTCGCTCAAGCGCAGGCCGGCGACGACGATCGGCGGTGTCCGGATCGAGCCTGACCTTGCGCTTGAGGAGATCTCGCCACGCGAAAGCGCGCTGCTGATTCTGCCCGGAGGCAAGGCCTGGGAGAGCGGCGGAAATTCCGAAGCCATGGCGACAGCGCGCGACTTTCTGTCGGCCGGCAGGCCGGTCGCGGCCATCTGCGCGGCCACGCTGGCGCTGGCGCGCGCCGGTTTGCTCGACGACCGCCGGCACACAAGCAACGCGCGGGAATATTTGTCCGCCTGTGGCTATCGGGGAAGCGGGTTGTATTGCGAGGAGCCGGCGGTGACCGATGGCCACCTGATCACGGCCAGCGGAATCGCGCCGGTGGACTTCGCCTGTGAAATCTTCAGGCTGCTGAATCTGTACAGCGAGCCGGCGCTGGAGGCCTGGTATGCGCTGTTCAGGACGGGCGATCCGGCCGGATTTCAGGAACTTTTGAGCGCAACGAGCCCGGGACAATGACCCGCAGCGGCAGAAGCTTCTCCGCCCGTACAGGAGACGGCATGGCGCTGGAGTATCCTTATTTTCAGAGGACCTATTTTGCCGCGCTCCCAACTTTTCGCCGGCCTGCTGGCCCTGGGCCTGGCAGCAGGCTGCAAGGCCCAGCCGGCCCCACCTTCGGCCCCCGATCCCGGGCTCGACCGCCGCATTGAAGTGATGGTTCGCGCGGAGTTCAACGTCCCGGAGGACTACTCGGTGAGCCTGGGAGCCCGCGCTCCGAGCAACGTTCCAGGCTTTGAGACGCTTCCGGTCACGCTTTCGCGCGGAACGAAGAGCACGGTCGTCGATTTTCTCATCTCAAGCGACAACAAAACCCTAGCGCGCCTGGAAAAGTTCGATCTGGAAAAGGATCCGGCGTTCTCGATCGACGTGACCGGCCGGCCCGTCCGCGGCAATCCCGCCGCCAGGGTCACGGTGATCAACTTCGACGACCTCGAGTGCCCCTACTGCGCGCGCATGCACCAGTCGCTGTTCCCGTCGACGTTCGAGCGGTACAAGGACAAGGTGCGGTTTATCTACAAGGACGACCCGCTCGTCGATCTCCATCCCTGGGCGATGCACGCCGCCGTGGACGCCAACTGCCTGGCCGCGCAGAGCGGAGACGTCTACTGGACCTATGTGGACTATCTGCATTCGCACGGGCAGGAGGTGAACGGCGAGGACCGCAATCTGCAGAAGAGCTTTGCCGCGCTCGACCGCATTGCGCGCCAGGAGGCCACTCTGGGCAAGCTGGACGGGAGCAAGCTCGACGCCTGCATGGCGAAGCAGGACGAGACCGCGATCCACGCCGAAACCAAAGAGGCCGATTCGCTGGGCATCGAAGGTACTCCCGCGGTGTTTGTGAACGGCGAAAGGATTGACGGTGCGGTGCCGGAAGAAAAGGTATGGATGGTGATCGATCGCGCGCTGCGCGCGGCCGGCGAGCAGCCTCCGGCAACGCCTCCCGCCGGCCCGGCGGAACCGGCAAAGAGCGCGCCATCCGGGTCGGGCAAGCAGGGCCTCTGAAGCGACCGGTAACGGATCGGTTTGAAAGGTACAGGCCTCACGCAATCCGACCGCAGAAGATTCGGGGCCCGAGCCCCTGGCGAGACTGGCCCGCCACCCGGCTATCGCAGTGTTCCGGGCGGGATTTATCCTGAAATGCCGGGTGGGCACAGGGGCCATTCAGGAGCGGGGATCGACCGTCGATTTTCAGATGGCCTCTCCGGCTCCGGAGGAGATATCAGGTTGCAAGTCGAAGGATTCTGCCGGGCGCGCGCTCGTTCTGCCGTCCTCGCCGTCGTCAATTGTGCCCTGCTGGCGACCATCTCCGGCTGCCGCCACGCGCCCCCATCCGACGTGGTTGCGACAGTCAATGGCAAACAGATTCTGCGCTCCGAACTGGAACGGAATTACCGGGCCACGGTCGGGGATAATCCGCAGGGGACTTCTCCCGAGCAGGCCAATATCACCCGTCTGAGCATCCTCGACCAGATGATCAACTACGAAATCATCCAGCAGCGCGCGGCCAAGCTGAATCTTGTCGCCTCGGACGAGGATGTGAACGCGAAGCTGACCGAGGTGAAGGCGCCGTACACGCAGGAGGGGTTCGACAAGCACCTGAAGGAGATGGGCGTGACGCTCGACGACTTCAAGCGCGAGCTGCGCCGCAACCTGACCAGCGCCAAGCTGCTCAACAAGGAAGTCGAGTCGAAGATCGACATCACCGACGCGGAGATCGGCAGCTACTACGCGGCGCACAAGTCCGACTTCAACCTCATCGAGCCGCGCTACGGCATCGCGCAGATCGTGGTGACGGCCTCGCCGTCGCCGCAGGGCGCCAACGCCAATCTGCAGAACAACAAGGCGGCCAGCGAGGCCGATGCCCGGAAGAAGATCCAGGCGCTCTACAGCAAGCTGGAGAGCGGAGACGATTTTGCCGCGCTGGCCGAGAACTACTCCGAGGATCCGAACACCGCCTCGAATGGCGGCGACATGGGATTTGTCTTCGAGTCGCAGTTGCGCGAAAACCCCGAGGCCTATGACGCGATCGCCAAACTCAAGCCCGGCCAGTTCACCGAGGTTCTGCCCATCACCCAGGGTGAGGGATCGGCCCGCCGGACCGTCGGCTTCGCCATTTACAAGCTGCTCTCGCGCGAGGCGGCCGGGCAGCGGGCGCTGAACGATCCCAACGTGCAGCAATGGATCCGCCAGCAATTGCGCTCGGCGAGGGCACAACTGTTGCGCAGCGCATTCTTCGAGGTGATGCGCAACCAGGCCCAGGTGCGGAACTACTTTGCCGAGCAGGTGCTGAAGCAGGACGCGAAACAGGCGTTACCCGGCGGGAGCGGTACGGCCGGCACGCGCTAGTCCGGGACGCGAACTGCCCAAACAGCAACGGCCTCCGCAACCGCGGAGGCCGTTGAATTCTGCCCCAGGTGGCCGGCGATCACTTCATGTTGCCGCTGGAGTCGATGGTGATGCCGCCCGGCCCCTTGTTCTTCTTTTCCTCGTTCTCCTTGCGCGTGCCCATCGCCTTGGTCGTCCAATCCTTCGCCGCGGCCACATCCGCCTTCACCTCGCCCGGATTGGAGAAGTCCACGTCTGCCTTGCGACGGTACATCAGATTCAGGTAGGTCATGGCGTCGTCGTAGTTGGGACGGTCGGCAACGGCCTGATTCAGGTATTCCAGACCTTCGGAAACCAGAGGAGCATTCTCCTCGCTGATCGCCTGCAGCACTTTCTTCGGCGCCTTGACGTTTCCTTCGCCATCGTCATTCACGTTCGCGGTCGCCAGTTCCTTCAGCGCATTCAGGTGCGCCAGCGTCCAGTCGATCACACCGACGGTGTAGGCCGCTTCGGCATCTTTCGGATCGACGGCCAGCACCTTCTTCTGCCATGTCTTGGCGTCGTCGTACTTCTTGATGCTGAAATAGATTCCGGCGATCTGCTTCAGGCTGTTGACGTCGCTGGGGTCCTTGTCCAGGACCTCCTGGAAGATGGCGATGGCCTGTTGCGCGGTCTTCATATTGTCGGGCGTATCCAGGCCGGGCACCACATTCTGCGCCAGCGCCGTAGCCAGATAGCTCTTGGCCATCGGCAGGCTGGGATCGAGCTGCGTGGCCCGCTGGAAGTGACCGATCGCCTCTTCGTAATGGGCGCTCTTGTAGGCATCCACTCCCTTGTTCAGTTGATCCCGTGCTTCGAGCTGCCTGCACCCGCTCATGGAGAGCACCATGCCCGCCAAGGCAGCCGCGAGCGCCGAGATTCGTGCGGTTCCATTCATGATTTCTGTCCTTCTCCTTCAGGCCGCGCTTCAAGTCGGCACGCCTTCGAATTTCGCTCTACTGGCAGCGGGCGCAACGTTCCGAAAACCAGCGAAAAAGAATTGTACACCTGTTGAATGACCGGACAAGCGGATTCCGGTCACAGCCGGCGCGGTGGGGAATGGTACCCCGCGCCGCTCAATCCCGGTCCGCTGCCTGTGTCCGCATCCCGGGCGTAATCAGCCCGACGCGATCCGCACCGGCAGCGTGGCCGAGATCGATCGCCTGTGCCACCTCGATGAAACCGAGGCTGTCGTCGCCCATCACGAAGAGTACCCGCTCGGCCCGATTGGCGTAGATCGCGGCGAGCTGCGCCGCCAGATGCTGCCGGGCCACGTCCTCGCCATTGATCCGGTAGCGTACATCGCCGCCCCGGCCCCTCAGGACCTCGAGAACGATGGGCGAGACAGGAGCGATCTTCCCTGCCGCTTTCGGCACCTGCGCAAATTCGCCTTTGGGGATCAGCGGAACAATCACCATGAAGATGATCAGCAGGACAAGCAGGACGTCGATCAGCGGAGTCACGTTGATCGACGAACTCATCCCGTCCGGATTCGTGCCGCCCGTCGTCATGGCAGGCCTCCCCCGTATGCTGCGATCCCGTCAAGGCTTGCCACCGCCGGATCTGCTATTGGCCGGCCTGGATCTTCGGCGTCATCAGACCGATGTGGTCCACGCCCGCCGCTTTTCCGATATCGATCACGTCGGCGACGTAGGCGAAGTTCACGTCGTCGTCGCCCCGGACGAACATGACGCGCTCGGCGCGATTGGCGTAGATATCGGTCAGCTTCTGCAGCAGGTCGCGATGATCGACGTCGGTCTCGTTGATCTTGTAGTTTGGCGACTGGCCCGGCCGGTACAGCACCTGCACGACGATGGTGCGGTCGTTGGGCTGCTGCTGCTGCTGCGGGTTCTTGGGGGGCTGCGGAACGAGCGCATCCAGGCCCTTGGGGGTGACGGGCACGATGACCATGAAGATGATCAGCAGCACGAGAAGAATATCGATCATGGGGGTGACATTGATGTCGGCCATGCTGCCGCCGCCCCCGCCCATTGACATTGCCATGGCTTCAGCTCCTCATTCCTTCGCAGATCGATTCGTTCCAGCATCGGCTGGCGAAACCTAGTCGCCGCCCGTCAACACCGAGCCGGGTTCCTTGCGCTGCACCAGCAGGCCCACATCTTCCACGCCGGCGGTGCGCACGGCGTCGATCGCGTCCTCAACGGCGCGATACTGGGCGCGGGCATCGGCGCGGATGTAGATCGTCTTGCCCGGGGTATCGGCCAGCCGGTCGCGCACCTTGCCGCCCAGTTCGGGGAGGGCGATGCGATTCTGCCCCAGGAAAACGCCGCCGTCCCTTGTGATGGCCACGACAATCGCGTCTTCCTTGTCGGCGTCGGGCATGTTGACGGGGTTGTCCACGCGCGCCATGTCGATCTGCACCTTGTTCTGCAGCATGGGCGTGATGACCATGAAGATGATCAACAGCACCAGCATCACGTCCACCATGGGCGTCACATTGATGTTGGAGTTGACCTTCCTGCCTTCGTCACGAACCGATATTCCCATTTTCGGGGCTCCGTACGTCTGAATTCCGCGGCCGGCGTTCCGGCCCTGCTCTCACGGGGGTGGGATGAAACTCAAAACCGGGGGCGGAAAGCCTGTCGCTCTCCCACCCCCGTCAATTCCCGCTCAGGCATTTGGCGTTGCCACTCAGCGTTTGTTGCTTTGCTTGATGAAGTAGTCGATCAGCTCGCTGGAGGAGTTGTCCATCTCCACATCGAACGCCTCGACACGACCGGTGAAGTAGTTGAAGGCCATCACGGCGGGGATGGCGACGAGCAGCCCGAAGGCCGTGGTGACGAGGGCCTCGGAGATACCGCCGGCGACAGCGCCGATGCCGGAAGTCTTCTGAGTGGCGATCTGCTGGAAGGCGTTCAGAATGCCGACGACGGTGCCGAACAGGCCCACGAAGGGAGCCGTGGCGCCGATGGTGGCCAGAACCGCCAGGCCTCTCTTGAGCTTGGCGTGGACGATGGCCTCGGCCCGTTCCAGAGCGCGTCCCGAGCTCTCGATGCTCTGCTCGGTGGCCTGGCCGGCCGAAGCGCGGAACTCCTGCAGGCCGGCGGTGACCACTTCTGCCAGATGCGACTTCTTGCTGCGGTCGGCGATCTTGATGGCCTCTTCCAGCTTGCTGTCCTTGAGCGCGCCAGCGACCTTGGGCGCGAACTCGCGCGATTGCTTGCGGGCCGCATTGAAGTAGAGGTAGCGATCGATCATGACCGCCAGCGACCAGATCGATTCGATGAAGAGGATGATGGCTACCGAACGCGCCATCCATCCCATGTGTTCCCAGAGCCCCATGGCGCTGAAATTGACGGTCTGCCCTTCGTCCTGGAAGAAAGCCAGGCTGCCGGCCGCGTGCGATGCTAGGTGCGTGAGTTGAGCGAGAATCACTGAATCGTTCCTCCTGCGGAGTTTCTTGTGAATTGCGACATGCTATCGAAGATTGAACGGAGAATGCGCACCGAAACCGGCTCGCATTCCGCCAAATGGCCACCCCTTCCCGAGGCGGGAAGGGGTCAAAGAACGGGGTCTAACCGCCGCCAAGGGTAAACACAACGTTTACGGTCGTTTCCACCTCGACCGGCTCGTTGTTGAGCAAATAGGGCCGGTAACGCCAGGTCTTCACGGCGTCCAGCGCCGCCTGTTGCAGCATGGCCGGTCCGCCGACCACATGCAGATTGGTGATGGTGCCGGTCTTGGAGATGGTTGCCTGGAGGATGACCGTGCCTGAGACACGCGCCGCCTTGGCGATGGGCGGATAGACGGGCATCGTCTTCTGCAGCAGCATGCCGGCCGCCACGCCGGCGGAGATGGCCACCTTTCTGGGAGGCGCGGCCGTCACCTTGGGGCCGCTGTTCGCCATGTTGGCAAAGGCTCCGGGGACGCCGCCGCCGCCGAGGCCTTCCATGCCGGCCACGCCAAAGCCGGAGGACGGCGGCGCTTCTCTCTCGGCCACCATCTTGATGTCCTTGGGAATCTTCGTGGGCGCCGTGAGCTGGTTGTTCATCATCTCCGACTGCACGTGCACCACGTGAACCTCCGGCGGGGGCGGTGGCGGCGGCGGCGGCGGAGGTGGCGGCGGCACGGTGAGAGCCGTCAGCATGGCGGCCCTGGGCAACGCCTCGGGATAGATGAGCGGAATCAGGATGATGACAATCAGGATGGCGAGATTGACCGCGCCGGTCGCCAGCATCCAGTACTTGCTCTTGCTCTTGATCCTGTGCATGGATTCGAATGTGGAGTCTTCAAACATGGCCAGCCTCGGGTCAGAGATCGGTTACTCCAGATTAGACACCGCGGGATGGAGGAAGGTTCCCGGTACAGAAACGGTACCACATCGAGCGAAATCAACCTATAGCAGAACTTCATGCCCGTTGCAAAGAGCGGTTTCACAGCGGCGCGGACCGGGAATCGCGATCCTTTATACACGGGCGCGTTTTGCCGCCGGCAGCGGCGCGGTCTTGCCCCGGCTCATCCGCCATTGCTGCCAGGCAACCAGCATGGGCGAGGCGATGGCGATCGAGGAGTACGTGCCGATGAGAATGCCGACCACCAGCGCGAACGAGAATCCATGGAGCACGCGGCCGCCAAAGAGGTACAGCGAGAGAACGGTCAGAAAGGTGAGGCCCGAAGTCAGCACCGTCCGGCTCAACGTCTGATTGATGCTGCGGTTGACCACGTCGGGCAGCGATTCCTTACGATTCAGGCGGAGGTTTTCGCGAATGCGGTCGAAGACCACGATGGTGTCGTTCATGGAATAGCCTACCAGCGTGAGGATGGCCGCGATGACCGTCAGGCTGATCTCCTGGCCGGTAAGCGCAAAGAAGCCCACGGTGATCAACGTGTCGTGGAAGCAGGCGACGACCGCGGCCACGCCGTAGATCAACTGGAAGCGGAACCAGAGGTAGACCAGCATGCCCAGCATCGAGTAGAGCGTGGCCAGACCCGCCTGCTTCTCCAACTGGCGGCCCACGGTGGGGCCAACCACCTGCACGTTGCGGATATCCCGCCTGGGATCGAAGGCGGACCCGAATTGCGCGCTGAGGGCGCTTTGAATCTGCTGGCGGCCAACATCAAGCGCCGCTTCCTGATTCACTTCGGGCAGGCTGATGAGCACTTCGTGGCGGCTGGGAATGTCGTAATTCACGACGCCCGCGTCGCGGATGCCGGCTGCGACCGTGGCCTGACGGATTCTGGTGAGATCCGGCGTGCCGGGGAACTGCACCAGCACCTGGGTGCCTCCGCGGAAGTCGACGCTGAGCGGAACGGGGCTGCGAAGGTTGCCGACCGGGTGCTCCCAGTGCCACACCATGGAGCTGACGCCGGCGACGCTGAAAATCAGGGAAAAGGCCAGGAAGTACCACTTCCATCCCAGCCAATCCACGTTGGGGCTGCGAAAGAATTCCACTGAATCTATCCCTTCCTCAAATCAGGGAACAAGGGAACGAGGGGCCGAGCATTTCCAACCGCCGCTCTCAGCGTGACGATCCATGCGAAACCCCGGTTTCCCGACCCTGACTCCCTGCCCGGTTCCTTCATCATTCGTCGAGCCTCGCGCACCCGGTCCCCTGGCGCCTCGTTCCCTTGTTCCCTGTCTCTAGATCGACACCATCTGGCCCGTCCGGATCTTGTTCAGGTGGGCGTCGAAGATCACCCGCGAGACAAAAACCGCCGTGAACAGATTGGCCAGCAGACCGAATGTGAGTGTGACTGCGAATCCCTTGACGGGCCCGGTGCCGAAGATGAAAAGGATCGAGGCCGAAACAATCGTGGTCACGTGCGTGTCGACGATCGTGATCCACGCGTGCGCGAAGCCCTGGTCGACCGCGGCCGATGCCGACTTGCCGGCGCGAATCTCCTCGCGGATGCGCTCGAAGATCAGGACATTCGAATCGACGCCCATGCCGATCGTCAGGATCACGCCGGCAATGCCCGGCAGCGTCAGAGTCGCGTTGGCGAATCCCATGAAACCGAGCAGGATGACGAGGTTCAAAAAGAGAGCCAGGTCGGCGTTGATGCCCGAACCGCGGTAGTAGATGAGCATGAAGATCATCACCACGAGCACGCCCACGACCGCGGCCGTCACGCCTTCGCGGATCGAATCGGCGCCCAGCGAAGCGCCCACGGTGCGATCCTCGAGCGGCACCAGCGATGCCGGCAGCGCGCCGGTGCGCAGCAGCTTGGACAGGATCATGACCTCATCGGGAGTGAAGCTGCCGACGATCTCGCCGGAATCGCGAATCGGGCCCTGAATATTGGCCACTTCGCGCACGCGGCCGCCCATGAGAATAGCCATGGCGCGGCCGACGTTCTTGCTGGTGTAGTCGTAGAACTTGTCGCCGGCCTCGTTGGTCAGGGTAAAGCGCACGTCGCGGCGGCCGTTCTGGTCGGTGCCGGGATCGGCGGAGCGGAAATCGGTTCCCGAAACGACCGCCAGGCGCTGCACCACGTAGTAGCTTTCCCCTTCGGAGCCGTTCACCAGATTCCCCGAGCCGTTCACCACCATCTCTTCGGGTGGAATCGAGCCGCCCTGCGCCTGCATCGCGTCCTGTTCGCTGTTATAAGGCCCGCCGACCACGGCGTGGATCTCAAGGCGCGCGGTCTCGGAGAGGAGACTCTTGACGCGGTCGAGATCGGAGATGCCGGGCAGCTCGACCAGGATCTGGTTGTCGCCCATCCCATATTGCTGAATGACCGGTTCACTTACGCCCAGCGAATTGACGCGATCGCCGACCGTTTCAATGGCCTGCTGCACGGTTCTCTGTTCGATGGTCCTGACGTAGACCGGTTTCATGGTCAGCGTGAAGCTGCCGTCGGCGCCGCCGCCGGTGAGGTCGTACTGGCTGGAGTATTTGTCATCGAGCATGGAGCGGACGGAGCTGGATTGCGCCGGTGTCACGCCCGTGACCTGGATCACCTGGGGCGCCTTGGGGTCGGGTTTCAGCGCCTGGCCGCTGAGACTGGCGTTCTTCAGGTTCTGCCGGATCTCGGCGACGACGTTGTTGGTCTCGTCGTTCACGGCTTCCGAGACCACCACCTGGTAGATCAGGTGCGCCCCGCCCTGCAGGTCGAGGCCGAGGTGGATGCGCTTTGTCAACGCCTCTTTCAGTGCGTCGCCTGAAAGGCCGGAGGGGATACCGAAGATGCCGTAGATGCAGACCAGCAGGAAGGCGACGATCAGCGCGATCTTTTTCTTCAGGTCCTTCTTCATGATTCCACTTCACTCGTCCGGAGGATAAGGCCGCTCATGAACCCGACGGCTCCTGGGTGGTCACCGAAGCGATCGCGTTCTTGGCCACTTCAAGTTTAATGTTATCCGGCGGCACGCGGATGACGATCGCATCGTCCTTTATATTGAGAATCGTCCCGCGCAGGCCGCCCGCGGTAGTGACCCGGTCGCCGGTCTTGAGCCCGGCCAGCATCTCCTGCCACTGCTTCTGGCGCTTTTGCTGCGGCCGGAAGAGCATCAGGTACAGCACCGGAATCAGCAGCAACGGCAAAAGCAGGGTGAGGCTGCCGCCGGCGCCCGAGACCGGGTCAGCCAGAGTGAAGAATGCCGCTACGCTTGCCCCCACACACGTCCTTTGCTCGCCCCGCCCCACATCGCCGTGGCTGTTCAGGGCATCGGCGTCTGCGGCCCTTGGGCCGAGCGCCTGTCGGGAAGATTTGTCTACGGGAATCATCCCGGCCGACGATCCATCGCGGCCCTGGCTCGGGCAAAGCTATCGAAAACCGGCCGGACTGGTGACCCAGCGACAAGGTTGCGCTACGCCTTCATCCGCCGTTCCTGACCGCAACTGCCGTCTGCTTCCTGTTCGACACAGCGTTCCCGCGGTATCACATTGCCGGATCGCACACTACGCCTTCCGGGTCGGAACCGGGAGAATGCCTGATTACGATAAGAAATGCGCGGAGCGGGGCGTGTCAAGGCGGGGGACGGCGCCGGCGTGCGCCGGGATCGCCGCGGGAAGACGCGGATCGCGGCACGACTTGCGTCCAGCCGCGCATTACGGATTTATGGTTAATACTCCATTGACCGTCGGGCCGAAGGCATAGTTCACCGCGGCAAGCGAACCGCGGTTCACGTAGATCGGGTAGGTCCCCGGCGGTGAGCTCGAAGTTGCGGTGGTGGTCAGCACCGGCGCGCCGGAGACCACGCTGGCGGTATCGCCGTTCACGAACCCGCTGATGGTGTAAGTCAGCGGCGGCACCGCGCTTCCCTGGGTCATGGTCTGGTTATTGGCGGTTACGGTCGCGAGGATTCGATAGACCCAGATAACGCCGGGTCTCATCAGGAAAGAGTAATTGGCTGCCGTGAGAGTGCCCCGTTTGGCATCGATCACGTATTCGCCGGCCGACGTGGTTGAAGTTACCGCCGTCGAAAGCACGGGCGCGCCGGAGACCACGCTGGCCGTATCGCCATTCAGAAACCCCTCGACCACGAAACGGGTCGGAGGCGCGGGAGTTTGCCCGTAGGTGATGGATTCGCCCACCGGATAGGTTATGAGCATTGCCTTGAGAACGTTCAGCCCGGGATGATTCGTCATCGTGTAATTGGCCGCTGCCGGGCCGCCCAGTGTCACCGTGATGGGATAGGCGCCGACGGGAGAGGTCAGGGTGGCTGTGCTGGTCGCCGTTGCCGTAATGGTATCCCCGTTGAGCAGTCCATGAACCGAATGCACCGTGAAAACGGGGTTGGGTGCGCCGTAGGGCCTGGAGTTTTCAGCGAGCTCGACCTTGATGGGGGCCGGGGTAACCGTCAGATCGAACGTGGCCGGGGTGGCGATGCCGCTGACGGTGCCCGTGGCCACCAGGCTTCCCGCGCCATTAGGGGTCGCCGTTGCGCACGCGTCCCCGCTGGCATTCGAGATCGCCGATGCAGGGGAGAATGTGAGTTGCGTACCCCTAAAGGCGACGGCAATTCCGGCCACAGGATCGCTGCCCGCATCTGTGACTTCCGCGCAAAGGTTCAGTGCGTTGCCGTACTGGAGATTCCAGGTCGGTCCACCGACCGCGGCCACTTTGGCCGGCGGTCCGGAGGCCACGGAAAAATCGACCGCCTGGCTTTGGCTTGGATTGTGCGTCGCATCTCCACCATAGTCGGCGGTAACCGAGTAGCCGCCTGCCGCCAGTGTCGAGCTGGTAAAGGTGGCCACGCCGCTCCCGTTCAGCGCTACCACGGGCGAAGGCGAACCGGCTCCCGCAAAGGTCACCTCACCGGTGGGCATGGCGCTGCCGGCAGCGCCGGTCACCGTGGCGGTCAATGTGATTGGTTGGCCAGCCGTAACCTGTACGGCCGATGCACTGATCGTCGTTTGCGAGGCAAAACCGTTCACTGTGAAAGTCACAGCCTGGCTGCTGCTTCCCTGGTGCGTGGCATCGCCCGAATAGACGGCAGTCACGAAATAATTGCCAATCGCCAGCGACGAACTGGTGAAGATCGCGACTCCGCTCCCGTTCAGTGTCACCACAGGCGCCGGCGTACCCGCCCCGCTGAAAGTCACCTGACCCGTGGGTGTGCCACTGTCAGCCGGAACGGTCACTGTCGCGGTTAATGTGACTGGCTGGCCCACCGCAACATTTGTCGCCGACGAACTGAGCGTCGTTGTTGAAGAAACCGTCGCGGCCAGCGCGATGCTCTGCGTGGCATAGGCGGGCGCGGCTGCGTTCAGATTGGTATCGGTCAGCACCAGAGATCCCGAGAAAACGCCTACCGACGCCACATCGATGGTTAAAGTGCAGGAGGCGCCAGCGGCCAGCGTTCCCGGTGAAGAAGAACCGGCGCTCTCGACGGGGCACGCCGATGGCGCGCTGCTCTCCAGCGTGAATTCGGCCGATATGCTTGGGTTGTCTCCGGAGCTCGGAACCGGGAAACCTAGCGCTGTATCTCCCAGGTTCTCAACGGTGACTGTCTGCGGGCCGTTGTTCGCCGTCGTGTAATTCAGGCTGGGCGGATCCCAGTAATCCTCTTTCAACAACCGATCGTGATACGAATCGGAAATAAATACGTTGCCGTACGCGTCAACCGCAACGCCCCATGGCCAATCCAGGCTGCTGCTGGGCACCACGCTCTGCGCATAGCCGCTCGCCGAAGGAGCCTCCTTGACAATTCGGCTATTCAATGTGTCGGCGACGTACAGGTTTCCTCCCCCATCGATTGCGATGTACGACGGCCAAACCAGGCCGCTTCCGATCGAGCTTTGCGTAAAGCCACCGGCCGAAGGGGTCTCCTTAATCACTTGGCCATTATCGTAAGCCGTCGTGTAGAGGTTTCCGCTCCCGTCCACCGCAATTCCGGAGTAAAACTGGCCGCTGAAAATGGTGGTCTGCGTATAACTCCCCCCGGAAAACGTCTCCAGTATGATGCGGTCGTTATAAGCGTCGGCGATATAAATATTTCCGTTGCCATCGACCGTGACCTCGTTGGGGTTATACAACCCGCTGCCAACCGTGCTCTGGGTATACCCGCTGCCTGACCAGGTCTCCTTCAACAGTTCGCTGCGTGCCCAGGCGGCGATATAGACGTTGCCGGCGCCGTCGACCGCGACGCCGGTGGGCTCGGTCAAACTGCTCACAATAATGCTCTGAGCAAATCCTTCTGCTGTCAGCGTTTCCTTGAGTACGCGGGAATTGTTCCAGTCCGCGATATAGAGATTGCCGCCGCCATCAACAGCCACGCCATTGGGCGACGACAGGCCGTTAACTGCGATCGTGCTCTCGGCGCCCGGAAGGAAATTCACCTGCGGCCCGGAGCCAATGCCCTGAGCGTAGTCCGTCGCAATCACATTTCCGGAGTTATCGAAGAGGACCGCGGCCCCCATGCGGGGTCCAACGCGCGTCGGCGTAAAGGTCACATCCAC
>JASHQQ010000387.1 GCA_030039035.1 Acidobacteriaceae bacterium | reverse complement strand
CGAGCTACGGCATCTGGCAGAACGTCTGCACACGCTGCCAGAGCGCGCTGCGCGAAATGGGGATTGAGCCGCCGCAACCCGAGGGAGACGCCGAGTGACCTTTCCCCGCCGATTGCCGTGGCTGCTCAGTATCTCCCTGATGGTGATTACGGTCGATCGCCTGACCAAGATGTGGGTCACCGACCACGTTCCCTTCGGCGGCGGCATTCTGCTCATTCCCCGCGTGCTGCGCATCAGCCACTGGACCAACGACGGCGCGGCGTTCTCGCTCTTTGCCGACACGGCTTCGCCCAACACGGTTCGCTGGGCGCTCATTGTCTTCTCGCTGGTCGCGGCTCTGGTGGTGCTCGTCGCCATGATCCGCCTCGGGCACCGATTCACGCTGACCACCCTCGCCCTGGCGCTGATCTTTGCCGGCGCGCTGGGCAATGTCCACGATCGCATTCTTTATGGCTCGGTGACCGACTTCATCGAGGTGCACATCCTCGGCTACCATTGGCCGGATTTCAACGTTGCCGACTCGTCGATCGTCATCGGCGCATGCCTGCTGCTCTTCGACTCGCTGCGGCCGGACGGGCACGGAGAGCACGAGGAGCAAGCGACGCACGAAGAGGCAGGCGCCTCGGAAGATTTGACATCGTGAGCGCCAATGGACCGCAGGCTTACGGAATCCGATGAAGAAATGACGGCAGTGATCAAAGTCGCTCCTGGTTCAGATCGAGCAGTTCTCTCAATTCATGAGGATCCAATGAATACCCGAATTCCGCTTCCCTTCCGAAGCTTCGCTCTCGCCGCTCTGGCTCTCTCCGCATTTCCCGCGACCGCCCAGCGCCTGCCGCAGACGGTCAGGCCCGAGCACTACGCGCTCACGCTCGCACCCGACCTGAAAGCGGCGACTTTCACCGGCAAGGAATCAATCGACGTGACGGTCACCGAGCCGGTGAATGCCATCACGCTGAACGCCGCCGAGGTCGCGTTTCAGTCGGTGACCGTGACCGCCGGCGGCAACACGCAGACGGCGAGCGTCTCGCTCGACGCGGACAAGGAGCAGGCGACCTTCACCTTTGCGCAGCAAATCCCCGCGGGCAAAGCCACGCTGCATATCGACTACACAGGCATCCTGAACAACGAGCTGCGCGGCTTTTATCTTTCCCGGACCGCGCGCCGCAACTACGCGGTCACGCAGTTCGAACCCACCGACGCGCGCCGCGCCTTTCCATCCTTCGACGAGCCCGCCTTCAAGGCGACCTACGACGTCACCCTGATCGTCGATGCCGGCGACACGGCGATCTCCAACATGCCGATTGAGAAAGACACGCCGGGCCCCGGCGAAGGCAAGCACACGCTCCAGTTCGGCACCACGCCGAAGATGTCGACGTATCTGGTCGCGTTTCTCGTCGGCGATTTTCAATGCAGCTCGGGGGAGCAGGACAAGGTCGCCATCCGCGTCTGCGCCACGCCGGACAAGGTACAGCTCACGCCCTATGGCGTCACCGTCGCCAAATACGTGCTGCACTATTACAACGACTACTTCGGCATTCCCTACCCGCTGCCCAAGCTCGACCTGATCGCGCTGCCCGACTTCGAGGCCGGCGCGATGGAGAACTTTGGCGCCATCACCTACCGCGAGACCGCTCTGCTCATCGACGAGAAGACCGCATCGGTCGGCTCCAGGGAAGGCGTGGCCTCGGTGATCGCGCACGAAATGGCGCACCAGTGGTTCGGCGACCTGGTGACCATGCAATGGTGGGACAACATCTGGCTCAACGAGGGCTTTGCGACGTGGATGTCGAACAAGCCCGTTGCCGCCATGCACCCGGAGTGGAACATCGACCAGAGTGTGATCGCGGGCCTGGATGGCACGCTGAATCTCGATGCGCAGGCCACGACCCGGTCCATTCGCGCCAAGGCCGACACGCCTGCCGAAATCAACGAGATGTTCGACGGCATCGCTTACGGCAAGGCCAGCGACGTGCTGCTCACAGTCGAGAACTATCTTGGCAAGGAGACCTTCCGCAAAGGCGTGCACGCGTATCTCGCAGCGCATTTATACGCCAACGCGACCGCCGAAGACTTCTGGAATGCGCAGACCGCGACCAGCCACAAGCCGGTAGACAAGATCATGGAGAGCCTGGTCGTTCAGCCGGGCGAGCCGTTGCTCACCTTCGGCGAGCCGGCCGGCGGCAAGGTATTCGTCGAACAGAGGCGTTTTTTCCTCGACCCCGGCGTGAAATCGGATACGAATGAGACCTGGACCGTGCCCGTTTGCTTTGCCGCGGGCCAGAAGGGCGCTGACTGCGAGTTGCTCACGCCGGGCGACGCATCGCTCAACGTGCCTGCCAGCCCGCTGTTCTTCGCCAACGCCGGCGGCAAAGGCTACTACCGCAGCAAGTACCCGGCGGACGTGTATGCGGCGCTGGTGCGCGGCGTGGAAACAAGCCTTACGCCTTTCGAGCGCATCCGCCTGATCGGCGACGAATGGGCGCAGGTGCGCGCCAACACCGCCGATGTGGGCCAGTATCTCGACCTGGTGGCCGCGGTGAAGGCCGACCCCAGCGACGAAGTGATCGACAACGCGCTGAGCGGCGTGAACGCGACGTATACCCGCGTCGCCTCCACACCGGAAGAGAAAGACGCGCTCGGCGCCTGGATTCGCGCGACTTTCGGGCCCGAGTACGCCAGGCTCGGCCCTCCTTCCGACAATGACTCGGCCAATACCCGCGAGTTGCGCGCCTCGCTCTTCGGCGTGCTCGGCTTCGAGGGGAAGGATCCGCAGATCATCGCGCAGGCGCGCGAGATCGCGCAAAAATATCTCGCCGATCCCTCGTCGGTCGAACCTTCGCTGGGGCGCACTGCGACGTTTCTTGCCGCGCGCAACGGCGATGCGGCGCTCTTCGACCAGCTCGAGAAAGTTTACGAGACCAGCACCAATCCCGAATTCCAGGAAAATGCCCTGCGGCTGCTGACGCAGTTCCAGGACCCGGCGCTGCTGGAGCGCGCGCTGGATATGGCGGTTTCGGGCAAAGTGCGCAACCAGGATGCGGCGATCCAGTTCGCCATCGCCCTGCAGGGCGAGGAGACGCGCGACGCCACGTGGAAGTACATCCAGGAGCACTGGGACAAGGTGCAGGCGCAGCTCACCACGGCCATGGGCGGAATGCTCGTGGGCTCGACCAGCGGCTTCTGCTCGGAGCCGGCGCGCGATGACGTGCAGAGCTTCTTTTCCACGCACAAGGTGCCGGCATCCGATCGCGCGCTCAAGCAGGCGCTGGAGCGCATCAATAGCTGTGTGGAGCTGCAAAACCGGCAAGGGCCGAAGCTGAGCCAGTGGCTGGCCGCGCAGCCGAAGTCGCAGGTCTCCGCCCGCATGGATTCGTATCCATGACGATCCTTTCCCAGGTCCGAACCCACGGACCCGGGGCACCCCGGTTTGGTGCATCTTCAGGCAGTCAAAGAAGTGGCAATGCGCCGATCGTTGACTCGTTCGGGTCCCGTGGGCCCGCCCATTCGCTGCAGCTCTCAAGCCATTCGTCACAATTTCCCGATCTACGAAGAATTTCGTTGACAACTACGAATGCCTTCGTATATTGTGGAGAACATCATGACGAAGTCCGGCACGCACGTACCCCGTCCGACCGAATCCGAGCTCGAGTTGCTGCGCATTCTCTGGGAAAAACAACCGGCTACGGTTCGGGACATTTATGAGGCTCTGAACGAAGAAAGACCCTCCGGCTACACCACGGTGCTCAAGCTGCTGCAGATCATGACCGCCAAGGGCCTGGTGGTGCGCGACGAAGCCAGCCGCGCCCATGTCTATCGCGCCGCTGTCAGCCAGGAGGCGATGCAGAGCAAGCTGCTCAGGGACCTGAGCATGCGCCTCTTCTCCGGCTCCGCCGCCCAACTGGCGCTGCACGCGCTGGCCATGGAGCCGGCCGGCAGCGCGGAGCTGGACGAGATTCGCGCGCTGTTGCAACGAAAAGCCGCTGTGCCCGCCAACGGGCACGCCCAAGCCGCCCGAAAGGATCTTCAATGACTCACACGATCCAGGCCGTCGCGTGGACGCTGATTCACTTCTGCTGGCAGGGAGCGGCAATCGCAGCCCTCTACGCCGTGGCGAGCAGGCTGCTGGCGCATCGCAGCAGCAATGCGCGTTATGTCGCGGCCCTGGCCGCGCTGCTGGTCATGCTGGCCGCCTCGGTTGCGACCTTTTCGTGGGAGATCCGCACCGGCCCGGCGCCGTTGTCGTTCGCAGTCGCGGCCGCACCCGCAGCGCCGGGCGACAATCATACCGGTTACAAGTTTTCGCCGACGGTGACGCCGGTTTCCGATGCGTCGCATGACGCAGCCGCCTCATCCATCACCGAGTGGCTGCCGTGGATCGACGCCTTCTGGCTCATTGGCGTTGTGATTCTCTCCGGCCGCAGCCTCGGCGGATGGTGGCTGATTCAACGGCTGCGCACGGCGGCGACGGAGGATGCCCCTGCCGCTGTAATGGCGAATTTCCAGCGCATCGCGGCCGTGCTCGGCCTCGAACGGTCCGTGATGTTGCGCGTCTCCAGAACCATCGCGGGGCCGCTCACCGTGGGTGTGCTGCGTGCTTTGGTGCTGCTGCCGCTCTCGGCCGCAACAAGGCTGAGCGAGGAGGAGCTCCAGGTAGTGCTGGCGCACGAGCTGGCTCACGTGCGCCGCGCCGATTTTTTCTGGAACCTGGTGCAGACGTTCATCGAGACGCTCTTCTTCTTCCATCCCGCCGTGTGGTGGGTCGGCAGCCGGCTACGCCACGAGCGCGAGCTTTGCTGCGACGATCTGGCGCTGACCGTTTGCCCCGACCGGCTGGTCTACGCCCGCGCGCTTTACCGGCTCGAAGAACAGCGCCGCTCCAACTGGCAGCTTGCCATGGCGCTCGACGGCCACCAGGGGCCGCAAACGCTGCGCATGCGCATCGCGCGCATCCTCGGCGAGCCGCTGGCGCACAACGCGGGCCGCGGGCCATTCTCCATCGCCGCTGCCGGCGCATTGCTGGTCGTACTCCTGCTGCCGGTGCCGCAGGTGCTGGCCAGTCTCGATCCGTCGCCGCATCTCGCCCAGAAAGCCGCTGCCATGCAAGACATTGTGGCGCCGCCGCTGAACCATATCCTGGCTCCGGTCCCGACGTCGCGCGCGGCTCGCAGCGCAGAGGCAGCGCCGACCCTGATGGCGCAGGCAAGCACTGCAGAGCAACAGCCAAACGCAGCGCAGGACTCGCAACAGGACCGAAATGAAAATGCCGCGCAGAGCCCCGCGACCTCCGGCAGGCACCACGACTACATCGACGAGATGAAGGCGGCCGGCTACGACGTCGACCTCGACAAGCTGGTTGCGATGAAGATTCAGGGCATCACGGCGGAGTACGCGCAGCAGATGTCGCAGCTCGGCTTTGGCAAGCTCACCGCCGACCAGCTCATCGCCTGCAAGATCCAGGGCGTGACCTCGGATTACATCGCCACAATGAAGGCCGCCGGCTATGACGCCGATATCGAAAAATACATCGCGATGAAGATCCAGGACGTGACGCCGGAATACGCCGAAAAGATGGCGCAGCTCGGCTTCGGCAAACTCAACGCGAATGACCTGATCTCCGCCAAGATTCAGGGTGTCACGCCCGAGTACCTCGCCGGGCTCAAGCGCGACGGGCTCGAAGTGAATTCGATTCACGATGCGATCTCGTACCGCATCTTCAACGTCACCCCGGAATTCGTTGCCGGAATGAAGTCCGCCGGCTTCGACAACCTCGATCACAAGCAACTGATGGCGCTGCGCGTTCAGGGCGTGACGCCGGAGTACGCGCAATCCATTCGCCAGCAGTATCCGGGCGCAACCGTCGACGACGTCGTGAAGACGAAGATCTTCAACATCAATGCCGACTTCATCGCCGACGCCAAAAGGCACGGCTTTACGAATCTCTCGCTCGACAAGCTCGTCAAGCTGCGCATCTCAGGCATTCTCGACGACGAACCGGATTCGAAGTAGGTATCTTCGGACTGGAACGCGCTCGGAAAGCTGACACAAACGAATCCGGGTGCCCGATCCCTGGCGCGTTCTTGGTTTTGCGCCTCGGGTGGGTTGGGAAAACCTTCGAGCATCAGCCGGCGGTTTTTCGCTTCAGGAGATCCTCGCCCCGGAATCAAACCAGAAAACGGAGCACGTCTCATGAATCGCTTCCTCCAATTGGCTTCAATCGGTGCTTTGATCTGTACCGCTGCCGCTCTTCGGGCCGCAAGCAGCGGCAGCCTCGAGCCGCTCCGCGAGCATTGCTCCATTTCGCCGAGTGAAGATGGCGGCAAGCTGAGCCTGCGCGTCGAATCCGGCGATTGTATCGGCGGGCGGCATTGCGGATCGAGTTTCAGCAACGAGTCGATGAGCCGCTTCACCGGCGTCACGCTCGCCGATCTCGCCAACGACGGCGCGCACCTCACCGCGACGCTGGCAGCGGAAGCCGGGACCTTCACCTGTAGCGGCACGGTGCGTGACAACAGGCTCGAAGGCGATTCGGTCTTCACGCCGGACCCGGCATTCATCGCGCGCATGGGGGAGTTGGGATTCAACAGCTACGATTCGGAAAAGCTGATGGCATATGCCTTCATCGGGGTCGACAGCGCCTGGGCGCGCTCGATCCAGCAGACCGGAATTCAGGGGCTCACGATCGACAATCTTCTCGCTCTGCGCATCTTCAAAGCCGATCCCGACTACATCCGCGGGATCACCGATCTCGGCTACGCCATGCCCACCGCCGACCAGCTCATCGGGCTGAAGGTGCAGGGCGTCAACGCCGAAGAAGTGCGAGAGATTCGCGCCCTCGGCTACCAACCCACGCTCGACGAACTGATCCAGATCCGGATTTTCAAAATCACGCCCGACTTCATCCGCCGCATGCAGGCGCGCGGATTCAAGAACCTCACCATCGCCAAGCTGCTGCAGATTCGCATCTTCAACCTGGCGGAGTAGACCGGCAATTCGCAGGAGTCGGGCTTGTCATCCTGAGCGAAGTTTGCCGCGGGTCTTCTCTGAGGCAAACGCAGCCGAAGGATCTGCGGTTGTTCCTCGACGAGTTTTGGATGCCCCACATGGGCGACTCGGGCTTGCTACCCTTGGCTAACAAAAAAAACGAAAACTGCACAAGTTCTTCATGACATTTTGTTAACGCATCGGCTAGTTTTGCGTTTGCATAGTTGGAAGCCATCCCCCACCGGCTCGAATGAAGCAGGACCGGTAACCACGAGTTGCATCGGGATCCGACTCTATGTTACCGTTAGTAACGCTACAGCGTGTAACGTAGGACGCGACCAGAGCTGTAGCGCATCAGGAAATGCTGCAGGGCGAAGCTGAGGCGCCGAGTCGGCGCGACCACCCTGGGCCCCCCTGCGACAGGTGCTCGTCGTTGGATTGGGACCACCAGGGAGCGACGACCGTGGACCGCGCAGGATACCGCACACAGTTTCCCAAATCGCTGTAAGACCTTCCAGGAACAACAACATTTTGCATTCGCCTCGAACGCAACATTCGGCGCCAACTCCCCTGTGCGCGTGTACGGGGTCCGTGCGCCGCTCGAACCGCAGATCTTCGGCGATGGATTCTTTTCCAGCCAAAGCGCCGCAGAAAGAGAGCGAACCATGTTGATCCGCCTGGCAAGGAAGCTCCCAATTTTCGCCGTACTGCTGGCTGCGTCATCCGCCTTCAGCCTCGTGTCGCCCGCCGCCAGCCCCCTGCTGCCGCTCATCCCCACGGGGGTGGAAAGCGTCGCCGGGGTGGAAGACCCGCACAATCCCAAGGGCAATGTACTTCTCATCTCCGGTTTCAACTCCGTCGACCTTGACGACTGGCTGTCGCTCGCCGGAGTCGATGACCGCCGCGAGGTCGACGAGCTGATCTGGGTGGTCGCTTCCTCTGCTCGTGGAGAACTGCGGGAGCATCTGCTGCTCATCGCCGGGCGCTTCGATCGCGATCGCATTTATGCCGCTGCCCAAACCAACGGCGCGACCCCTCTCAACTTTCACGGATTTCCGGTGCTGATCGTCGCTCCCTTCGCGCGAGAGCGAAGCCGTATGCCCGACGTTCGGTGGATAGCGATCGTTGACAATCGGATGGCGATTTTTGGAACGCCGGATCTTGTTCAGAAGGCCCTCGACCGCCACGCTGCCGGTGTATCCGCCGACCCCGCCCTGGTGGCACGCCTTTCGCGGCTTGGCCCCGGCGTCAACTCCTGGAACACCATGGCCATGCCATCCTCGGTCCTCGCGCGGCATGTCGTCTCCGACGCCCAGGCTGCTTCATGGAGCAGCCTGGTCGCCGGCGCCGATGAGCTCACGGTCGGTGTTCATTACGGCTCGACCGCGCGCGTGGATTTCGCCATCCACTTCCCCGGCGATGCCGATGTCGTCCGTGCCGCCGGCTTGGTCTCTCAGCCCGGCGCGCTACCCCCGCTTGCTCAAATCGGCGGGCAAGCCCGCTTGAAATCGCTTTCGCTCGACCGCAATCTCATCGCGGGCTCGGTCTTAATGCGCGGCCGGCAGTTCGATGCCTACATCCGGGCGCAGCGCGACGACCATTGGCGCAACCCGCCTTCTCAAGCCGCGGCTGTGGCGTCGCCTTCGAGTTCGCCCTCCGGCTCCCTTGTGAATTCGCTCCGATAGATTGAGAGGAAGCGGCGACGCGCAGTCCCTCAGTTCTTCAGTCCCTCGGTCCCTTGGTACGGGCTCGGGCACTCCCGGCTATCCGTTACCATCGAGCCATGCCTCCGTTCTCTCCCGGCCAAACGCTGCTCATCGACGCCGACGACACGCTGTGGGAGAACAACGTCTACTTCGAGCGCGCCATCGCGGCGTTCATCAGCTATCTGAATCATCATGAATACACGGCGGCTGAAGTGCGCAGAGCGCTGAACGCCGTGGAGCGCGAGACGATTCTGGCGCGCGGCTACGGCCTCACCAGCTTCACGCATTCGCTGGTGACGTGCTTTGAGCGGCTCAGCTCCGAGCCGGTGACGGAGGAGCGGCGCCAGCGCGTGCTCAGCTTCGCGCGCTCCATTGCCGAGCAGGAGATCGAGCTGTTGCCGGGAGTGCCGGAGACCCTGGCGGAGCTGGCCACGCGGCACCATCTGATTCTCAT
>JASHQQ010000064.1 GCA_030039035.1 Acidobacteriaceae bacterium | reverse complement strand
CCGGCGCTCTTGAAGAGACCGAGTACATGGGGAAGCTAACCAGTACAGGCTTCGATGCGGTGTCCATCGAACCGACGCGCGTCTACAACGTAGAGGATGCTCGCCAGTTCCTCACCGAGGCTGGCGTGGACGTGGATGCTATCGCGCCTCAAGTGAGTGAGAAGTTTTTCAGCGCCTTCGTGCGCGCAAACAAACCCAAAGCCGTGTGCTGTGAGCCAGGCTGTTGTGCACCAGCCGTAGCAGGAGCAAAGGAATAAGAAGATGGCCGATCACTACAACATTTTGTTCCTCTGCACCGGCAACTCCGCGCGCTCAATCATGGCTGAGGCAATCCTGAACCACAAGGGCAAGGGCAAGTTCACGGCATACAGTGCGGGTAGCCATCCAACCGGACAGCCGCGGCCCGAAGCACTTCAGCAAATCGAATCTGCAGGACTCTCAACGGCAGGGCTGCATAGCAAATCATGGGACGAGTTCGCGGCTGCAGGTGCTCCAAAGCTCGACTTTGTCTTCACCGTATGTGACAACGCAGCGAAGGAACAGTGTCCGTACTGGCCTGGGCAGCCGATGACGGCACACTGGGGCATCGCCGATCCCGCCGCAGTCAAAGGATCTCCCGAAGAAATCGCGCGCGCGTTCCGCGACGCCTTCACGGTGCTTGATCGCAGGATCGGACTCTTCCTATCGTTGCCGCTGGCAACGTTGGGAGACATGGCTATCAAACGCGAGATCGATCAGATCGGCAGGTCGCAGGATGCAACAGTGAAACAGAGCCGGTTGTCTTTTCTGGATCGCTATCTGACGGGTTGGATCTTCGCCGCGATGGTCCTCGGCGTAGCTCTTGGCTGGATCGGTCCCGGAGTCGTGCCCATGCTGAACCGCTTCAGCGCCGGTGCAACATCACTGCCGATCGCGGCCGGACTGATTCTGATGATGTATCCGCCGTTCACAAGGGTCCGCTACGAACAACTGCATGAGGTCTTCCGTAATCGCAAAGTGTTGGGGCTGTCGCTCGTGCAGAACTGGCTGATCGGACCGGTTCTGATGTTCGCGCTCGCTATCGTGTTCCTGCGTGGGCATCCCGAGTACATGGCCGGCCTCATCATGATCGGCCTGGCACGGTGTATCGCCATGGTGATCGTGTGGAATGAACTGGCGAAGGGTGACACGCAATATGCTGCCGGGCTGGTCGCGATCAACTCGTTGTTCCAGGTCTTCTTCTACTCTGTCTACTCATGGGTGTTCATTACGGTTCTGCCGGGCTGGTTCGGCCTGCACGGAGCGGTGGTCAACATCTCCATCGGCGAGATCGCAAGGAGCGTCTTCATCTATCTGGGTATCCCGTTCATCGCCGGCTTCCTGACGCGCACGGTTCTGGTCCGGGCCAAGGGGCGCGAATGGTACGACCGAAACTTCGTACCCGGAGTCGCGCCAATGACGCTGGTTGCGCTGCTGTTCACCATCGTGGCGATGTTCTCTCTCAAGGTCAACGATATAGTGCGTCTGCCTCTGGACGTGCTCAGGATCGCCCTGCCGCTGCTGATCTACTTCGTGCTCATGTTCCTTGTGTCGTTTTATATGGGCCGCAAGCTGGGGGCGGATTACTCGCAGACAGCCACACTCTCGTTCACGGCCGCTTCAAACAACTTCGAACTGGCGATCGCCGTTGCCGTATCAGTCTTCGGCATCAACTCCGGTGCTGCGTTTGCCGCAGTCATCGGCCCGCTGGTCGAAGTGCCGGTCATGATCGCATTGATCAACCTGTCCTATTGCTTCCGGCGCCGATACTTCGCTACGACGCGACAGAACGCCTTTTCAGCCGGTTCAACTTGCACATAACCGCCCACGCACTCATCGAGCCGCAGCCATGCCCAAGGTTCTGAATTCGGGCGGGGACTTTGGTGGATCGAATCCGTGGCCTTCCGCTCGAGAGAACGCAATTTCCGCAAGGTCTTCGCGGCTTGGCGAAGATCACTCCTTCTGGACAAGATACTCATCCACCAGCACGGCGACGAGCACGGCGGTGGGAATCGCGACCATGCCGCCGGGTGCGCCGTCGAGCTGGAAGCCGAGCAGCAGCGCGATGAGGATGGCGATCGAGGGCAGGTCGACGCTGTTCTTCATGATGCGCGGGGTGAGGAATGAATTCTCGATCCAGACGTAGAGGAGAAAGAAGATCGCGACTCCCAGCACACGCCCCCACGAATCGACGGCCGCAACGATCACGGCGATGGCGATGCTGATGACGGCGCCAAGCACGGGAATGAGATTGAGCATTCCCGTCAGCACGCCCAGCGCGTAGGGATAGCGGACGTGCAGCAGCAGGTAAACCAGCGTGCTGGCGCAGCCGAGGATGAGCATCAGGGTGCCCTGGCCGAGCAGCCATTTGCCCATGCGCGTGTTGGCGCGCTGCAGCGCCAGGTCGAGACGCTCGCGCCGTTCCACGGGAACGAACGACAGGAACCACTTGTAGGCGAGCTTGCCGTCGAGAATGAAGTAGATGGTGAGGATGACGCCGGTGACGATCCGCACCAGCTCGCCGGCCCAGTTCCTGGCGGCCAAAAGCAGTTGGGTGGCCGCTGTGCTCATCATGTCCTGGATCCTGGTGCCAATGCCCGCGGTGCTCAATTGGCCGAGAAAGGGCAGATTGACCGCCTTCATGAGCAGATTGGGCAGCCGGGCGGGCATCTCTCCGCCAAATGACTGCAGATCGCGGACCACCGGAGGGATGGCAAGAAAGCCGAAGCCGACCGTCGCGGCCAGCGCGGCGAGCAACAGATACAGGATGGCGAAGCCGCGGAAGGGCTGCCAGCGGCCGACGCGCATCAGCCCGACGAAGCGGACAATCGGACTGACGATCACCGCGAACAGGGCGCTGACGTAGAGCAGCACCAGCACATCGCGCGCCAGCCAGCAGACGTAAGCCACCGCGGCGAGAGCGAAGACGAAGACGATATCGCCGCGCAGGTTGCGCTCTTTGCTTTCCGAGGGGTTCACGCCGCCTCTTGTCGGGTAGCGGGCCAGTTTCCCTCAGGGGCCAAAGGCCGCGAGTCGTTTGGGGCCAATGTACGTACGGGCTGGAAAGACCGCGGGGAACCCGATGAATGTCTTTTCGCGAGCTGAAGCGCGAAAAGTTCAAAGAGAAAGGACCTTTTCGGCACGACTGAAGTCGTGCCCAGATACAAAGCCCTCCCTTGGGCAATCTTCCGCAACCTGTAAAGCCCGTAGCCTTCGAACTGAACCACCGCCGCTAATTATCTCCGCCCAGCATGGAGCCCACAATGCCGCCCAGCAGCGCGCCGCCGGCGCCTGAGGCGGCAACCTCGCGCCGCTCGCGGGGCAGGTAATGCTCGATCTGATGGGCGAGCCGTGAAATGGGCAGGGTCTGCAGCCACACCATGCCCGGACCGGTCAACACGGCGAGAAAGATGCCGTCGCCGCCGAAGATCATGTTCTTGATGCCGGGGACCGTGGTGATCTGGAAGCCCACCGACGCCTGGAAGGCGCCCACGTGGCCGGGGTGCACGCGCCACACCTCGCCGGGCTGCAGGTTCTTCTGGATCAGCTCGCCGGAGAGCTCGATCCACGCCGTTCCCATGCCGCCGACCCTTTGCAGGATGAAGCCGTCGCCGCCGAAGATGCCCGCGCCCAGCGACTGCTGGAAGCCGATGGTGAGCGTTACCTGCGGCGTGGCGCACAGGAAACCGTGCCGGTGAATCATCAGGTCCTGGCCGGGGTTGATCTGCACGGGGACGATGTGGCCGGGCACCTTGGTGGCGAACGAGACCTCGCCGGGATACTGGATGGCGCGGTACTCGGTCATGAAGATGCTGCCGCCGGCCACCGCGCGCTTCAACACGCCGAACAGGCCGCCGCCTCCGCCCATCTGGGTGTGGGTGGTCATCTGGATGGAAGCGCTCATCCAGGAAAGCTCTCCGCTCTCGGAGAAGACGCTTTCGTTCGGATCGAGCTGGATGTCGAGGACGGGCATGGTGGTGCCCTGGATGCGTGTCTGCATTGGCAATGTCTCCCTGCTGGTGGACAGTGTATCCGGCGGAGGCAGATGGATGTCGAGGAATTTCGAGTTTGCTGCCGAAGATCCTGCCGGCAACCGACCGGATGCCCATCGTTCCGGTATTCTGGTGGGTCCGTCCAGCCGAAGGAGGTTTACGTTGTCCTCAGCAATATGGTTCCATGTTGCGCGCCGAAGCATCGTTCTGCTCGCCGCCGGTCTGCTGCCGATGGCTCTTGCCGCGCAAACGGTCGATACCATCGACCCGGATCTTCGCGGCCGCATCGATCGTATTGCAACCACGATTCTCGATCAGAGCGGAGTGCCATCGGCCTCGGTTGCCGTGGTGAAGGGCGGCAAGCTCGTGTACACGCAGGCCTACGGCAAGGCGCGGCTCGATCCTCCCACGCCGGCCACGCCGGAGATGCGCTATTCGATCGGTTCCATCTCCAAGCAGTTTACGGCTACGGCGATTCTGCTGCTCGAGGAGCAGGGCAAGCTGAGCCTCGACGACCCGGTGAGCAAATATGTGCCGGGGCTTACGCGGGGCGACGAAGTCACCATCCGCGAGATTCTGAGCCACACTTCCGGCTATCAGGACTATTGGCCCGAAGACTACGTGATGACACCGATGCTGAAGCCCGAAACGGCGCAGCAGATCATCGACACATGGGCGAAGAAGCCGCTCGACTTCGACCCGGGAACGAAGTGGCAATACTCGAACACCAATTATGTAATCGCCGGCCAGATCGTGGAAAAGGTCTCGGGCGAGCGATTGATGGACTATCTCGCCGAGCATATCTTCCGGCCGCTGGGAATGCGCTCGGTGTGGAATTCCGACGAGATCAAGCTCACGCAGGTAGATGCGACGCCTTACTACCGCCATGCGCTGGGGCCGCTGCGCGTGGCTCCCAAGGAGGGCCGGGGATGGATGTTTGCCGCCGGCGAACTGGCCATGACCGCGCACGACCTGGCGCTGTGGGATGAAAGCCTGATCGCGCAGACCGTGCTCAAGCCGGAGAGCTACAAGCAAATGTTCACCGAGGTGAAGCTGAAGGACGGCAGCGGTACCCATTACGGCCTCGGAGTCTTTGTCGGCGATCGTAACGGTCATCGCTTCATTTCCCACTCCGGAGAGGTCTCGGGGTTTGTCTCGGACAACGAGGTGCTGGTCGACGACGGGGCGGCCGTAGCCGTGCTGACCAACCAGGACGCCGTGGGCGCGGCCTCGACGATCGCGCGCCTGGCCGCTCCCGCGGTGATCGGTCCGGACACGGAAACACCGGCCGAGCGCGCGGCCATCGCGATCTATCGCGATCTGCAGAAGGGCCAGATCGACCGCACCTTGCTGGCGCCCAACCTGAGCGACTACTTTACGCAGGAAGCGCTCGACGATTTTCGCGCCAGCCTCGCCCCGCTGGGCGAGCCGCTCAGCCTGCAGCAGGTGGGCGAGGATCTGCGCGGGGGCATGACCTTCCGCGCCTTTCGCATCGTTTATCCCGGCAGGCGGCTCACGCTCACCACGTACACTTATCCCGACGGCAAGCTCGAACAGTACCTGATCGCGCCGGCGGAGTAGAAACCAGGGCCTCACGCGGATGAAATCGTTTCGTTTACTGGCTGCCGCGGCGGCGCGGCGCCTGCTCACGCCGTTTGTGCCTGCACGCAACATGCTGCCTTTTACTTATTGGGTGCATAGCCTGGAGGGAAGCTGCGAGCCGGAGCTTGAGCATCTCGACGAGATTCTCGCCTCGACCCGAACTGCCGTGGATGTTGGAGCCGGCGAAGGCCTCTACTCCTATGCATTGTCGAAGCAGTTCGAACGGGTCTATGCGTTCGATTGCGACGATAAAGTCACCGGGCTTATCGCCCGGTACAACCCGGGAAAGATCCGGCTCATCCACTCCTTCCTCTCCGATGAAAAGCGCGCGGAACAAAAAAGCGGCGTTGCCCGGCTGGATGACTTCGCACTCGACGATGTCGGATTCATCCGTATCGATGTTGCGGGGAGCGCGATGAAGGTTCTTTTCGGGGCCGCATCCACAATTGAGAGATGGCGCCCCGTCGTTCTGATGGAGCTGGCCAAGCCCGATGTGGAGAGCGCCAACGCATGGTTCCGCAATCTGGACTACAGGCACTGCTACCTGGAGGACTTTAACGACGTGCACGGTCACGCGTCGAACCATATTTACGTTCCGTTCGAGCGGCTGGCCTTCTTCGGCATTGCGCGGCCGGAGCAATGAGCCTTCGTGTCACGCCCTAATTCGTGTGCCGCGCGGACGAAACGTGCGGAAATGCACGGGCCTTCCTGGCGAGCAAGCGCCGTCTGCCGCACCGCAGGTGCCCACGATACACTTGAATTGGACCTATGTTTGAGAACCTTACAGAGAAACTGCAGCGCGCTTTCAAGAACCTGCGCGGCCAGGGCACGCTCACCGAAGAGAACATCCAGGAGGCGTTGCGTGAAATCCGCGTGGCGCTGCTCGAAGCCGACGTGAACCTGAACGTGGTGCGCGAGCTCATTGAGCACATTCGCGAAAAAGCCGTGGGAACCGAAGTGTTGACCGCGCTGTCGCCCTCCGAGCAGGTGGTGAAAATTGTGCGGGACGAACTGGCCGCGCTGCTGGGCAAAGATACCGCGCGTTTCAGGTTCGCTTCGCAGCCGCCCACCGTGATTCTCATGGCCGGCCTGCAAGGCTCAGGCAAAACGACGACCAGCGGCAAGCTCGCCGGCTGGCTCAAAAAAGGCGGCCACCGGCCGATGCTCGTTTCGGTGGACGTCTACCGGCCGGCCGCTCGCGAGCAGCTCAAGGTCGTTGCAAAAAGCATCGAAGCGCGGCTCTACGAAGGCAAAGTGGATGGCGAGGCCGCGGGAACGCCGCTCGTGGAGCGGCTGGCGAAGGAAGCGCGGCGCGAATCGGTCATCATGGGATGCGACACGCTCATCGTCGACACCGCCGGGCGTCTGCACATCGATGAGCTGCTCATGGAGGAGATGGAGCGGCTGAAAAAGCTGCTTAATCCGCAGGAGATTCTTTTCGTCGCCGACGCCATGACCGGCCAGGATGCGGTGAACTCGGCACAAGACTTTCACAAGCGACTGGGACTGACGGGTGTGGTGCTGACCAAGATGGATGGCGACGCGCGCGGCGGCGCGGCGCTGTCGATTCGTCACGTCACCGGCCAGCCGATCAAGTTCATCGGCGTGGGCGAGAAGCCCGACGCCTTCGAGCCGTTCCATCCCGACCGCATCGTGGGGCGCATCCTCGGCATGGGCGACATGCTCTCGCTCATCGAGAAGGCGGAAGAGAAGCTCGACCGCAAAAAAAGCGAGGAGTTCGCCAAGAAGGCGCTGCTCGGCGACGGCTTCACGCTCGAGGATTTTCGCGACCAGTTGAAGCAGATCAAGAAGCTCGGCTCCATGGAGTCGATCATGAAGATGCTGCCGTCGGTGGGGCCGTTTGCGGGGCTGCAGCAGGCGTCGAAGCAGGTTGACGAAAAGCAGTTCGTGCGCCTGGAGGCGATCATCAACTCCATGACGCCCAGGGAGCGGCGCAACCACGAGATCATCTCCGGCTCGCGGCGCAAGCGCATCGCCGCGGGCTCGGGCACTACCGTGCAGGACGTGAACCAGCTCCTGCGCCAGTATTCGCAGATGGCCAAGATGTTCAGGCAGATGGGCAAAGGCGGCCTGGCGCGGCAGATGATGCGCGGCGGCCTGGGCGCAATGGGCATGGGCGGCCGGCAAAAGTTCGGGCGCTGAGATGATCGAATTGAATCCGGCCACCGCGCGGTCGTTCTAGTCAGTGAGCGTTTGTATTTGTACGATTTTGGGTGCCCCATCCTTGCGGCGTCTTTGCTTTTTGCCGCAAGGGTGGGAGAAACGAATTCAAGCTCCCACGGATCTGGTGCTTGTCATCCTGAGCGAGGTCGCCGTGGCGACCGAAGCGAAGGATCTGCGTTTCCAGTGAAAGAAGGAGGGCGCGATGGCGAAAGACGGGAACAAGAAGCCCTCAGTCAGAAAACTGACCGTCGATAACTTCTCCGTAATCAAGCACGCCGAACTCGAATTCGGCAAGATCACTGTGCTGATCGGCCCGCAAGCGAGCGGGAAGAGCTTGCTATGCAAGCTGGCATATTTCATGGGCCGAGAGGTTATCCGAATTGCCATCGATTCAGTTGTGAGCCGCTGGCACTTCTCTGACTTTGAAGGGGCGATCCAAAAGGAGTTTGTGCGATGGTTTCCTAAAGGCGGCTGGGGCTCCAAGGATTGGACGATCTTCTTTTCTTCTGACCGATTTGCTGTCAGAATCTCCGGTGTCGCGCTTTCGGAAGGTGAGTCATACCCAAAGGCAGTGTTCGGCGACGACTTTCAATCGGAATATACCCGACGACTTCTGGAGACGCAGCAGGAGCAGCAGAAGAAGGGTTTCTTGCTGGGGCCCGCGCTTCAGTCTATCGCAGCAACAAGGTTTATGGCTCTTGCCGGTCGCGCTGTGTGGGACGCTAGCACCTACATCCCCCTCGAACGCTCCTATTTCGTGGATACAAAAAAGGGGTACAGGTCATTGGGTTCCGAAGATGACCCGATCTCAGCACATTTTGCGGCTGTATACGCAAATTGCCTGAATCCGGCATCCTCGAAGCCGCGCGTCAGTAGCTATCTTGAAGGTGATCTTGTACCGTGGCAGAATGACTGGATGGTCGCATTCAACGACGGAAGGTTTCTTTCGCTGAGCCATCTTTCAGCAGGAAGCAAAGAGATTCTGCCGATTGTGGCCGCGCTCGATTACTATGAATATCAGCGGCGACAGTCAGGATACCTTCCATCGGCTGAATTATACGATCAGAGGCTTTACGTATTCGACGACTTCACAATCGAAGAGCCCGAAGCGAGCTTGTTTCCGAAAACTCAGTACAAGCTGATCCGGGAGTTTGCAGGATTGTCCAACGAAGCTGATTTTGTCCCGCATTTCACGATAACTACCCACAGCCCTTACATCCTCTCTTCCTTCAACAATCTCATCGAAGCCGGCCAAGCCGCTCGAAACAACCCACAAATCAAGGATAGAATTGCCCAAATCGTTCCCGAGCAGTACTGGATCAAGGAGGGCGACTTCAAGGCCTATGCCATCGAAGACGGCAAGCTCGAATCCATTCTGAATGACAGCGGATTCGTGGAAGGCAACTATCTCGATCAAGTCTCGGAGACCATTGGGGACGAGTTCGACAAGCTCTTGAGGCTTGAGTATGAACGGACAAAAGCCTCCTAGCCAGGATGGGTGCTCCTGGGTGGAGGAGTGCATCGAGGAGTGCAGCGGACCCACCCTCTATGTCGAAGAAGAGGGCGTTCGCGCCACTTTTCGCAATCCGCGAGGCGAGCGTCTCAGGAAAGTCCACTACGATCGTTGCTACGCTCCAGCAGAGTCGCGGCAGGCTGATTTCATTGTCGGCCTTATCGGTGTCATCGATGTGGCCGTGGAACTGAAAGGATCCGACACGAACATTAAGGGTGCGGCGGACCAGGTCGAGAGCACGATTGAGGCTTGGGGGGCGGACGCAAAACGTGCGCCCAGGATTGCGGCACTCATCGTCTACGGGCGGATCGAAGGCCCCAAGAGATTGCCTGGACGAATACCACGAACAAGGGCACTCATTTTGGGGGTGGTTGCTCGGTTCTTAAGGCGCGGTACGCTTCTGCTCATCGAGGAAACAGGCCGGAGACAGTATTCTTTCAGAGACTTTTTGGAATGAGAATAATGTCATCCAGTCTCCAGGATCACCTCGACCAGATCACCGCCAACACGCGGCAGCTTGTGCAGTCTGAGCGCATGGCCATTGGCGAGCGCGCCGTCGCGGAGCTGTTTGCCTCCGGAATCGAGGACCGCATCCTGCCCGTGGGCGGCGTCGCGCCGGAATTCGCGCTCCGCGACTCGAACGGAAAACTGGTGCGGAGCGCCGATCTGCTCGCTCAGGGGCCGCTGATCATCAAGTTCTTTCGCGGACGCTGGTGCCCCTACTGCATGACAGAGCTCGAGGCGTGGCGCGATCCCCATGGCCGGCTGCGCGAGCGGGGCATCTCGCTTGTCGCTATCAGTCCGCAGATCGAGCGGCAGAGCGACTTCATGGTGGGCCAGCATGGGCTTCGGTTTCCCGTGCTCTCCGATCCGGGATGCGCATTGGCCGCGCAGTTCGGCCTCGTCTACAACGTGCCCGAATATCACCGGCAGTATTTCCGCTCGATTCTGGTCAACATCCCTTTCATCAACGGCGACGAGAGCTGGCTGCTGCCGCTGCCGGCCACCTATGTGATCGCCCGCGACGGCCTCGTGCGTTTTGCCGAAGCGCACGCCGATTACCGCGTGCGGCCCGATCCGGAAGAGGCGCTCGAGGCGGCAATTGCCGCGTTGGCATAGCGCGATGGCGGATTGAAACGCGGATCCTTCGTCTCCGCTCGTTCGCTGCGGCGAATTACCTCCTCTCAGGATGACAATTTGAGGAGCGAAGAAAGGGTGGACCGAAGATCCGCGAGCGATGCGCCGCGCAGCAAGAGGACCTTGCTCCGCGATGACCCGCCGGAAACAATCCCGATCGAGGAGCGGGGCAGGGAAAAGGTGTGGGCGAGAAAGGCGATGAGCGCCTCATTGGCGCGGCCTTCAACGGGCGGCGCATGGACGGCGATCTTCAGGCTCGACGAAGTGCCTTCGCCGTGGATGCCGAGGATGGAGGTCTTCATTGCGCCGGGCAGGGCGCGGACGGCAAGGGCGACGCCGTCTGGGCGAGCTCGTAGTACGGAGTCGAAGGAGGGCTTGGGTGGTTGCGGCATGGGCAGGCTCGAAGAGTAGCAAGTTGGCGAGTTAGCGTCCGCTGCGCGCACGAAAGCAAGTCAGCTCCTGTTGCGCGGGAATCAGCAGGTTCGCAAGTCAGGTAGCCGGCTGCTGCAACGTACGCTTGCCGAAGAGCGCTGTGCCGATGCGGATGCGCGTGGCGCCTTCTTCGATAGCGACAACGAAATCTCCACTCATTCCCATCGAAAGTACATCGAACGAGAGGCGCGGATACGTCGCCGCCCAACGGTCCCGCCACTCCCGAAGCGAGCGGAAGCAGGCGCGGGTGATGCCTTCGGCGACGCCCCACGGAGCGATGGTCATGAGGCCGCGCATATCGAGATTTGCAAGGTCCGGCAGCCGCTCGAGCAGCGCTGCCAGCCCGGGGGATTCGGGCTCGACGCCGGATTTCGTTTCCTCCGGGCTGAGCTTGACTTCGATAAGGATGGGCAGACGCTTGCCCAGCTTGACCGCCGCGTCGTTCAAGCGTTCGGCCAGTCTGATGGAATCCACCGGGTCGATGCCGTCGAAGAGTTCGGCCGCGCGGGCGATCTTGTTCGATTGCAGATGACCGATGAGGTGGACACGGACGGGGCACCCCGCGTCGGGCCGTGAACTGCACAAACTGGCGAGCCCGGGCGCTTTGGCCGCAAACTCCTGCACGCGGTTCTCGCCAAACAGAGCGATGCCGAGGTGCGCGGCCTCCGCGATCACCGATGCCGGAAAAGTCTTGGAGACAGCCATCAGCTCGATCTCGCCGCGGCCGCGCCCGGCGCGGCGACAGGCGGAGGTGATGGCTTGTTCGAGACGATCGAGATTGTCAGCGAGCATGGACATGATTGCGGTGGTGCACTATCCCACCCAACTTGTACCTGCAACTTCGGCCTGCTGTGCCACGTCCAAAATGACCATGTGGACGATCGTTCTTCTTCTCTGCTCCAACATCTTCATGACCTTTGCCTGGTACGGACACCTGAAATACGAGAGCCAGCCTCTCTGGAAGGTGATCGTGGTGAGCTGGAGCATCGCCTTCTTCGAGTACTGCTTCCAGGTGCCCGCCAATCGCCTCGGCTACGGCAAATTCAGCGTGGTGCAGCTCAAGGTCATTCAGGAGATCATCACGCTCTCGGTCTTCGGGGTCTTTGCCACTTACTACTTCGGCTCGCATCTGAAATGGAATCACGGTGTGGCCGCGATGCTGCTGGTTGCGGCGGCATTCTTCGTGTTTCACAAGTGGTAGCGGCGACTTCTTCTTATCCCAGGTCCCAAAACAGGGACCTGGGGCACCCAGCTCCCCAATTCGCTCGTTCAGTGCCCGTGCTCTTCGAGGAACTTCTCCGCTTCCAGCGCGGCCATGCAGCCGGTTCCGGCGGCGGTAATGGCCTGGCGGTAGCGCCGGTCCTGCACGTCGCCGCAGGCGTAGACGCCGGGCACGAGCACGCCATGACGCGTGACGAAGACGTTTTCACTGGTGCGGATGTACCCCTCGTCGTCGAGATCGATCTGCCCGTGGAACATCTTCGCGTTGGGAATGTGGCCGATGCCGAGGAAAAGGCCGTTGACCTGAAGTATGCTTTCCGCGCCCGTGACCACGTCACGGAGGCGCAGTCCTTTCACGTCCAGCTCTTCGACCCCAAGCACCTCTTCCACGACGGTGTTGGTGCGCAGTTCGATGTTGGGGTGTGCCATGGCCCGCTCCAGCATGATCTTGGAGGCGCGAAACGTCTCGCGCCGGTGCAGGATCGTGACCCGGGTGGCGAAGCGGGTGAGGAACAGCGCCTCTTCCATGGCCGAGTCGCCTCCGCCCACCACGGCGATCTCCTTGCCGCGAAAGAAAAAGCCGTCGCAGGTGGCGCAACTGGAGACGCCGTGGCCGATCAGCGCCTGCTCGCTGGGCAGGCCAAGCCAGCGCGCGCTGGCGCCCGAAGCGACGATGAGCGTGCGCGTGGAGATTTCTCCCGCCGAGGTATGCAGCCGGAACGGATGGGAATTGAGCTCGATCTGCTTGAGGTGCGCCAACTGGAAGGTGGCGCCGAAGCGGGCCGCCTGCTTCTTCATATTGTCGATCAGATCGGGCCCCTGGATGCCGTCGGGCCATCCGGGAAAGTTCTCGACCAGGGTAGTGATGGAGAGCTGGCCGCCGGGTTCGTGGCCTTCGAGGACCAGCGGTTTGAGTCCGGCGCGTGCCGAGTAGACGGCCGCCGTGAGCCCGGCGCAGCCGGAGCCGAGAATCACCGTGTCGCGTGTATCTGTCATGAGTTCCCGTGTCGATTGTAGATGGCCGAGGAAGCCGTCCCGTCCCATTGTTCTGTCAACCCACCCTTGCCGCAAGAACAAAGCCGCGGCAAGGATGCGGCGCCCGGCTCCATTGTCGTGTCTCCCACCCTCGTGACAAAAGCGAAAGCAGCACGAGGATCGGCCCCCGTCTTTATAAGATGAATCACATGGCGAATCTGACTCTTATCTACGGACTGCGGCTTCTCCCCGAAGGCGAGGTGACCGAGATCCACGACGCCACGCTCAAGCTGGCCAACGGTCATGAGGCGCACGTCACCATGCACGTGATCGAGGGCTCTCGTGCACAGATTGAGGCCCAGCTCAAGCAGAGCCTCAGCGCATTCTTCGATTTCTATCCGGAGATCTGAGGTTCCAGACCAGCGTGGAGCGTGAACGGGGAGCCATCGTCCCGGCTCCTTGCTCCCTCCCCGGGGCCTGCGGTGGACCTGACGTTGGGCTAATCTCCTCGCTCCCTTCGGGAGCGTTTCTCATGCAGGCTGACTCAATTTCGGACACAATCGGAACCTTCTAATGGGCGGAGCCTTGTTACCTCGAGGTTTCTAGCCCGGCAGAGCGCAAGCCGATGAAGGAACTGTGGCCGCATTGGAGTCTTCTGAGGATCTCCGCCGCGACCCGGATCCCGATCGGGGCGCGCTCCAGTGTCCAATCTCGCCACCCTTCGCTCCCGTCAACCTCAACAGAGCCTTTTCTGCCTCAAGGCGGCCGCCGCATGGCTCGCGCTGGCGCTTGCCGGGCCGTTTGCGTGGGCCGGAGGTCCGAAATATGTGGCGGGATCCTCCTACTTCAATCCGGGCGCGGTGGGAATGCCGATCCACTGGGCCAACGGGCAAGTGAACTACTACGTCGATCAGGGACCGCTCAACAACTCGATCGACAACCAGCAGGCCACGGCCATGGTGGATGCGGCTGCCGCGTTGTGGAGCGCAGTGCCTACGGCCGGTGTTGCGCTGACCGACATGGGAACGCTGGGCGAGGACGTGAATGGCTCGAATATTGCCGTGAACAACGGGACGATTACCGCGCCCGCCGACGTGACTCCCGGAGCGACCGGCACTCCGGTCGGCGTGATCTTCGACGCCGACGGCTCGGTGATCGACGCGATTTACGGAACGGGCGCGAGCGAGCCCATCAGTTGCCAGAACAACAGCGTGTTCATGTGGATCGATAACATCGACGCCGATACCACCATTGCGCACGCCGTGATTTTGCTCAACGGCCTGTGCGCCACCGGCGCGAACCTGCTTACCATGATGAGCTTCGAACTCGAGCGCGCCTTCGGGCGCATTCTGGGCCTCGATTATTCGCAGGTGAATCCGGGGGCACTGCAGAACGGCGAGCCCGGCGGCACATTCGGCTGGCCGGTAATGCAGCCGCAAAACGGCCTGTGCGGACCGCAGGGCGGCGCGTGCATCCCCAACCCCGGCGTGTTGCGCTGGGACGATATCGCCGCGCTCGATCGCATCTATCCCATCACTTCGCAGAATGCGGCCGGCTTTCCCGGCAAGCTGATCACCGCGGCCAACACGGTTTCGATTCAGGGAACGATCACGTTCCGGGACGGCGAAGGCATGCAGGGCGTGAACGTGGTGGCGCGGCCTCTCGACGCCAACGGAAATCCCCTTTACCAGTACACAGTGAGCTTCGTCTCCGGTGCGTATTTCAGCGGCGATCACGGCAATGCGGTAATGGGCTGGAATGATGCGAACGGCAATCCGCTGTCGATGTGGGGCTCGAACAACGCGGCGCTGCAGGGTTACTTCGACCTGAGCGGGATACCGCTGCCTCCCGGCATGACGACGGCGAACTACATGGTCAGTTTCGAGGCCGTCAGCCCGCAATACATTCTCGAGTCCTCGGTCGGCCCGTACACGGCGGGCACGCCCAGTCCGTCGGGAACGCTGGCGCCCATCGCCGTGCCGGGGTTGGCGGCAGGCAGCGTGCAGCGGTTGAATGTCAGTGTGACCGACTCCGCAGTGGCCGGCTGGAACGACGCCATCGGCACGCAGGCCATGCCGCGGCACATGCCGGTGAGCGGCATGTGGTGGGGACGCCTGAGCCGCGTCGGCCAGACCGACTGGTTCAGCTTTCCGGTGCGCGGCGGACGCACGTTTACGGTGGTCGCGCTGGCCCTGGACGAGACGGGAGCGCCGAGCGAGACCAAGGCTATGCCGGCGCTCGGCGTATGGGACGGATTCGACGCGATGAACGCGCCGGCCGCGGCCGCGGCGCCTGCGCTGAACGGCAACGCCACCGGTGAAACCTGGCTGAGCGTGAACGCGAGCGGCGAAGACACGGTGCGGCTGGGTATTGCCGACCAGCGCGGCGACGGGCGTCCGGACTACGACTACTGCGGCTGGCTTTTGTATGCCGACACGGTTCTGCCGCCGCGGTTGCCGGGCGCGGGCGGGCAGATCGCGATTCGCGGCATGGGCTTCCACCCTTCAGACACGGTGCTGGTGGGCGGCCAGGCCGCAACCATAATCAGCGTCACGCCCAACGAAATCGTCGCCATGGCGCCGCCCGCGGCCCCTGGCGTGACCGGCTCTGTCGATGTCGAGGTCGACGACCTGCCGGTGTACTATGCCTCTGCGGTCATCTCCGGCGGAGTGAGTTACGACGCCGCCGCCGGTGATGCGTTGAAGCTCGTCACCGCGCCGGCGAGCAGCGTGCCCGTTGGAGTTCCCGAGCCGTTTTTGGTTGCGGCGCTGGGCGCGGACCTGACCGGAGCCGGTGGAGTGACCGTGACGTTCAACGTGACGAGCGGAACGGCGACACTGGGCTGCGGGCAAAAGAGCTGCGCGGTAACGACAACCGGGGACGGCCGCGCGACGATGAACGTGATCGCGGCGAGCGACGCTCTGTCCATCGTGACGGCCTCGCTGACCAATGGCTCGATGGTCGAAGTGCAATTCACCGGAGCCGCTCCGCCGGCGATTGTCGCGCTCACGCCGCAGCTCTCCGTGGCCGCCGGGGTGACGATCGCCTGGCCGGTGCAGGCGCAGGCGTTTCAGAATGGCGCGCCGGCCGCGGGACAATCGGTCACGTGGCAGCCGGCCGCGGGATTCCAGCCTGGAATTGCCGGCGCGGTGACGGCGAACGCCAATGGCATTGCGGGGCAGACTCTCACTGTAGGTCCGCTCGCCGAGGGCCAGCTTGCCGGCATTTCAGCCTGCGTGACGGGAACGAGCCAGTGCGCGACATTCACCGTTCTTGGCTCGCGACCCGAGTACGCCACGCTGTCGCCGGTGAGCGGCACCGAGCAGAGTCTGGCGGCCGGAGCTACGCCCGCGCCGATTGTGCTGCGCGTCCTCGACATGGACGGCAACCCCATGGCCGCAGGCGCGGTGACGTTGAATGAGGCGCTCTACGCCTGGGCTCCGGTGTGCCCGCCAACCGGCCGCTGCGCGCAGATCGAGCTCCTGTCGAGGAAGAGCGTTTCCGCGACCTCGGCGCTGGACGGCACGGTGAGCTTCACGCCGCTCAACATCGCGGGCGTAAGCACCAGGCTCGTCGGCGTGGCCACGACGGGGGACTTCAGCGCCGTGCCGATTGCGATAGAGCAGCTTCCGTAGAGTCCGTGAGACAGAATGAGGCTTTCGCACTCACTTGATTGTGTAGGAGCCTGTTACGACAGCGCTGCTCAGGCGGTTGGGGGCCGTGGCCATGGCCTTGATGGTTTCGCTTCTTGAGAGTTTGATTCCGGCCGAGGTGTATTTCGTCGAAGATGCCGTGGGGGTTGCGCCGTCGGTGGTGTAGTAGATGGTTGAACCGGACGTGGGGTCGTACAGGTGCACGGTGAGATACGACGCGACTTGATAGGTTCCAGGTCTGGGCGAAAGCACCGGGACGGCAGTGGGCGGGTTGATGGTGTAGGTCGCGTCTGCGACGGCGCTGGGGGCGTGTTCGGGGGCTACGGCGATGGCCTTGATGGTCTCGGTACTGTCTACGCGGATGGGCGCGCTGTACCTGAGCGAAGAGTTGGTGGGATTGTCGCCGTTCGTGGTGTAATAGGTGGTCGCGTGAGCGGTCTTGTCGGTAATCGTGACGGTTTGCGCCTTGTCATACGTACCAGACTTGAGAGAAAACCCGGGGACGGCCGCGGCGATCCTGTACTCGATGGTCACGATCGCAGAATCCGACAACCCCTCGGCGACGGCGATGGCCTTGATGGTTTCGTTTTCCGTGACGCGAATCGGCCCGTCGTATCTGGTTGAATCGGTGGTCGGGTCGTCGCCGTTGGTGGTGTAGTAGATGGCTGCGCCGGTAGTGTAGTCGGTTATGGTGACGGTTTGAGGCGAGGCGTAAGTGCCGCCGAGAACAGAGAACTGGGGAATGGCGGCGACGTCGGGGTTGGCGATCTCGAAGACGGTGCCGGCGCCATACATGCCGCCTGCCGCGGTTGTGCCGTAGACATTGCCGGAGGAATCGAACGCGAGGCCGCCGTAAGGGAACATCCCACCGGCTCCGGTCGTGGAGAAGCTGTGGAGGACCTTTTCAGTCCAGGTCCCTGAGGACGGTCGAGCCACTTCATAAACAGCGCCGGCGTCGCTTGAACCGATGAACGCTGCCAAGCCGTACAGATTCCCTTCCCGATCCATCGCTACAGGCCCCGACGGGACCGCAGCGTCAGCACTGAAATGGCCGAAACTGTGCAGGATCGTCTCTGCCCAGCTCGACGCAGACGACGGGGAGAGTTCGAAAACGGTGCCGCAATTGATCTCGTTGCCTGCGGGACAGTTTTTGCCGCCGCCATACGTTGTGCCGTAGAGATTTCCTTCGCGATCGAAGATCAGCCCGGCACTGGGCGTGACACCATCCTGATCTGCATCTCCAAAGTTATAGAGAACAGATTGCTGCCAGGTTTCACCGGCTTGGGGGGAAAGCTCGAAGACTGCTCCGAAGTTATGCGCGCCGCCCTCACTCGCGGTGCCGTAAAGATTTCCCTGGGAGTCGAAGGCAAGCTCGCCAGAAGGGTACGATCCCTGCGTCGTGGAATCAGAAAAAGAGAAGATCACCTGTTCGCTCCAGGTTCCGCCGGTGCCGGGAGTCAGCTTGAAGATGGCACCTAGGCCTGCCAGACCACCGCTCGAGCCTCCATAGAGGTTTCCGTTGCTGTCGAGGATCACACCGCCGGAGGGCTCAATGGCATCCGACGAGTTTTGGCCGAAGTTGTAGATCACCGTTTCCTTCCAATTGCCGCCGGCCTGCGGGGCCAGCTCAAAGACCGTGCCCTCATTGTTCTTGCCGCCAAAGGGGGTCGTTCCGTAGAGATTCCCTTCCTTGTCCAGCTCCAGGTGCGAGCGCGGGGAATTTCCATCGGAACTGTTCTTCGCAAAGCTATGCAGCACCTTCTGTGTCCAGATTCCTTGCGGACCTTTCGATAACTCGAAGACGGCTCCACCCTGGGCTGTTCCGCCATTCTCGGTCGTGCCGTAAAGGTTGCCCTTCGAATCGATCACCAGACCGGCTGCAGGGCTGGCTCCGCCTCCATTCGCCTCGGAGAAGCTATAGAGAACGGTCTCCTGGGAGCGCGCGGCACATGTACCCGCAACGAGCAGAAGAAAGAGTCCTGTCTTTACGCTGTTTCCGGAATTCATCGGAAATCATCCCTTCCGCCGGTTCGCAGGGCAGCCGGGGAATATCGCTGCGAAGGAATGGGCTTTAATGTAAATAACCGCAATCTAGCACAGTTTTCCTTTCGCGGGAAACGCTTCCCGATTGGCGGTGGCGCGATCTGGCCGGGCCTCACCGGCAGAGAACTGCAGGCACTTCGGGCGCGACCCTACCCTCCGGATGCGGGATTCGCCGCAAGGTCCTGAGACGCCGAGACTCCATACTGCATCCATTTCATGGGAGGAGCAGACTTTGAGCGGGTTGACATCATCGCCGCAGAGTCGCCGTCCGCGTGTGGTCATCGTCGGCGGAGGGTTCGGCGGATTGAATGCGGCCAGGGCGCTGCGGGATTTGCCGGTCGATGTGACGGTCGTGGACCGTCGCAATCATCACATCTTCCAGCCGCTGCTCTACCAGGTGGCGCTGGCCGTGCTGTCGCCCGCCGACATCGCACAGCCGATCCGCACCATCCTGCGCAAACAGGCCAACACGCAGGTGCTGATGGACGAGGTGGTCGGCATCGACACGCACGCGCGGCAGGTGCAGCTCGGGAGCGGCGCGCGGCTGGAGTACGACGATCTGGTGTTGGCCACCGGCGCGACGCACTCGTACTTCGGCCACGAGCAGTGGGCGCCGCTGGCGCCGGGGTTGAAGACCATCGAAGATGCGACCGAGATTCGCCGCCGCGTGCTGTTGTCCTTCGAACTGGCCGAGCGGCAGATGCTGGAACACGGCTGGCATCCGCCGCTCAACTTCGTCGTTATCGGAGGCGGGCCGACCGGCGTGGAGCTGGCCGGAGCGATCAGCGACATCGCGCAGCTCTACATGCGCCATGACTTCCGCCACATCGATCCGGGGAAGAGCCGCGTGCTGCTGCTGGAGGGTTCACCGCACGTGCTGGGAGCGTATCCCGAGGATCTTTCGGCCAAAGCCGAGCAGACGCTGAAGCGGCTCGGCGTCGAGGTGCACACGAACACGCAGGTGACGGGAGTGGGACCGGGATGGGTCGAGACGGGCGGAAAGCGCATCGATGCGGCGGTGACGCTGTGGGCGGCCGGCGTGCAGGCGTCCCCGCTGGGCAGGATGCTGGACGTGCCGCTCGACAAGCGCGGCTGCGTGATGGTGGATTCCCATCTCAATCCGCCGGGGCTGCCCGAAGTGTTCGTCCTTGGCGATCTGGCTCATTTCGAACTGGACGGACACCAGGTGCCCGGCGTGGCGCAGCCGGCGATGCAGATGGGGGATTTCGTCGGTCGGGCGATTGCCGCCGATCTCGCCGGCAAAGCGCGGCCCAACTTCCGCTACTTCGACAAGGGCGACATGGCGACCATCGGGCGCATGGCGGCGGTGGCCAAGATCGAGTGGCCTTTCAAAGCTCACTGGAGCGGCTTTCCCGCGTGGGTCACATGGATCACGGTCCACATTTTCTTTTTGGTCGGTTTCCGCAACCGCTTCTCTGTCTTTGCGGCGTGGATCTGGACGTTCTTCACCTTTACGCGCGGCGCGCGGCTGATCACCGGCGATCAGCGTTTGCCGGGATGGCAGGATCAGCCGCCGAAAGCGGCCGGTGAGCAGCCGGAGCAGGAGAAAGTGGCGGCGCGATCGGAGCTTTCTGCGCTTTAGCCTTCAGCTCTCAGCTTTCAGCGCGCGGGGCGAGGCTTCTGCATCATTTCCCCCGGTCTCAAAATCGAGACCGGGGGCACCCGACAGTCAGTTGGTCAAGTAGACTTGAAAAGAGATGCTCGATCTATCGTTCGTAAGAAGCAATCTGGAAAAAGTCGAAGAAAAACTGCGCGCGCGCGGCGACGATCCGGCGGTGCTGCTGGGCGATTTTCACCGGCTCGATCAGGAGCGGCGCGAGGCGATCACGCGGTCCGAGCGGCTCAAGGCGCGGCGAAACGAACTGAGCCAGCAGGTGGGCGCGCTGAAAAAGTCGGGGCAAGACGCCATGGCGCTGATGGATGAGACGCGCGCTCTCAAGGATCAACTCGAGGAACTGGACAAGACCGCAGCGGCGCTCGACGACCAGATGCGCTTTTCGCTGGCGAGCATTCCCAACCTGACGCGTAACGAAGTGCCCACCGGAAGCTCCGAAACTGACAATGTCGTGGTGAAGACGTGGGGCGAGAAGCCGAAGTTCGACTTTGAGCCGAAGCCGCACTGGGAACTGGGCGAGGCGCTGGGAATTCTCGACCTGGACCGCGCGGTCAAGCTGAGCGGCGCGCGGTTTGCGGTTTACATGGGAGCCGGCGCACGATTGGAGCGCGCGCTGATCGGCTTCATGCTCGACCGGCACACGCAAAAGCACGGCTACACCGAGGTGTTGCCGCCATTCATGGTCAACAGCCGCAGCCTTTTTGGAACCGGCTCGTTGCCGAAATTCGCCGAGGATCTGTTTCGCTGCTCCGACGCGGATGCCGAAGCCGCGGGACGTGGCGAGTTCAAAGACGCCGATCATTGGCTGATTCCCACGGCCGAAGTGCCGGTCACGAATCTCTATCGCGACGAGATTCTCGACGACGCGCGGCTGCCCATTTCGCTGACCGCGTACACGCCCTGCTTTCGCGCCGAGGCGGGAGCGGCGGGCAAGGACACGCGCGGCATCATTCGCCAGCATCAGTTCCAAAAAGTGGAGCTGGTCAAGTTCACGCGTCCGGAGGAGTCCGACGCGCAGCACGAACGGCTGACGCGCGACGCCGAAGAGATTCTGGAAGAACTGAATCTGCCGTACCGGCGCGTGCTTCTGTGCACCGGCGACACGAGCTTTTCTTCTGCCAAGACGTACGATCTGGAGGTGTGGCTGCCGGGCCAGCAGCTTTATCGCGAGATCTCCTCCTGCTCGAACTTCGAGGCGTTTCAGGCGCGGCGAGCCAACATCCGCTACCGTCCGGCGAGCGCGGGCGGTAAAGCGAAAACGGAATTTGTGCACACGCTGAACGGCAGCGGACTGGCCGTGGGCCGCACCTGGCTGGCGGTTCTGGAGAACTACCAGCAGGCTGACGGATCGGTGCTCATTCCCGAAGCTCTCCGGTGCTACATGGGCGGTCTCGAGCGCATCCCACGATAGGAGCCGGCAGGGTGGGCGAAAAAATGCCGGGAGATATTCCCTCGGGGACCAAGGCCGTTCCGTTTCAAATAACGGATCTTGGCCAGACGCTGTGAAGGATTGGATGAAAGAGACGTTCAAGAGCTATTTCTACTGGACGCATGCGCGCGGCAGCGTGCAATACGACGTGATGGTGACGCTGATTCTGGCGTTCATCTTCATCACGCCGCATCTTTGGAATTATGGCGACAAGCCGTCGAATGCAGCCGGACCCACCGGGCCCATCGAGGTGGTCGCGAACGACGGCCATGGGCTCATCCTCACGGTGCTGGCCGCCGACGTTAATGTTCCCGTGGGCGCCCCCGACAGTGTGGTGCGCAAGGCGCTGTTCAAGGCCATCGAGCCGGTGACGGGCGATGCAGTTTCCGTCGAGCGGTGGGAGCTTTCCCGGGATGCCAACGGGAATCCGCTGGCATGGCGAGTCTGGGCGCGCCGGTGAGCCATTTTTCCGGTCATTTTCCCGGCTTGCCGCATCCAATAAAAAAAAGGAAGTCATGAGATCGATGAGAAAGTTCGTTTGTTTTCTGCTGGCCTTGGTCGCAAGTTCGCCTGCCTGGTCCTGGCCTGCCGGGAATCTGCAGGCGACGCTGGACAAGCTGAATCGAGCCGCGAAGAATTTCCGGTCGACATCGGCCGATTTCGAGATTGTGACCAGCCAGACTGAGCCGGTTCCCGACACCGACGTTATGAAGGGCGTCTCCTGTTACGAGCGCAGCGGTTCGAACTTCCAGATGGCCGCGCATATCCAGACCGAAAACGGTTCACCGATCGAAAAGGTCTATACCTATTCCGGCGGCGTCTTCAGGCTTCTTGAAAAAGGACCGGGGATCGACCAGGTTACGACGTCGCGCAATCCCAAGATTGCCGAGTATTTGATGCTGGGTTTTGGCGCCAGCGGCAGCGAACTGGCCGAGAAGTGGGATATCTCGGACCTGGGTCCGGAGAAGATCGGCGACGTGGAGACGGAGAAACTTGAGTTGGTGGCGAAGGATCCGGAAGCGCGCAAGCATCTGCAGAAGGTTACCGTGTGGATGGATCTGAACCGCGCCGTGAGCCTGAAACAAGTCTTCGACGAAGGTCAGGGGTTATCGCGCGTCTCCACCTACTCGAACATCAAGATCAATCAGCCGATTCCGAAGGACGCTTTTACTTTCAAGACCGACAAGAGCACCCAGTTCATCAATCGATAGAGCACCATGCCGCCGAGCGCAAAGAGCATGGGGAAACATTCGATGGTGTAGCGCGCTTCGGGAGCTTCGATGGTGGCCAGCAGCGCGCTGCGCAGGAGGAAATAGAGCAGCATCCACTGCCAGTAGCGCGGCCGCAGACATAGACCTGCGATTCCGAGAGCAACATAGAAGGCGTTGAGACCCGCGTAATACCAGCTGAAACGGGTTTCGGCATAATGATGCCGATAGACCCACCAGTCGAGATCGATGGGCAAGTTTTCGATGCGCGGGCGCAGCCACATGTCGGCCAGCCGCCCGAGCGGCAGCCAGACGTAGTAGCGCAGAGGGCGGCCGGCGATGCGCTGTGCCGCGAGTTGGCCGAAGCGCTCGTCGAGTTCCGGAGAAAGCTCCTCGCCGTTGGCTTCGTACGCCTGAATAAGCGCGGAGGTTTCTGCAAATTGAGCCGGCGAATCGATGGCGCGGCCAGGCAGATCGTGGATGTCGAGCTTGTCGCCGGGGACGTTCCAGTAGATCTCGTAGGTGGAGACGAAATCGAGGCACCAGGTTTTCACCCAGCGCTGCCATCCGGGATCGACATCTTCTCCGGGGTCGACCGCGTAGCGCGGGGCAAGCGGTTCGAAGACATGGAAGACACGCCAATTCCGCAAGGCCCACCAGGCGAATGGAGCGACGGCCAGCAAAGCACAGACGATGGCCATGCGCGCGAGCTTTGACCGCCGGATTCCGAACTGACTTCGCGGAGGAATTCCCTCGGGGGCCAAAGCCCCGGTTCTTTCGGCTGGCTGAATGTACGGGCTGAATCCCGCATTCTCCCCGGGAAGAGCCTGAACGGCACGACTCAACTCGTGCCCTGACAGTTGTCCGGGCATTGATATTTTTCTTTCTGGAATCTCGGGTTGCCCCATCTTTTTCCGCGATTCTTGCGGAATGGGTGGAACCACGGCCATGCCCCGCAGCATCGCCGGCGCCAGTGCCACGACGACGAGCGCGCCGTCGGGCCGAATCAGCGCGGCATACGTCACTGCCGCGGTGAAAAGCAGGGCGTATTTCCATGCCGGTTTTTCATCGAATCGCTCGACCAGCCACAGTGCTCCGGCGATCAGGAACAAGGTGGGCGCCTCGGTAAGCGGAGCGCCGGCATAAATCGCGGTGAATGGGCAGAGAACTGCCAGCCAAAGCGTGCAATGAGCGGCGCCGGGCGAAGCGATGCGACGGACAAAATCGGCGAGCAAAAGGCAGCCGGCCAGATCGAGCGCGATCTGCAGCCAGCCGATGGCGTTGAAGTTGCCCAACCCGAAAATGGCGAAAGACAGCGCCATGAACAGCGGATAGCCGGGCAGGCGAATGAGCGTGGAATGCAGCGCGCCGTTGCCGCCGGTGGTGGCGAACCGGCCGTAGTGGAGCAGGTTGGTGGCAAGGTCGGCATAGATCTGCGGGTCGCCCGAATTCTGCGGGAAGGCCTTCATCATCCACCCGCGCAGCGCCAGCCCCGCCGCGACGGCAGCGGCTACGGAAATTTCGCAAAGCCAGCCGAACAAGCACTTTCGATGCCGCGTCGGCCGGCCCTTCAATTGACTCGCTTGCGCAGGTTCCATACGATTCAAACTGTAGAACAAAGCAGCCTTTGAAGCGGAGAACCGCCGCACTCAAAATACCGAATTATGCCGGACCGCCAGATTTTCTTCGACCCCCAACGCAAGCGCTGGAAGCGATTGCGCCGCATTTTCGACGCCGGCGCGGTGCTCGTCACGCTTGTCCTGGCGGCGTTCGTCTTCAACCTGGTGCGGCGGCAGCCTTTGCCCGAGCTGCTGCTGCCCACCTTGAAGCATAACTACAAGGCATTGCCCGATCGTGCGTTGCCGGCGCGAGGCGCCAGGGCGCCGCGGCCGGCCCGGCGCAAAACCAGCCGCAAGCCGTCGGAGATTCCCTTCAATACCGGCGAAGGTTTGCGCGCCGCCTTTTACGTGCAGGACGACGCGGCCAGCTATGCCTCGTTCAAGGAGCACGTGCACCAGATCGACCTGCTCTTCCCGCAGTGGCTCCACGTGAATGCTCCGCAGCCCTTGCTGATGGCCATGAGCGGCGACAACATCCGCGAGTACCCGGTCATCGACGGCAACGGGGTGGTGCACGATCCGGATGACATGGGCCGCATCCAGCGCGTGATCCAGGCCGCCCGGGAAGATACGGAGATCTTTCCGCAACTGAATAACTTCAACCCGCATACCCAGAACTGGGACTCGTCGGTGGGCAGCCTGCTCGCCGACCCGGGCAAGCGCGCGGCGCTGCGGCGGCAGATCGTTCGCTTTCTCACCGCCTACCCTGTCTACCGCGGCCTCTGCCTCGATTTCGAAAGTCTCGATGACAGTGCCGACGACGCGTACGTGACGTTTATCGAGGAACTTTACGGCGACCTGCATGCGCGCAATCTGCACCTCTACGTCGACGCAGCCGCGGCCACCGACGACGACGACCTGAAGCAGATCGCCGCCAACTCCGACGGCGTCATCCTGATGAACTACGACGAGCACGAGGTGAACAGCGATCCCGGCCCGGTGGCCAGCCAGCCGTGGTTTCTCGCCAACCTGCGGCGGGCGCTGAAGGATGTTCCGATCAAGAAGCTGATTTGCGGCGTGGGCAACTACGGCTACGACTGGGCGCTCACCATTCCCAATCCCAAAGACAGAAAGCATCGCAAGCCGCAGGTGGTCAACACCGACGAGCTTTACGTGCCCGACGCGTGGCAGCGCGCATCCGACGCCGATGCCGACCTCGATCTCGATTACGACTCTTTGAATCCGCATTATGAGTACATCGACGAGGACGACAACCAGCGCCACGTGGTCTGGTTTCTCGATGCGGTGACGCTGCTCGACGAGATGCGCGCCGCGCGCGAGCTGGGGCTGCAGACCTTTGCCCTGTGGCGGCTGGGCTCGGAGGATCGCTCGCTGTGGAATATCTGGGACCGGCCGGGCAATCCCGAGTCGCTGCAGGCGCTGGGCTCGGTGCCGCCGGGCCACGACGTGGATACGGAGGGCGAAGGCGACATTCTGCGCGTGACCGGCTTGCCGCAGCCCGGCAAGCGCACCGTGGAAGTAGACACCGACGAGCCGGATCCGCGCAAGAAGCTCATTGTCGACGAGCATATGGATGAGTATCCGCGCACCTATGTGGTGGAGCAGTACGGATACCACCCGAACGAAGTGGCCATCTCTTTCGACGACGGGCCTGACCCGAAGTGGACGCCGAAGATCCTCGACATTCTGAAGGCGAAGCACTCCACGGCCACGTTCATGTTGATCGGCGAAGAGGCGCAGCAGGATATCGGGCTGCTGCGGCGCATTGTCCGGGAAGGGAACGAGATCGGCAATCACACCTACTCGCATCCCGACATCAGCGAGATCTCCGCGCGCCAGCTCGACCTTGAGGTGAATATTACCGAGCGCCTGTTTGCCAGCAAGCTGGGCGTTCAGCCGCTCTACTTCCGGCCGCCTTACGACATCGACGAGGAGCCCGACACCGACGACCAGGCGGCGCCGGTGGTGCGCCTGCAGCGCGAGGGCTACACCATTGTCGGCAACAAGATCGATACCGACGACTGGAACGAGCACCCGCGCAAAACGCCGGCCGAGATTGCAGAGACGGTGCTCACGCAGTTGAACACCATGAAGACCAAGCCGCAGTTCCGCGGCTCGATCATCCTGATGCACGACGGCGGCGGCGACCGCTCGGCCACCGTAGCCGCGCTGCCCGTGCTCATCGACGCGCTGCGCGCGCACGGCTACACCATTGTGCCGGTATCGTCGCTGATGGGCAAAACCACGGCGGAAGTGATGCCGCCGCTCAACTGGAAACAGAAGCTGCGCGCCATCCCCGACTCGATTGCCTTCAGCGGCCTGGCGATGATCGGCAGTTTTATCGTGATGGTCTTCTTCCTCGGCGACATCCTGATGAGCGCGCGGCTGGTGATTGTCGGCGTCTTCGCCATCATCGACCGGCTGCGCAAGCCGCACCGGCAGGCCTCGCCGGGCTTCAATCCGCGCGTGGCCGTGCTCATTCCCGCGTACAACGAGGACAAGGTGATCGTGCGCACGGTGCGCTCGGTGCTGCACTCGGACTACAAGAACCTGCGCGTGATCGTGATCGACGACGGCTCCAAGGACCGCACCGCCGACGCCGTGCGCGAGGCATACCGCGCACAGATCGGGGCGGGCGACGTCGTGGTGCTCTCCAAGCCCAACGGCGGCAAGGCGGCCGCGCTCAACTGCGGCCTGGAGCATGTGGACGAAGAGATTTACGTCGGTATCGACGCCGACACGGTGATCGCGCCCGACGCCATCGGCAAGCTGATTCCGCACTTTGAGGACGCGGCGATCGGAGCCGTGGCCGGCAACGCCAAGGTGGGCAACCGCGTGAACCTGTGGACGCGCTGGCAGGCCCTCGAATACATCACCAGCCAGAACTTCGAGCGCCGCGCGCTGGCGCTGTTTCATGTGGTCACGGTAGTGCCGGGCGCCATCGGCGCGTGGCGCACCTCGCCGGTGAGGGCCGCGGGCGGCTACCCGCTGAACACGGTGGCCGAGGACGCCGATCTGACCATGAACCTGCTGGAGCAGGGGCTGAAGGTCGATTACGAAGACCGCTCGCTGGCGTTTACCGAGGCGCCGAGCGACGCGCGCGGCCTCATGCGGCAGCGCTTCCGCTGGTCGTTCGGAATTCTGCAGGCGGTGTGGAAGCATCGTGGCGCGTTCACGAGGAACGCGGCGATGGGTCTCTTCGCGCTGCCCAACATTCTCATCTTCCAGATGCTGCTGCCGCTGGTCTCGCCGTTCATCGACATCATGTTCCTGGCCGGCGTTGGCCATTACTTCCTCGACCGCTATTACCACCCCGAAGCGGCTTCGCCGGCGAGCTTTGAAAAGCTGCTCATATACTTCCTCGGCTTCCTGGTCATCGACTTCATCACTTCGACGGTCGCTTTCAGCCTGGAGCGGCAGCATCCGGCGAACAAGGGCGACGGCTGGCTGCTCTTCCACATCTGGCTGCAGCGCTTCGCCTACCGGCAGCTTTTTTCGATCGTGCTCTTCAAGACGCTCAAGCGCGCCATCGACGGCAAGCCCTTCAACTGGGACAAGCTGGAGCGCACGGCGCGGCTGAGCAAGCAAACCGAGGTGCTGACGGAAGTGCGCTGATCAGACTGACGTGGCTAGATGCGGTCACTGTTCATTGAATGCTCTGTACAGATCATTTGTAATCTTATCCAATCCAAGTTGAAAGTCCGAGAAACTGCCCATTCCGCGAAATAGGTTGCTGCCGACCTCGTCAGATTGAGCCGCCGTCAGAACTCCGCCCTGATCTTCGATCAACTGGGCCCATCTCTCCAGAACTCTCGACCAGGCGAGTTCGTTCGAGCCTGCGTCGTCAGGCGACCCGCGCAGCCTGAGAATCGCTGAGATTTCTCGAAGAAGAGCGACAACTCTGGGTTCGTTCATACTTGATGGGAGGCGACGAACATTGAAAGTCGCCTTTCTCGGCGACGGATATCAGGCCGCCGCAATCCGGTTGATCAAATCCACCTGCTCGTCTTTGCTCGCCGCGCCGATGGTGAAGGCATCGAGCAGGCCGAGCGAGAGCGCGTAGTGCAGTGCTTCACTCTGGCGATGGCGCAGCTTGCCTTGGCCGAGAATCTTCATGCCCACGATGCCTTTGCCCGAGGC
>JASHQQ010000386.1 GCA_030039035.1 Acidobacteriaceae bacterium | reverse complement strand
GAGAGCTACGTCCATCCCATCACCATCATCTCCACGCTGCCTTCGGCGGGCGTGGGCGCGCTGCTGGCGTTGATGATCACGCACGTTGAGTTCAGCGTGATCGCGCTCATCGGCATCATCCTGCTCATCGGCATCGTGCAGAAAAACGCCATCATGATGATCGACTTCGCCCTGCAGGCCGAGCGCGAGCAAAAACTGCCTGCGGAAGAAGCCATTTTCCAGGCGTGCCTGCTGCGCTTCCGGCCCATCCTGATGACCACGCTGGCCGCCATGCTGGGCGGCCTGCCGCTGGCGCTCGGCGGAGGCATGGGCGCGGAACTGCGCGAGCCGCTGGGCATCACCATCGTGGGCGGGCTGATGTTCTCGCAGATGCTCACGCTCTACACCACGCCGGTCGTCTACATCTACTTCGACAAGCTGGCGCAGCGCATGAAGCCGCGCGATGTCGAATCCGGGCTGCGCCACGAACCGATCGGAGCCGACTGATGAAGCCCGCAGACTCTGGGCGCCCCATCCTTTCGCCCGCAGTTGGCGAAAGGGCGGGACTCCTCAAACTTCGACCAGCGGGGTGCGGCAAACCAATAACCCTCCGAGCCGGGTAATCGATGCATCTTTCCGCGCCATTCATTCGCCGTCCGGTAGCCACCTCGCTGCTCAGCCTCGCGCTGCTGATGGCGGGCTCGGTGGCCTATTCGGTGCTGCCCGTCGCCTCGCTGCCAGACGTCGATTTCCCGGTGATCGGCTCCTTCGCCACGCTTCCCGGCGCCAGCCCCGAGACCATGGCCTCGTCGGTCGCGTCGCCGCTGGAGCGCCAGTTCGGCCGCATCGCCGGCGTGAACCAGATGACTTCGTCGAGCTCGCTCGGCTCCTCCAATGTCACGCTGCAATTCGACATCAACCGCAACATAGACGCCGCCGCGCGCGACGTGCAGGCCGCCATCAACGCCGCGCGCACCCAGTTGCCCGCCTATCTGCCGCAGAATCCAAGCTACCGCAAGGCCAATCCCGCCGAGGCGCCGATCCTCATCCTTGCGCTCACCTCCGACGTCGTGCCCAAGCCCGAGATCTACGACATGGCCGACTCGATCCTGGCGCAGAAGATCTCGCAGATCCAGGGCGTAGGCCAGTGTTTCGTCGGCGGCAGCGCGCAGCCGGCGGTGCGTGTCGAACTGAATCCGATGCAGCTCGGCAACAACGGCATCGGCCTTGAAGCCGTGCGCACAGCGCTGGCCAACGCCAACGCCAACCGGCCCAAGGGCAGCTTTCAGGACCCTGCTCACCGCTGGCAGATCGACGACAACGACCAGATGTTCAAAGCCCGCGAGTACGCGCCGATCATCGCCGGATACAATCCGCAGAACGGCGCGCCGGTGCGCATCTCCGATCTGGGAACGGTCTATGACGGCGTCGCCGACATTCACACCGCCGGCCTGGAGGGAGAAAAGAGCGAACTCCGCAGCGGAGTGCTGAAAGACGCCATCCTCGTTATCGTCTTCAAGATTCCCGGCGCCAACGTCATCTCCACGGTCGACAAGGTGCTCGCGCAACTGCCGCGCCTGCAGGCAGAGATCCCGCCCACCATCGATCTCACCGTCTCGGTCGACCGCACCACTACCATCCGCGCCAGCGTGCACGACGTCGAGATCGCGCTCATGATCAGCGTGCTGCTGGTGGTGCTCGTCGTCTTTCTCTTTCTGCGCGAGATATGGGCCACGCTGATTCCCTCGATCGCCGTGCCGCTCTCGCTGGTGGGCACCTTCGGCATCATGTACCTGCTGGGCTACTCGGTCGACAACCTCTCGCTGATGGCGCTCACCATCTCCACGGGATTTGTCGTCGACGACGCCATCGTGGTCATCGAGAACATCACGCGCTATCTCGAGATGGGAATGAAGCCGTTCGAGGCGGCCATGAAGGGCTCGCGCGAAATCGGCTTCACTGTGCTCTCCATGAGCACCTCGCTGATTGCCGTCTTCATCCCCATCCTTCTGATGGGTGGCCTGGTGGGCAAGCTCTTCCGCGAATTCGCGGTTACGTTGAGCGTCGCCATCGCCGTCTCGCTGCTGGTTTCTCTCACTACCACGCCGATGCTCTGCGCCAACTTCCTCAAGGCGCGCGACGAGAGCCGGCACGGACCCATCTACCGCGCCAGCGAGCGCGCCTTCAACTGGATGCACGGCGAGTACGCGCGCGGCCTGCGCTGGGTGTTGCGCCACCAGTACCTTACGCTGGGCATCGTCTTCGGCACCGTCATTCTCAACGGCTATCTCTTCAAAATCGTTCCCAAGGGCTTCTTCCCGCAGCAGGACACCGGCCGGCTCGGCGGACGCACCATCGCCGCGCAGGACATCAGCTTCGACGCCATGGCCGAGAAGCAGACGAAGCTTGCGCAGATGGTGCTCGACGACCCCGCCGTCGATTCGGTGACCGCCTTTGCCGGCGGTGGCGGCTGGGGCGGCGGCACGACCAACAACGGCAGCATGTTTATCGGACTCAAGCCGGCCGGCGAGCGCAAGGACGCGCACGGCCACGTCGTCACCGGCGACATGGTCGTCAACCGGCTTCGCCAGAAGCTGACCAGCGTGCCCGGCGCGACGCTCTATCTGCAAAACCAGCAGGACATCCAGATCGGCGGCCGCGGCTCGGCGGCGCAATACCAGTACACCTTGTGGGACGAGAACCTGAGCGAACTGAATTACTGGGCGCCGCAGTTCGAGGCGCGCGCGCGACGCATGCCCGAGCTGCGCGACGTCTCCACTGACCAGCAGGACCAGGGACTTTCGGCCACGCTCGTTATCGATCGCGATAGTGCTTCGCGCCTGGGCATCACCGCAACGGCCATCGATCAGGTGCTCTACGACGCCTTCGGCCAGCGCGAAGTCTCCACCATGTACACGGGACTCAACCAGTATTACGTCGTCATGGAAGTCGACCCGAAGTATCAGCTCAGTCCCGATTCGCTGAACGGCATCTTTATCAAGGCCAGCAACGTGGTGGGAGCGTCGCCCTCCGTGCCGAACACGGGAGCGTCTGCCGCGACAGCTTCCGCCGCGACGGCCGCGGCCGGCGCGCCCGCACCGGCTGCGCCCGCCGCGCCCACCGGCGACACGGCCGTCTTCCCGACAGCGGCCGGCGCGCTCGCCGTAACTACCGTGTCAAACGGCGATGCGGCTACAGCCGGCACCTTGTCGGGAACCTACCCGGCAACGCTGCCCGCCTCTTCGACGCCGACAGCCACTTCCGCCGCCACTTCAGCGGTTCCGGCGGCGACCGCCGCGACCGGGCCGGCGGCCATCACGCCCTCCACCAACGGCGCCATGGTGCCGCTTTCGGCCATCGCGCACTACGAGCCGCGCCGCACCTCGCTGCAGGTGAATCACCAGGGCCAGTATCCGGCGGTGACCGTCACCTTCAACCTTGCGCCCAACGTGGCCCTCGGCGATGCCGTGACCGCGCTTGAAACAGTCCAGCGCCAGATGGGCATGCCCAGCGGCGTGCACGCCGTCTTCCAGGGCACGGCGCAGGCTTTTCAGGATTCGCTGCGCAACGAGCCGTTGCTGATTCTCGCCGCGCTGGTCGCTGTCTACATCGTCCTCGGCATTCTCTACGAAAGCCTCATCCATCCTCTGACTATTCTCTCCACCCTGCCGCCGGCCGGCGTGGGCGCCATCCTCGCCCTGCTGCTCACCGGCACCGACCTGAGCATCATCGCGCTGATCGGCATCATCCTGCTCATCGGCATCGTGAAGAAGAACGCCATCCTGATGATCGACTTCGCTCTGCAGGCCGAGCGCGAGCAGGGACTGCCGCCGGTCGAAGCCATTTACCAGGCGTGCCTGTTGCGCTTCCGCCCCATCATGATGACCACCTTCGCCGCGCTCTTCGGCGGCCTGCCGCTGGCCATCGGCATGGGCGTGGGGTCTGAGCTGCGCCAGCCGCTCGGCATCACCATCGTCGGAGGCCTCATCGTCTCGCAGATGCTCACGCTCTTCACCACGCCGGTCGTCTATCTGTTCTTCGACCGGCTGCAGTGGCGCGTGATGAAGCTGCACCGCGTGGGCGCGGAGCTCGAGGAAGCGCACGGAGACTGAACTGGCTACACGGAGTTTCCGCCCCGCGATCGCATATCATTGCTGGATCGCTTCCGCCGGAGGATTCCATGTCGAGGGATGACGCTGTTTTGCTGGTCAGTCGCGCGATTGCCGTGATCCAGCTCATTTGCGCTTTCGTAGACGCATCCTACCTGCCGGAGCGTTTTGTCTCCCTCCATCACTACTCGATCGCTGGACTCCTTTCGCTTGGAGATACATATTTCGCTAACCTTGATCGCGTCGAGATCGGCTTTCATCTTGGCCGTATCGCCGGCTATTTCTTTGCCTCCTGGATCTTCTGGAACTGTGGGCCGCGGATCAGCCGCATTCTGCTACCCTCTCGCAAGGAAGAAGGAACCGCGAGACAGGCCGAATAGTCCGGCGCTTGCCCGATCAACTCGTTCTCTCTATCGCGCTCACATACCGCAGACAGATCACCGGCGGAATCGCGCCGAAGACGCCGAAGCTGCAGTCGATCAGCCGCCAAAAGAACGGAATTCCACGAATGTAGCCGGCGATGAGCGCCAGCGGAATCACGCCGGCGCAGGCGATTACGCCAAACGTCAGCACCCATTTGTTGCGAACCGGGTCGATCAGAGGGCCGATAAAGGCGATCGCGATCACCAGATGCGCGAAGGCCAGCCAGTCGGTGCCGTAGGCAAGAAACGGATACCGATGGTTGGTATCGGAGAGCGCATCGTAGACTCTTCGCAGCCACACATGAAGAGCCGGTTCATGGCTCGCCGGAACTTGCGGCGCAACGCCCATCAGATGATTGACCATCCGCAACTCGTGATTGAGGGGAAACGCGGTCAACCCACTCAACACCAGCCCGGCGATGAACAACGACAGCCAGACGCGAATGCGCCGCAGGAGTACGGCTCTTGTCATCGCTGGACTGGGAACCTGCATCTGGCGTGAGTATACGGCTCTTAGCTGGTTCCGACTTCTTACCCGACAAGTCCTCGTTGTCGGGCTCGCTCGCGGGAGGAAATGTATACGCCGCCGACGTCGCCGGCGCATACAGACTGTCGCCGGCGTACGAAGCCGTCAGATCGATCGTCCTTGCCGTCGAAAGCGTCGCGTCCTCGAGCTGCACTCCCTGCATCCGCTCGCTTTCCAGCACATAGAGCGCGCTCGATTCATAGAGCGCCGTGACAATCTCCGGCGCGCCCTCGGCGTCGAGATCGGCGATCACGCTCGCTGCCGGCTGCGAGCCGCTGGTCGTCGAGTAGGCCGGCAACGGCAGGAACGTTCCGTCGCCGTTACCCTGAAAGAGGCTCAGGCTGTTGGAGCCGAAATTGGTCACAACGAGATCGGGAATCCCGTCGAGATTCAGGTCGCCAACCGCGACCGAAATCGGCTCCGCACCCGCTGCGTAGAGCTCGATCGGCAAAAACGTCCCATCGCCATTACCGAGCAGCACTCCCACGGCATTGGCGCCGTAACAAGCAACGACCAGATCGGAATTGCCGTCGCCATCGAGGTCGGCGACGGCCACCGACTGCGGATTGCTGCCGCCTCCGGTCGCGATGCTCGTGTAACCCTGAAACGTTCCGTCGCCGTTTCCCATGCTGATGTCGACGGTGTTGGAAGACGTCGTCACCGCCAGGTCGGGATCTCCGTCGTGGTTGAAGTCGCCCGCCGCGATCCACGTGGGTCCCTGGCTCGAGCCTAGCAGCTTGTAAGGCTGAAAGCTGCCGTCGCCGTTGCCGAGCAGCACACTCGCGCCCAGAGAGTTGTTGGCTGTCGCGATGTCGAGCCGGCCGTCATGGTTGAAGTCCGCCACGGCAAGCGCAATCGGATGGTAGAGCGCCGATCCCGCGGTAGTCACGAATCGCGCAGGCTGGAATGTTCCATCGCCATTGCCCAGCAGAATCGCCACGGCGCCCTGATTTGCCAGCGCAACCGCGAGGTCCAGCTTTCCATCGGCGTTGAAGTCTGCTGCGGCGAGCGCCAGCGGCATGCTGCCCGTCCCGGTCGAGGCGAACTTCGCCGGCTGGAACGTTCCATCGCCCTTGCCGAGAAAGATGGCAACGACGCCCGTCGCCGAATCGGGTGTAGCGAGGTCGGGAATGCCGTCACCATTGAAATCTCCAACGACGAGATCGTTCGGCCCGCTTTGCGCGCCCGTGGTGATGAGGCCGAACGGCTGATAGCCGTCCAGCGCGGAATCGGGCAATGCGGCGCTGCCCAGTTTTGCTTTGCCGGTCGTGTTTGTGAAGACGAGGCTTCCGGTGGGCGCGATGGGCGCATGGCTCGTCAGCGTCGCATTCATGGCGTAGCCGCCTTGGCCGCCGGTCACGCTCGTCAGCGTGGCTTTGGTAATGTAATTCGAGTTTCCTTCCACCGTCAGCGATTGCGGCGCCGACGCGCTCGGCGCGTAGGGTGTAGTGCCCACGAATCTCGCCCGGATCGAGTAGCTGCCTGCCGGCAGTCTGACGGTGCCGACCGCCTCGCCCTGTGCTTCGAGCACTGCAGTCGCGAGAATCGCAGAGCCCGCGCACGCGCCGGATTCCGCGTTGCAAAAGTCCACGATGCCGGGCGCAACTGCCGTCTCGCCGGAGCCGACCCTGGCCGTGAGCGTCACCGCGGTTCCTGCCGGAACGATGTCAGCCGACAGAGTCAGCGAAGTCGACGTCGCGCTGCCGGAGGGAGGGGGAAGATCCCGTGGAATGTGCCGGACCGGGATCGGCCCCGGCATGGGGCGGTGCGACAGAGACGATTCTTCAATGGGAGAAGTCGAATGAACCGGCGCCTGCGCTTGCGCAACGGCGAAGCGGCAGAGCCAGGACAGGAGCCACACGAGCCCAAGGAATCGTGGCTTGAAGCGGCGCATTCCTCCGAACCACCCCTGCCGCAGACTAGGGCGGGTTGCGCGAGAACTTTAGCTGAATTCGACGAGACCGAAGGCTTGACGTGCCAAACCGGGAACGGAATCGAGCTTTTCCTGAATCGGACGATGAGTCAAATGCCCTCGCCCATCGACACATAGTCGCGCAGGCGCTCCAACTGCTCGCGGTAGGCGCTGCGCTCAGCCTCTTCGGCGGCAAAGGGCTCGACCGGTTGCGCCGCCCGGCCGCAGAGCCGTTCGACCTGGTCGACGCGGAGCGCCAGGGCGATGAGGGCGTCCGACAGCGGGTCCTTGATTTCCCTCGGGTCGGTAATGAGCACCCGCTGACCGTCGCGATAGACGATATGCGCGGGAACGCCGACGACGGTCGAGTTGGGTGGCACATCGGCCAGCACCACCGAACCCGCGCCAACGCGCGAGTTCTCCCCGATGCAGATGTTGCCCAGCAGATTGGCGTTGTTGCCCACAAAGACGCCGTCGCACAGCGTCGGATGGCGCTTGCCGTGCTCCTTGCCCGTGCCGCCCAGCGTCACGCCCTGGTAGAGCGTCACATCGTTGCCCACGATCGCCGTTTCGCCGATCACGACCCCCGCGCCATGATCGATGAAAAGCCTGCGGCCGATCCGTGCGCCGGGATGAATCTCGATTCCTGTGACGAACCGGCTCATCTGTGAAAGCATTCGCGCCAGAAGCCGCATTTTCGCCTGCCACAGCGCTTGCGCGAGGCGATGGTGCCAGACTGCCCATAGCCCGGGATAGCAGAGCAGCACCTCGAGCGTGGAGCGCGCGGCCGGGTCGCGCTCCTTCACCGAGCGGATATCCTCGCGAATGCGATCGAACATCGCTGCGCCCCCGGCTCTACACCGCAACCGGCTCCGGCGCCAGCGCGGCAACCTCCTGCCGCAGCGAATCGAAGAGCACGCTCGTGAGGTAACGTTCGCCGAAGTCGGGCAGCACCACCACGATCAGCTTGCCCTTGTTTTCGGCGCGGGCGGCCACTTTCAGCGCCGCGGCCACGGCCGCGCCCGAGCTGATGCCGACAAAAAGGCCCTCTTCGAGCGGCAGCCGGCGCGCCATTTCCACCGACTCCTCATTGGTGACCTGGATGACCTCGTCGACCAGGGTCGTGTCGAGAACGCCGGGGACGAACCCCGCGCCCAGGCCTTGAATCTTGTGCGGACCGGGCTTGCCGCCGCTCAGCACGGCGCTATCGGTCGGCTCGACCGCGATCGCTTTGAACCCCGGCTTCCTGGGCTTGATATAGCGGGCCACGCCCGTGATCGTGCCGCCCGTGCCCACGCCCGAGATCAGGATGTCGACCTTGCCGTCGGTGTCTTCCCAGATCTCCGGACCCGTGGTCGCGAGATGAATCGCGGGATTGGCGGGATTGTCGAACTGTTGCAGGATGAATCCGTTGGGCGTGTTGGCGCGGATCTCCTCGGCTTTTGCGATCGCGCCCTTCATGCCGTTCGGCCCCGGCGTGAGCACAATCTCCGCGCCGAAGGCCTTGAGCAGCACGCGCCGCTCCTGGCTCATCGTCTCCGGCATGGTGAGGATGATCCTGTAGCCTTTCACGGCCGCGACGAACGCCAGCGCGATGCCGGTATTGCCGCTGGTGGGCTCGATCAGCACCGTCTCGCCCGGTTTGATCTTGCCGGCCTTCTCGGCGGCGTCGACCATGGCAAAGCCGATGCGGTCTTTCACGCTGGCTGCAGGGTTCTTGCCCTCGAGCTTGGCCACCACCGTGCCGGGCAACCCGGCGGCAACGCGGTTCAGCCGCACCAGCGGCGTTTTTCCAATCAGTTCCGTCACATCAGCGGCAATGCGCGCCATAATCGTCTCCTCGCTGGGATGGGTTTTCTCGTGGTTTCCTGGGGGTCTTGGTGGCGAGCCGCCTGGTGGGCCGAATGAATGCCGGAACCGGGCACGCGGGCATCGGAGCAGCCACCGGGCGGTGTTAACGACATCGATGCATGCCGATAGCCTAGTCCGGCGACGCTGGCTAAGGCAAGCCAGGGCCGGCGCGCGGCGACTCCTCCATTCGCAAGCTCTTCGCGGCTCTTTCGCGCTGCCGATGCCCTGATCGTGTGAATCCTGTCCACGAAAGACGCATTGGGCGCGCCTTCAGTCATGGGTAGCATATTGGCTGAAAGTGTGTCGTTTTCGAACGTTTTTTGAGGTCCGGAAGCAGGCGAGGGGGGTCGCGCAATGAGGACACGCCCGCTTCAGGACCCGCTTGAGATTGCATCATGACATTTCGGGTCAAGGCTCTGGTATGCGCGGTTGTGGCTGGAGCCATTGCGAGTTTGTATTCGACCGACGGATACTTCTCCTCGCAATGGATTCACTTCTTCGTGTACCTGGTCGCCATCCTTCTCAGCTCGGGGATGAAGGTGGCCATGCCCAGGAGCGACGGCACGATGTCGGTGAATTTTCCCTTCATCCTGCTGGGCATCCTGCAGCTTTCGCCGCTGCAGGCCACGCTGCTGGCCGCTTCGAGCGTCCTGGCTCAGTGCCGCATCCGCGTCATCAAGCCCTTCAGCCTGATCCAGATCCTCTTCAATGTGGCCAACGTGACTACGGCCACGGTGCTGGCCTGGCACACGTATGTGGCGTCGCTCACGCTGCTGAATCGGGAAGTCGCGCCGGCGCTTGCGGTTGCGGCCACGGTCTACTTTCTGGCCAACACCATCCCTCTCGCGCTGATTCTCGGCTGGGAGTCCGGCGCTTCGCCTGCCCGGAAATGGCTCCAGGAGTTCCCCTGGTACCTGCCGTTCTACTTTGTGGGAGCAGTTCTGGCCGCCTCGGCGGATTGGGTCGGGATCCACTTCGGCTGGCTCACATCGCTGCTGCTGATTCCGATGGTCTACACCGTCTACCGCGCCTACATGGCGCAGATGGCGAGAGTCCGCGACCGCGAACGCCACATTGCCGAGACCGAAGCCTTGCACCTTCGCACCATCGAGGGCCTCGCCATGGCCGTCGAGGCCAAGGACAAGAACACGCACCGGCACCTGATGCGTGTTCGCGTTTATGTCTCCGAGCTGGGCAAGCTGATGGGCCTCGATCAGCCGCTCATGCGGGCTCTGGTCACCGCGTCGTTTCTGCACGACATCGGCAAGCTGGCGGTGCCCGAATACATCATCAACAAGCCCGGCAAGCTCACCCCCGAAGAGTTCGAGAAGATGAAGATCCATCCGGTGGTGGGCGCCGACATCCTGGAACGCGTGCACTTTCCCTATCCGGTCGTTCCCATCGTGCGCTCGCATCACGAGGCATGGGATGGAAGCGGCTATCCGGGTGGATTGAAGGGCGAGGAGATCCCCATCGGGGCGCGCATCCTCACCGCCGTCGATTGCTTCGACGCCCTGGCTTCCGACCGGCCCTATCGCAAGGCCCTGCCGATCGGGCAGGCGATGGCTTTTGTGAGGAGCAAGGCCGGCATCCAGTTCGATCCGGTCGTGGTCAAGCTGCTCGAAGAACGGTATCTCGGACTCGAGGAGATGGCGCGCCAGCAGATCGAGGAAGTCGAACCGCTGAAGACTGATCTTTTCATCGAGCGCGGCGTCGCGCCCGGAGCAGGGTTTGCGCAGGAGCAGGGCGCCGAAGGGGCGGAGAAGGCGTCTGACGCCGGCGCATGCGCTCAACCGCGGCTCGGATTGCTGGGCCGGATTGCCGCGGCCGCTCAGGAAGCCAAGTCGCTCCTCGAGCTCGAACAGGCCATGGGAACCTCCCTCAGCCCGGCCGAGTTGAGCGCGATGGTTTGCGCGCGCCTGCAGCCTTTGCTTCCCTTCGAGTGCCTCGTCGTCTACCGCAAGCAGGACGACGCGGTGATTCCGCTCTACTCCGGCGGTCGAAGCGCCAGTGCGTTCTCGGCGCAGCCGATACCGGCCGGTGAAGGACTCTCGGGCTGGGTGGCGCAGAGCGCACGGCCCATCGTCAACGGCAATCCCACGGTGGAACCGAACTATCTGTCCGGAAGCGGATCCTTTGCCGGATCCAGTTCGGCGCTCTCGATTCCGCTGTTCAATCTGAGCGGCGCCATATTGGGCGTGCTGACGGTCTGCTCATCGAAGCAGGCGGCCTTCGCAAAAGACGATCTGCGCGTCCTGCAGGCGATCGAACCGAGGTTTTCGCTTGCCCTTGAGAACACGTTGCGCTACCAGTTCGCGCCGATGGCGCCGTTCCAGGAGCCGAAGACCGATGCGTTGACGCAGTTGTCGAATCTGGGCCGTTTCCTGGAGCGGACCGATGCCGAGCTGGAATCGGCGCGCGCCAAGGCCCAGTCGTTCGCCGTGATCGCGTGCGATCTCCGGTCGTTCAGGAAAGTCAACGATGGTTATGGGTACGCAGCCGGCAATCAGCTCCTGCGCTCCATCGCCCGCGGGTTCCGCGACTGCTGCGGACCCGACGACACGGTTGCCCGCATCGGCGGGGACGAATTTGCCTTCCTGTTCCCTGCCATGGACGCCTCCTCGGCGGACGCCCAACTGGAGATTCTCCATCTCGTTGTGGAGCGGATGTGCGCCGGCCAGCAGATCGAAACGGGCCTTTCATTGAGCGTGGGATCGGCGTTTTATCCCCAGGACGGCGATGGAGCCGAAGAGCTGCTGGCCAAGGCTGAGCGAAGGCTGGAAATCGACAGGCGGAACTCGATGGAACAGCGAGGCCATCGCGAGCCGCGGCGTCTCCTCGCAGGTGTATCGGCGCGATGAAATCCGCAATTTCAATTGCAAGGTGGCTGGCGCGCGCGCTGGCGATTGTCGTGCTCGTGATTGCCGGTTCGACGGTTCTGGTGCGCTTTGCCCCGGGGTACCTGAGCGATGCGCGCGAGATGGATTCGCGCTATGCCGTTGCCGCTCGCGTCGAGCTCTCGCAGGAGACGGCACGAAGCCATTCGTTGCTCGGGATGTTGTCTGCCGAGATCGGGGGGTGGGCAAAGGGAAACGCGGGAATCTCGCGGCAATATGACGTTCCCGTTTCCGGGCTGATTCGCCCGCGGCTGGCGGTGACTGGTGGTCTGATGGTCCGATCTCTGGTCCTCGCCTGGGCCTTGGCCATTGTGGCCGCCCTCTTCTCCAGCGCGGGCCGCAACCCGGCGGCGGTCTGGCAGGCGCCGTCAACGCTTCTGCTGGCCATTCCCACCGCGGCCATGGCGACGCTCTGCCTGCTGTCCGGCTGCGGAGGCCCGGTACTGGTGATGGCTTTGCTTCTCGCCGCGCGGGATTTCAAATTCTTGCATCGCGCATTGCGCAAGGCCTGGCTCGAGCCGCATGTGCTGCAGGCGCGGGCGCAGGGCATAAGGACGTGGCGGATTCTTCGCTTTCATCTGTTCCCGTCGCTCGCTCCGCAGCTTGCCGCGCTGGCCACGCTCTCCATCGTGACGGCGTTGAGCGCGCTGGTGCCGGTCGAAGTCCTCTTCAACGTGCCCGGGCTTGGCCAACTGGCATGGAATGCGGCCATGAACCGCGATCTGCCCGTGCTGCTCGCCATCACCATGATCATGGCGCTGGCGGTCACGCTCTCTGGAGTTGCACCCGATCGCGCCGGTGAATGGAGAAGCGCATGAGGTTCAATCGCTCCGTTGCGGCTTTGCTCGTTGGCCTCGTGCTTGTCGCCTCCATCGTTCTCCTTGCGCCGCGCGCGAGCTATTCGCGGCAGGATCGCGATGCGACCCTGGCCACGGCGTCGCGACAGCACCCGGCAGGCACCGATGAGCTGGGCCGCGATCGCCTGGTGCGCGTCTCGGCGGCCTTCCTGCTCAGCCTGGCCGGAGCCATCGCAGCTTCTGCGATCACCACGGCGGCCGCTGCGGCCGTGGGCACGCTCGCTGCCTTCGGGCCGGCATCCGTCGGCTGGCTGGCCATGCTGGCCTGCGACGTGTTTCTCGCGCTGCCGTGGCTCTTTCTGCTCATGATGGTCCGTTCCGCGCTGCCGCTGACCACATCTCCCGCAAACTCGGCGGCGATTACCTTTCTCGTACTCGCCGCGTTGGGTTGGCCGGCGTGCGCACGGGCCGTCTGGCGCGGAGCGTTGAATCTCAGAAATGCCGAATGGATGCTGCACACGCGCGCATCGGGTTTGCGCCCGGTACAAATCGTTCGTCACGCGATTCCCAATCTGCTTCCGCTCCTGGTGCCGCAGTTCCTCGTCTGCATCCCGGCGTTCGTCATCGCCGAGGCAAACCTCGGCGCGCTGGGTCTGGGCGTTGGCGAGCCGCTGCCCTCGTGGGGCGGCATGCTCCTTGAACTCGACAATTCCGCAATGCTCATGCAGACCCGATGGGTCTACTTTCCCGTCGCGCTTCTTGTTGTCGTCCTCCTGCTTCTCGATGCCATTGCCGTGGAGGTGGAATAATGCGCCTTTTCCGCTGGCTGCTCCTTTGTGCTTCGCTGATTCTCGCGGTTATACTCGCCGATCTGTGCCGGGCCCAGGCCGCGCCGCGCAAGCCCGGCGAACTGGTATGGACCATCGGCTACGACCCCAAAACCTTCGACCCGGCCAAGGTCGACGACCAGGAGTCGGAACAGGTGCGCTATCTCACCGCCGGCGTGCTGCTGCGCTTCAATCGCCTGACGCAAAAGGTCGAGCCGCGGCTCGCCGAAAGCTGGAAACTGTCTTCCGACGGCAAAACGATCACGTTCCGGCTCCGTCCGGGACTCGAGTTCTCCGACGGCAGCAGCCTCACGTCGCGGGATGTGGCCTGGTCGATCCGCCGCGTTCTGCGCAAGGATACCGGCGCGCCGGTCGCCGAGGAGTTCGTGTCTCCCGCCGACGTCACTGTAGATGCGCCCGATGCGGGCGCCGTGATCGTCCATCTGCCCCGGCGCGTGATTGGCATCGGCAAGGTCTTCGACGAGATCGCCATCGAGCCGGCCGAGCGTCCCAGCGAAGGCCGCGTGACCGCCGGGCCATTTGTCGTGGCCGAGTATCGGCGTTCCCGGTTTGTGCGCCTGCGCGCCAATCCTCATTACGCCGCCGCGGGCGGAGCCGCTTTGCCTTATGCGTCGGGCATCCGTCTCGATGTGCTCGAAAACCACGAGCAGGAGATCCGCCTTTTCGAACGCGGCGACTACGATCTCATCGACGGCGTTCCGCCGGACTATTTCGAGCTTGTGCAAAAGAAGGATCCGGCGGCGGTGCGCGATCTTGGACCCTCGCTGAACACCGAGCAGATGTGGTTCAACCAGGCCCCGAACGCGCCGCTCCCCGCCTGGGAAAAATCATGGTTCGAAAGCCGCGACTTCCGCCTCGCCGTCTCGCAGGCCATCCATCGCGCGGATCTCGCCCGCATCGCCTATCTGGGGCACGCCACGCCGGCCTACAGCTTCATCTCGCCGGCCAACAGTGAGTGGTATGACCATCAGATCTCTGCGCCGCACACCGATGTGGCGGCTGCCAGGGCCGCTCTGGCCCGCACGGGCTTTCATCTGGACGGAGACACTCTTCAGGACTCCGCCGGTCATGCGGTGAAATTCTCCATTCTCACCAATGCCGGCAACGCCGCGCGCATGAAGATGGCGACGCTGATCCAGCAGGATCTGGCGGCTCTGGGAATGCAGGTGAACGTGGTCGCGCTCGATTTTCCCGCGCTGATCGAGCGCCTGATGCACACCCAGGACTACGAAGCCTGCCTGCTTGGCCTTGAAAACGTCGATCCCGATCCCAACGCGATGATGAACATCTGGCTCAGCTCGTCTCCCAATCATCAGTGGGATCCGTCGGAGAAGGCGCCGGCGACCGCATGGGAGGCGGAGATTGACCGCGCGATGGACCGCCAGGCCTCCAGCTTGAGCATGACCACGCGCAAACAGGCTGTCGACCGCGTGCAGCAAATCGTCGCCGACGAGCAACCGTTCATCTATCTCGTCTACCCGAACGTCCTGGTTGCGGCTTCGCCGCACCTCAAGGGGGTGCAGCCCGCGGTTCTCGAGCCCGCGCTGGCGTGGAATGCGGAAGACCTTCGCCTGGACGGGCAACGATGAGCAGCGAGGCTCTGCTTCGCGTCAGCCTCGAAGCCGCTTATCCCGGCAAGACCGTCCTGCGCGACATTCACTTCGAGTTGCGGCGCGGCGAAGTGCTCGGACTGGTGGGAACCAGCGGAGCAGGCAAGAGCACGCTCGTGCTGGCGCTCCTCGGCCTGCTGCCCTGGCGCGGTGGCCGGGTCACGGGCGAGGTCGAAGTGGAGGGCGAAAACCTGCTCGCCCGCAGCGAGCGCCGGCTGCGCGAGGTGCGCGGCCGCAAGGTGGCGCTGATTCCGCAAAGTCCCATGACCGCGCTCAATGCGGCGATCAGCCTGCAGAGCCACTTCGTCGAGGCATGGAATGCGCACGAAAGCAGCGGCCGCGCGGCGCTCCATGCGCGGATGCGCGATCTGCTTGCCGAGGTCCAGCTTCCGTCCGACCCCGACTTTCTCCGCCGTCGGCCCCCGCAAATCAGCGTGGGGCAGGCCCAGCGCGTGCTCATCGCGCTGGCCTTGCTGCACCGGCCTGCGCTCATCATCGCCGACGAACCCACCAGCGCCCTCGATCCCGTCACGCAGGCGCAGATCGTCGATCTGTTGCGCAGAGTGAATCGCCGGCATGAAACAGCCGTGCTCTACGTCTCCCACGATCTTGTCTCCGTGCTCCGGCTTTGCGACCGCATTGCCATTCTTGACTGCGGCACCATCGCCGAATGCCTGCCGGTAGACGAGTTGAGCAAGGCAAGTCATCCATCGACGCGGGCGCTTCTCGATACCCTTCCCGTTCCGCTGGATCTTCTATTGAGTTATCGCAGCTCAACGGCCGTTGCACCCCTCCAATTAGTAATAGCCAGGTGATTACCGACATAATGAAAGCGCCGCCGCAGCGCCGGGTTCCGCGGCTTCGACCTCCATTTAGTAATTGCCGAGTGATTACTTGCATAATGAAAATGCAGCTTCCATAGCTTCGAAGTTACCAATGTACTTACCTTTCGAGGGATTCGCATTGCGTCCCGTTTGCAACTGGAGCAGCATTGCTTCGAACGCAGGCCTGAATGAAGATTGCAGGTGTGGCGTTCCGAGTTCCAGGCAAGGCCCTCCCCCGAAGCTGGAACGAAAACCCGCAGTGTCAATTCTGATAGCGGCGAAATAACTTAACTACGCCTCGGGAGGTCCCCTATGTCTTATTTGCGGTTCAGGCGTTTCCTTATCCTCGGATTACTGATCGTTTCGGCAAGTGTGAGCTTCGCAGCGACTGCGACTGCGACAACCAGCAGCAAGATCTCGCCCGATCTTGCGGCCTTGCCCTCGAACCAGAACGTTCCGGTCATCATTCAGTACCACAATCCGCCTTCCTCGCTGGAGACCCTGCTGCTGGGTCTTCTTGGCGGAGTTGTCGGGCTTGTGTTGAGCACCATCAATGCGCTCGGCGTGACCATCAACGTCGGCCAACTGAACTCGATCGCCTCGGATCCGAACGTCACGTACATCTCGCTCGATCGGACGGTGGTCGCGCACCAGGCTGTGACCATCACCGCTGCCGAGTACACTACAGAGCCGATCAATGCTCCCGAGGTATGGCAGCAGGGTTATGTCGGCACAAACGTTGGAGTCGCCGTCATCGACAGCGGCATCACGCCTGTGCCCGATCTCAGCATCAATTCCCTCTCCGGTCTGCTTCCCGTCGGCGAGAATATCCTTTCGCGGCTGCTTTCTTCGCTCACCGAACCGGCTCCGGGCAGCACCGGACGAATCGTATACAGTCAGAACTTCGTCTCCGGACAGAACGACGCGCTCGATCACTACGGCCACGGCACGCACGTCGCCGGACTGATCGCCGGAAACGGCGCCGATTCGTATGGACCGCAGTACTTCAGGACATTCCGCGGAGCGGCTCCGAACGCGAGCATCGTGAATCTGCGCGTTCTCGACGAGAATGGCGCCGGGACCGACTCGGAAGTGATCGCGGCCATCCAGCGCGCGATCCAGCTTCAGGGCACCTACAACATCCGCGTCATCAATCTGTCGCTGGGCCGGCCCATCTACGAGAGCTACACCCTCGACCCGCTCTGCCAGGCCGTCGAGAAAGCCTGGAAAGCCGGCATCGTGGTGGTGGTCGCCGCGGGCAACGACGGCCGGGATCTGAATCTCAACCCCGAGGGTTACGGAACTATCGATTCTCCGGGCAACGATCCCTACGCGCTTACCGTCGGCGCCATGCGCACCATGGAGACGGCGCCCATCAACGACGACCTGATCGCGAGCTACAGCTCCAAGGGTCCGTCGTTCATCGATGACGTCATCAAGCCTGACATCGTCGCCCCCGGCAACCTGGTTACGAGCCTCCAATTCTCCAACGATCCGCTTGCCGTGGACAATCCCTCGTTCTACACGTGGTACTCGTTCTACGAGACCAACGGCGCGCAAACTCCGTCGGCGAATTATTTCCCGTTGAGCGGCACCAGCATGTCCACCGCGGTCACCAGCGGAGCCGTCGCCGACCTGCTGCAGGCTGCCCCGAATCTCACGCCGGATGAGGTGAAGGCTCTCATCATGGTCAACGGCGACCGCAGCTACTTTCCCGCATTCAGCAGCGTTACCGACAACGGTGTCGTGTACAACGCCAATTACGATGTCTTCACCATCGGCGCCGGATATCTCGACATCGCGAAAACGCTGAGCGCCGCACAGGTCAACGGTGGATCGGTGCCTGCGGGCACGGCCATGTCGCCCATCGCGGTCTACGACGCGGCAACCGACGACGTGACCGCGAACATCGACCCAAGCGCCTTGTGGCAGCAGACAGGGCCGTGGTCGGCGTCCGCGGTTTACGGCAACAACGAGTTCATCTACTCCGGCAACAACACGACTGCGTTGTGGGGATCGACCGCGCTGTGGGGCAAGGACGACCCGAACGGCTATACGGCGCTTTGGGGCAAGACGGCGCTCTGGGGCAAGGGAACGCCCGAGGCGCAAACCGCGCTCTGGGGCAAGACGGGCGACTACTCCGCATCGGCACTCTTCGAGTACTGAGGCGGTTCGGCGGTTTCCAGGCCTCGGAGTCACCTTATAGCGGGACAAATGAACTGTGAAACGACTCCGATGCGGTCATTCGCACGGCGGACCGCTCCTCCACCGGGGAGCGGTCCGTTTTTCTTCCCGGACAGGCTCCTCGCGAAACCGGAAACCCATATCCCGCGAGAGCGTGGAAGCCGATGCACTCGCCGTTTGTCTCATCCGGCGGACTGATCCTTTATTGCACCTCGTAAACGCTCAGGGTCTCCGCGGGCTCTTTGATGTGGAGCGTTCCACCGCTCGCAACCGGAGCGTTGCCCATTGCGGGCGCCTGAGCGGTGAATACCGTGCAGCCTGCCAGAGCGGTGTCTGCCACCGGCAGATCGATCGTTTTGCTTTTTTCCGATTTGTTCAGCACGATCAGCAGCCGCGCCTTCATCGGATCGGAACTTCCGCCCCGCGAGCAGCCGCCCATATCGAGCGAGCGGACGAAAACAAATCCGTCATCGTCCGCAAACAGGTTCTGCTCTTTTCCGGTCTTCAACGCCGCATGTGAGGCGCGCAGCGCCAGCATGCCCGAGGTCCACGCGAAGACTTCCTGTTCTTCCGGCGTGCGTCCGGCCACGTTGAAAGCGTTCCGCGGGTCTCCTGGAAAGCCGCCGGGAAAATCATGGCGGTTATCGGGGTCGGCGCCGCCTGTCATGCCGATCTCGTCGCCGGCGTAGATCTGCGGCATTCCCCGCAACGTGGCTACCAATCCCAGCGCGAGCTTCAGACGGGGCTCCGAACCACCCGCCTCGGTGATGAACCGCGTGGTGTCGTGATTCCCGATGAAGGGTACCAGTCGCTCCGGATGCGGATACAGCTCGTCCTGGCCCAGCACTCTTGCCAGCCCGGTCATGGGCTTGTCGTGTGCCAGCGTATCGCGCAGCGCAAAGTGCACCGGAAAATCGAACGGCGTGTCCAGGCCGGTGTCGATGCCCCCGTGCGCCGCGCCCCCGGCGAAGAATGAAGTCACCTCGGCATCGTCATGGAAGATTTCGCCCACGGTCGTCAGGTGCGGATAAGCGGAGTGCAGCGCGGCGTGGAAATCATGCCAGAACGAGCGGCTCACATAGGGAAACGTGTCGAGCCGGATGCCGTCGATATTTGCCGTCTCAACCCACCACAGGGCGTTCTGAATCAGGTATTGCGAGACGAGCGGATTTTCCTGGTTCAGGTCGGGCATGCCGTCGGTGAACCATCCCTGTGTGATTGCGAGCCATGCGCCTGGCGGAGCATGAGGGTCGATGAGCCGGTAGAAATCGTGCTGCGCCGCGAGATGATGGGCAAGCGTGCCGTGCAACCAGTCCGGAGCCGGCGGGTCCTGAATCCACGGATGCTCGACGCCGATGTGATTCGGGACCAGGTCGATCACCAGTTTCATCTTGCGGGCATGAAGCGCATCGGAGAGATGACGGTAATCGGCGAGCGTGCCAAAGTGCGCATCCACGGCGTAGAGATCTGTGGCCGCGTAGCCATGGTAGGACTCCGGCATTGCACCGTTCGATGCAACCGGTGTGGTCCATACCGTAGTGACGCCGAGTTGCTGAAGGTAGTCGAGGTGCTGCTCGATGCCTTTGAGATTGCCTCCGTGCCAACCGCGAGGCGCAGAGCGATCGTCCCCGGGCGGCACATCGGAGCCGGCGCGCGCGAAGCGGTCCGTCATGATCAGATACATCGCATCGGCCGCCGAAAATCCGGCGTGCGCCGTCGGATCCTTGTTGCGCGGTGCAAGTACATACGCGCGGCGCGCATTCCCACGTTTGTTGCTCGCCGTCAGCCACACTGTCTCCGGCGCGGCCGATTGTGTATCGAGCCACAGGAACGCCCAGTGCCCGTTTTCCGAGACCTGCGTGCGCTCGATCTTCACCTTGTTTCCGCTGACCGCGAAATGCGCATCGGCGAAGCCTTCGCCTTGCAGGAGAAGCATGGGGCCGGGAAGACCGGTCCACCAATCCGGCGGGTCGATCCTGTCGATGCGCGGCGCTTGCGCTACAGATGCCGCGGCCGCACAGCTCAACCACGCGGCCAGAAGCGACGAAGCCCAAAATCGCATGAAGCTCTCCGGCTGTTGCGCGGGGAAAATCAACAGAAACCTGAACTCCGAAGCATAAGGCGCACGCCAGCGTGCGGCAAGCGTAATTGAGGATGAAATCTCACACAGAGGATGCGCCGCGGCAGCGGTCGAGCTGCAGCCGCGGCGCCTGGTTGGCCGGCGCGATCTTCAGAAGGTGAAGCGGGCCGCCAACTGAATCTCGCGGTTGCTGTAGACCTGGGTTCCTTCAACCTGCCCGAAATTCGAGCCGGTCAGGTTGGAGTTCGGATTGGTGAACTCCGGCGTGTTGAGGAGGTTGAATGCGTCTCCGTGCAGTTCCAGCGTGTATCGCTCCCAGAAATGAAGGTTCTTCTGGAGGCTGAGATTCACGGCGCGGTATGCGGGCCCGTAGACCTGGTTGCGTCCCAGCGAGCCGAGACGCGTGTACACCGTGCAATTGCAGGCGGCCGAGTAGACCGTGGGGATGTTCCCGGAGAATGATGCCGGGCTGAACCAGTATCCCGAGATGCTCTTGGGATACGAGATGGGCGAAACCAGATCGGGCCGGTTGCCCGGCGCAAACTGGCCCGTCGACAGATCCACCGGCGTGCCCGATTGCACCAGAGCGATCAGGCTGCCCTGCCAGCCGCCGATCAGCCAGTCCATCGGCCATGAGACGTTGCTCGCGAAATGCTGGCCGCGCCCGAAGGGAAGCGGATAAAGGATGGAGGTGCTGAAGACGTTGCGCTGATCCTGGCTGGAGTTGCCGTAGCCGGCGATCGGATCGTAATACAGCGCCGCCGTCTGGCCCTCGAAGGCGCCGGGCGAGTCGTCCAGCGTGTGCGACCACGCGTAGGAGCCGGTAGCCACCAGCCCGTTCGTGCTGCGGTGCTCCGCGTGCAATTGCAGGCCATCGTAATTGGAAATGCCGTTGTAGTTGTTGTAGTTGATGCCTCCCAGACCCGGGAAGTTCTGCTTGCCGGTGGTGAACTGGTCCAGGTTGTAGGGATAGTAGGACGAGAGGTTCGTTCCCCTTGTCCCCACATAGGCGACGTTCACAACGTTGTGCGCGCCCAACTGCTGCTCCAGTTGCAGGTTCCACTCCTGGACCATGCTGGTCGGGTTGTTGGTGTTGACGGCGATCATGCTGGTGCCGGCCGGCGGAGCCTGGGGATTGAAGTTGACAAACCCGCGCGCCGGGAGAGCTTTCCCGATGTCACCGCCGGAGTTGTAGGCAACGGCTGCGGGATTCGTATAGCCCTTGCAGTTATAGTCGTTGCCGGTCTTTACCGGCGCCTGGTTGAGCTGCCCGGTGAACGTGATGCAGTATCCGTTGCTGGCCAGATAGTCGTTGCTTCCTCCGAAGGGCGCCTGCTCGCCTAGCTGGTTGTCGATGCCGCCGTAGTCCGGATAGTAGAAGATGCCGTATCCGGCGTGAATTACCGATCTGCCGTCTCCCCTCAGGTCGTAGGAGACTCCGATGCGCGGGCCGAAGTTGTGATACACCTGCGCAACGACGCTGGAGGAAGTGCCGTTCACGCCGGCTTCCAGCACAGTGCCGGTATTGATATCGAACGCCGACTGCCGGTTGTGCTCCTCATAGGGATGGGACAGGAAATCCCAGCGCAGGCCGAGGTTCAGCGTCAGGCGGCGGTTCACGCGCCAGTCGTCCTGGGCGAAGATGCCGTCCTCCTGCTGGATGTTGCCAAAAAAGCCGGACTGCGAGCCGATCTCGTATTGATCGACGCCGCCAGCCAGCAGCTCCGAGACCTCATAGCCGGTGAAGTCGACCGTGCCCTGATCGATCCAGAAGTATCCCTTGCCTTCCTGCGGATTGAAGAACTGCACCTGGCGGCGGATAAAGGTTCCGCCGAATTTCAGGGTGTGGTTTCCCTTCTGCCAGCTCAGTGAATCCGTGACTTCATAGGTATTCTGCGGCACCGCGTACAGGCCGTAGTCGCCGGTGTATTCGAGATCGCCTTTCCATCCTCCGATCAGCGCTCCGCCGGAGGTTTCCTGATTGATGTTGGCGTTCACGATGCCGAGATTGGCGGATACGGGCACGCCGAAGAACGGAGGCGTGTAGCCGTAGTTGTCGCGGTTATAGGCCAGATGCGCCTGGTTGACCATGGTCGCGGAAACAATGCGCGTATAGCCAAGGTCGTAACCGCGGGCATGCGTCGGGTTGATCCCGGTTCCTCCGCCCGCGGGAAGATCGGCAAACTCCGACGTCTTGGTGTTCACGGAGTTGTCGTAGCTGAAGCGGAAGAACGCCGTGTTGTTCGGCGAAATGTTCCAGTCGATCCTGCCGTCGAAGGTGTTGTACTTGTTCGCTTCGCTTTGTGAGACAAGGTAATTGTTCAGGTACCGGTCGCTGCGCGACGGCAACGGGAACGCATTGAGGTAATTCACCGCCGCCGGATTCAGCCGGTCGGGGGGAATGACGTTGGCCTGTCCGTTGTAGCTGAACTGCGCGGGCGGAGCTCCTGCCGAGCAGGTGGTCGGATCGAAGATGAGTCCGGGGCTGGTGGATCCGGCATAGGGAGTCGAGGTGCCCGGCACGTCGCCGGGATAGCAGCGCGGATACTGCGTCTGGAATCCGGCCCCGCCGGAATTGTCTGCAACCAGCAGCTCGCTGAAGTTGCCGGTGCGCATGAGCGCGGTGGGAACGGTGACGTAGTGCGGGGAGACGGCAATGGTCTCGCGCAGCGCCTGATAGTCGCCGAAGGCAAACAATTTGTTCTTGATGAGAGGCCCGCCCAGAGAGAAGCCCGGCTGGTTGCGGATGAAGCCGCCCGCGGGCGTGAGCGGGGCGCCGTTGAACTGGTAATTCGGGTTGGAGTCGAAGCCGCGGTCGCGATAGAACCAGAAGGCCGAACCGTGATAGTCGTTGGTTCCGGACTTGAGCGAGCTGACGACGATGGCGCCACCCGCGCGTCCGTACTCGGCCGGAGCCACGCTGGTATCCACCTTGAATTCCTGCGTGGCGTCGATATTGGGGAAGAACAGGATCGTGTTGACCAGACCGTCGTTGTTGTCCACGCCGTCGAGGATGTAGTTGTCCGCCTGGGGACGAAGGCCGTTTACGGAGATGGCGGCCGAGCCGCTCTCGTTATTGCGGATCGTCTCGGTGTAGTTGGCGCTGCCGCCGCCGCTGGCCTCATCGCCGTAGGCGCCGCGCGTTACGCCGGGCGTCAACAGCGCAAGGTTCGAGAAGTTACGCCCATTGAGCGGCAGCTCGGTCACCTGCCGGCCTTCGATCGATGCGCCAATGGTGGAGTTGGATGTATCGATCAGAGGGGCCGCCGAACTCACTGTCACGGTAGTGGTCGTCCCCGCCGCCTGCAACTGGAAGGCAACGTTCTGGGTCTGCATCACCGAGATGGTCACCGTCACCGAATCGCTTGTGAATCCCGACTCGGAGGCGCTGACCGTGTAGGTGCCGCGCGGCACGGCCAGAATCGTGAAGTCGCCGGTGCCGTTGGAAACCGCGTTCAGTTGCTGTCCGGTGTCTGTATTCGTTGCGACGATTGCCGCGCCGGGAATCACCGCGCCGGTTGGGTCCGTCACAGTTCCGGCGATGCTGCCCGTATCGGTCTGGGCAAACAGGCCGGGTCCCATGACGGAAAACAACAGTATCGTGACCGACAACCACAGCGCGCGAAACATTTCGCGCCTGCCTCCGCTATCATGCATTCCTGTCCAAATCACAGCGTCCTCCATAAAATCACCGGGAATTGTGAGTTGCCATGCGTTGACCGCAAGGAGGTGAGGCAGGGACTCAACGCAGTTCCCTGCAACCACAGCCGCGAAAACGAATCTATGATTACGGGCGGTATATCTCCGGTTCCCCTATTCGGCATCAATTCGATCTCTCCGGATAACTGAAGCGCGCGGCGTTGCTTGTGCAGTGATTTCTCCGGGAGACGTAGCCATGAGAGTGCCGGGATCCCGCCACATGGCGGAGAAATGCGATTCAGGATTCCGCGCGGAGATCTTCAGGACGCATGGCATTGGCGGCAGTGAAGCACCGTGTGAGGCGGATTCAGTTCGGGACGTTTGAAGCCGACCTGGGCACGGGAGAGCTGCGCCGCTGCGGCATCCGGATTCGGCTGCAAAGGCAGCCCTTTCGGCTTCTGGCCGTGCTGGTCGAGCATCCGGGAGAATTGGTAGCGCGCGAAACCCTGCACTCGGAGCTCTGGGGCGCCGACACCACCGTGGACTTCGATCACAGCCTCAGCATCGCCGTAAACAAGCTTCGCGATGCGCTGGGCGACTCCGCGGAGAATCCGCAGTTTGTCGAGACTCTCGCCAGGCGCGGCTACCGTTTTATTGCGCCGGTAACGATCATCGACCCACAGGCCGTAACCGGAGCGGTGATGGAACCGACGGCAGTTCCATTGAGTCCGCGGGGAACGTTCTGGCCGTGGCTTGCCGCCGGACTCGCCGTTGTCTGTCTCATCCTGAGCGCCCTGTTGCTTCTGCGATAAGCGGTCGGCTCACCGCGCCGCACCGCATGCGCCGGTCTGCCGCGACGGGTTGCAAGCGGCATCTCCGGCAGGGTCAAATGCCGCCCCACGGCGCCGAATGCCGGCGGAATTTGCGCGAAGGAATGGCATGCAAGCCTGTCATTCGTCGGCCTGCCACCGTAGCCTGAGTTGCCTTCGCAGCCCAAGCGTCTCGAGGATCTCTTCCGGCACATACTTTCTTGCGTAATTCTCCCGGACCCATGACCGGATGGCGCGACCCTTGCGCGAGCTGCCCCTGAGAAGCCGGGCACAGTGGCTTTCAGGAACTCCCGCGCCGAGAAGAAACGTCTCCCAGGCGCTTGCTCCCGATACCATATTGACCTTGCCGATGAAGGAGAGATTCGGTTGCGCCATGAGACACCTCGAGAGCGGACGTGGAGGCATGTTCTGCGCGCTGCGGTTCAATCTCTCTCCACGCCCGCTCCACATCGATTCCATTCAGCCTGATCGATGCACGCAGATTGCCGCTGTACTGGCGTCGCGCAGAAACGGATGAAACTCCGGATTCAGCAACTTGACAACGGTCTTCGATGACGTGGCGGAAAGGGTTCGTGTCAAAATGCAGACACTTGCCGCGCCAGTTGACAATTCACATCACCCTCGAGGGGTGAGCTTCCGTTCCCATCTTTCAGATTCCCCGCACCCCAGGGCGGATGCGGAAGCGCCCGCTTTTCGTGCATCGCCGGCGCCGGCTCCCTTGCCCCGGCACAGCGCCTCCGCGGGATTCGATAAACTGTTGGTGGTCCGCAAAGAGGCAGGGTTTGAGCAGCCGGCACTCGCAATCTGACTGCGGACGCGGCAGATCGGTTCATGGGATTCCCCCCCAAACGCGAGATCAGTGGAAAGGATTGCGTTCCGCCAGAGAGCACCGGGAGGCGCTACGAAGCGGTGCTTCGCCTCAGCGAAGCGCTTTCGCAGTGTCGGGATCCCGAGGACCTGACCAGGATCCTCTCCGAACAACTGCATGAATTCCTCGGGTTCTTGCAGTTTTACATCGTCGTCTACAAGGAGAGATCCACCGAGATCGAATGGGCCGTCGTGGGCCGGGAGAAGAGACTGATTCCCGGATATGCCGACGTACCCGTCCAGCAGCGTCCATCCTGGCAGGCCTATGCAACCCAGGAGCCATTCCACATTCAGGACTGGAGCACCGATCCGAGAGTACCGGCACGCCTGAGGGAAGGAATCGCTGCCCAGGGACTCGGCGTCGGCCCGTTGGTCTTTGTCCCACTCACCACGCCGCATCGCCGCCTGGGCGCATTGGGTATGTCCGGATCCCCTGGAACGGTTTACAGGGATGACGACGTCAGTTTCCTGCGGCTCATCGGCCGGATTGTTGCTTTCGCGATCGATGACAATTTCAACCTGCGTCTGGTGGAGGCAGCCCGGGCGGAACTCCAGCGTCAAAACGATCTCCTGCAGCGCAGCGAGCGGGAGCTGCGCGACGTCATCGAACGGATCCCGTCGATGGCGTGGTCGGCAGCGGCAGACGGGTCCGCTGAATTCTTCAACCGGCGCTGGCTGGAGTACGCGGGGCTCACGGCGGATCAGGCGAAAGGGATGGGCTGGACGAACGCACTGCATCCGGAGGATCTCCAGTCACTCCTGGAATACTGGCGACGGACATTGGCTACCGGAGAGCCGGGGGAATCCGAAGCACGGCTGCGCCGGTTCGATGGAGAGTATCGCTGGTTTCTGTTTCGCGTGACTCCCTCCCTCGACGACAGGGGAGGGATTGTCAAATGGTACGGAACCAACACGGATATCGAGGCGCTCAAGCGGGCCGAGCAGGCGTTGAGGCACAGCGAGGCTTATCTCGCCGAAGCGCAGAGGCTGACCCGGACAGGCAGTTGTGCGATCGATGGAACCAGCCGCCGGACCATTTACTGGTCCGAGGAAATGTTCCGGCTCTTCGGTTTCGATCCCCGGCAGGGCCCGCCAATGTGGGAGCAATGGATGCAGCGGGTACACCCGGAGGATCGGGACAGGCTGCGGCTGGCGAGCGAAAAGACGTTTCTCGAGAAAGTGAATTGCGACGTTGAATTCAGGATCGTGCAACCCGACGGAACCCTCAGGAACATTCAGGGCATCGGCCATCCGGTTCTGGGTCCCGACGGCGAGCTTGTCCAGGTGGTTGGCACCATGGTCGATATTACCGCGCGCCGGCGCGCCGAAGAGGCACGCGACCGGCTCCGCCAACTGGAGGCGGAGCTTGTGCACATCAACCGCGTGAGCACGATGGGTGAGTTGACTGCCTCGCTGGCGCACGAGATCAAGCAGCCGATCGGCGCGGCGATGACCAACGCGGAAGCCTGCCTGCGATTGCTCGACCGCACCCGGCCCGATTTCGGGGAGGCGCGCGAGGCCGCGCTGGAGATGGTCAGGGACGCGAGGCGCGCGGCAGACATCATTGATCGTGTACGCACGCTGTATCAGAAGGGCTCTTCACAACTCGCCATGGTCGACCTGAACGAGATCATCCGGGAGATGGTTGTCGTCCTGCAAAATGAGGCGGACCGGCATTCGATCGCCATCCACACGGATCTGGCCGACGGTCTGCTCCTGGCGATGGCGGATCGCGTCCAGTTGCAACAGGCATTGATGAATCTCATGCTGAACGGCATTGAGGCGATCCGCAACACGGCCGGTCAGTTGCGAATCACCTCGAGGTTGGCCGAGGACGATCAGGTGCTGATTTCGGTCATCGATGACGGCGTGGGGCTGCCCGCCGAACCGATGGAGAGGATTTTCGAGGCGTTCTTCACCACGAAGCCCCAGGGCACGGGCCTGGGACTGGCAATCACCCGCTCCGTGATCGAGTCCCATGGCGGCCGCATCTGGGCCTCCGCGAACGCGGAACGGGGGGCGACGTTTTGCTTTACCCTCCCCGGTCGAAGGACCGTCGCTGCATGATCGGGGAAGCCGGAAGATGAACGAACCCTTCGCCCATGGACGCTGCGATGCAGCGGGTCAGGCGCTCCCGATGACTGAGCGAATGAGAATCGGAAACGAACCGCGCGGATTGCGATGCATTGGCATTCTCGCCCCGGTCTTCCTGCTCGCCTTCAGCTTGTCTGCGTTTTCTCTCGATCGCGACCGAAGCATAGATCAGATGCACTACACATTCTGGAGCGAAAAGGATGGCGCTCCGAGCCAGATCAGCGCTCTCGCGCAAACCGCGGATGGGTTCCTGTGGATCGGCTCGGCCGGCGGCCTGTTCCGTTTTGACGGCGTCAGATTCGAGGAATTCAAGCCGCAGCCCGGAGTTGAACTCCCCTCGCACAGCGTGTATTCCCTGATGGCTACGCCGGACGGCGGGCTATGGGTCGCGTTTGACCCCACCGGCACTGGGTATATCAAAGACGGCGCCTTGACGGTTTTCACCCGGCCGGAAGAGCAGCCCCCATCCCCGATTCACTGCTTCGCGCGCGACCTGGATGGGACGATCTGGGCGGGCACCGAAACGGGATTGGTCCGCCGCAGCGCAGGCCGGTGGGCCTCTGTCGGCCGCGATTGGAACTTTACCCCGGAGATGATCCGATACCTTCTTGTCGATCGTGCCGGTACTCTCTGGGTAGCAACCGTCAGGCGAGTGGTCTTTCTCAGGCGGGGCTCGACAAGGTTCGAGCCCGGAGGATCGATCGGCACCGGTGTGACCTCACTTTCGCAAGCACCCGACGGCAGAATCTGGTTCGCGGACGACGGCAGCGGGATGGCGGGCCCGGTGCCCATGTTCGGCCAAAACGCAAATTCCGCGCGGCCGTCCCTGGTTGCTGAAGGATTGCGTGAGCTGATGTTCGATCGCGACGGCGCATTGTGGATTACGCGCATGGACTCTGGGCTGCTGCGAATTCGCTACCCGGGGAGATTGTCTTCCAGCACTTACGGTCTTCGCGATGCCGCAGTCGAGTCGTTCGGAGCCAGGGATGGATTTACCGGGGGCTTTGCCTACAACCTGCTGGAAGATCGGGAAGGAAATATCTGGATCGGCTGTTCGGGCGGACTGATCCGTTTGCGTCATAACGACGTCGTCCCGCTGAAGCTTCCGGAACGCTACCAGAAGCTCACGCTGCTTTCCGGAGACGACGCCGACCTGTGGGTAGGAACCATCAACCAGCAGCCCCTGCTTCACGTTCAGGGAAGCCAGGCCGCTGCGCAAAAGGCTCTTGGCCAGGAAGCCAGCGTGCTTCGCGAAGCGAACGGCGACGTCTGGTGGGGCTGTCGCTCGGGCATGTGGCTGCAGCGCGGAGCGAGTTTCCGATTCTTTCCGCTGCCCAGGGAGGCTGTGCCGGACTGGATGTATGACATGATGCCCGACACACAGGATGGCGGGCTATGGATCAAACTCGGAGACGTAGGGTTCGTTCATTTCCGCCAGGGAGTCTGGGACCTTCACTCATGGCCCGCGGGAGCGCCGTCGGAGAGCACATTTCACTATGGGCCCAGCGCAAGTTACAAGGATTCGTCCGGCGATCTCTGGCTGGGATACACCTCGGGCGAGGTTTATCGGCTCGATGGAGAGCGCACCACTGCCTGGTCGCGCAGGGAGGGGCTGAACCTCGGCCGGATCAAGGTAATCCGCGGGCGTGGTAACCATATCTGGGTCGGAGGGGAACTGGGAGTCGGGTTTTTCGACAACGGACGATTCCAACCGGTAATGCTCGCCACCGACCCGCAGCTCGGTGCGGTGTCGGGCATCGTTGAGACCTCCGATGGAAGCCTCTGGCTGAACGAGGTGAGGGGGATCGTTCGGATTTCTCCGGAGGAGGTCCGGCAATTCATGGCAAATCCGGATCACCGCGTCAGTTACCGGCGATTCGATTATCTGGATGGACTGCCAGGTGCCCCCCAGATGAACTTTACGAATTCAACCTCCGTTGAGACAAGCGACGGGCGCCTGTGGTTCGCGACGGACAATGGGTTGGCGTGGATCGATCCGGCACGACTGGCAAGAAATCCTCTTCCGCCGCCGGTTTCGATCCTCTCCATCGGCAGCGAGAATCGTCTCCTTCCCGCGCGTGACGCCGTCCGACTTCCGGCGGGCACTCACAACATCGCGATCAACTACACCGCGCTCAGCTTGTCGATACCTGAGCGCGTCCGGTTTCGCTACAAGCTGGAACCGATCGACGCCGATTGGCGAAGTGTTCCCACTCAGCGGCAGGCGAGCTACAGCAACCTGGGACCTGGATCGTACCGATTTCGAGTACTGGCCTGCAACAACGATGGCGTGTGGAACGAGACGGGCGCATCCCTGAGCTTCTCGATTGCCCCGGCCTGGTATCAGACCGTATGGTTTCGCATTCTTTGCGCGGCAGCTTTCCTGGGAATCCTGTTGATGCTCCATCAATTGCGCACCTGGAAGCTGCGGCAGCGGGAGCAGGAGCTTCGGGAAGTGATCGCGACGATTCCGACCTTTGCCTGGACCGCCACGCCCGACGGCTTTGTGGATTTCCTCAATCGGCATTATGAGGACTACACAGGCGTACCGGCCGAAAAGTCCGTCGGCTCGGCATGGGCAGCGGTCGTTCATCCGGAGGACCTGGAGCGGCACGTGGACAGGTTTCGCTCGGCGATGGCGAAGGGCGGGATTTTCGAGGCCGAATCGCGTATCCGGCGCGCGGACGGACAGTATCGCTGGTTTTTGACTCGCGCCGTGCCGCTGCGGGATTCTCACGGCAGGATCAGCCGGTGGTATGGGACGTCGATCGAGATCGAAGACCGCAAACGCGCCGAGCAGCTCCAGGCCGACCTTGCTCACATCAGCCGCGCCAACACGATGAGCCAGTTGACCGCTTCCCTGGCACACGAGATCAAACAGCCCATCGGGGCGGCTGTAGCCAACGCCGAAGCCTGTCTGCGATTGCTCAATCGCAACGATCCCGATCTGCCGGACGCGCGGGAAGCGGCTCTGGAGATGACCAGGGACGCAAGACGCGCAGCCGACATCATCGACCGGATCCGGTTGCTCTACCACAAGGGCCGGTCGCAAATGGAGCCCGTGGATGTAAACGAAGTAATCGCGGAGATGCTGATGATGCTGCGAAACCAGGCGAATCATCATTCGGTTACGATGCGCGCGGAGCTGGCCGAAGGTCTGCCCGCCGCGATGGCGGATCGGGTGCAGCTTCAGCAGGTGTTGATGAATCTCATGCTGAACGGAATTGAGGCGATGAAAGAGCACGGCGGCGAGCTTGGGATCCGGTCGCAGGTGGCCGGGGAGGGCGAACTGCTGGTCTCGGTAACCGACAGTGGCACGGGACTGCCCGCCGAAAGAGCCGATGAAATTTTCAATGCATTCTTTACCACCAAGCCTGAAGGCATCGGCCTGGGACTGGCCATCACACGCTCCATTCTGGAATCGCATGGCGGGCGTATCTGGGCCGCGGCGAACAACGGACGAGGCACGACCTTCCACTTCACGCTTCCGGTCGGAACGAGCGTCTCCGCATGAATTTACCCGAAAAAGCCATCGTGTTTATTGTCGACGATGACGACCGCATGCGCGCCGCCACGCAGCGTCTTTTGAAGACCGTGGGTTTGCATTCCGAGGCGTTTGCCACGCCGCAGGATTTTCTTCGGCACAAGCTTCCGGATGTCGCCAGTTGTCTCGTTCTGGACGTACGCCTTCCGGGAATGAGCGGCCTGGAACTCCAGCACAAACTGAATGAAGCGGGAACGCAGATCCCTATCATCTTCATCACAAGCCATGGGGACATCCCGATGACGGTCACGGCCATGAAGTCCGGAGCGGTCGAGTTTCTGACCAAACCGTTCCGGGATCAGGATCTGCTCGATGCGATCCAGCAGGCGCTGGAACGCGAGAAGGAGACCCGGCAACAGAATCGCGAAATCCGCAAGTGGCAGGAGCATTATGAGACGCTGACCGCGCGCGAGCGGGAGGTGATGGGGCTGCTGGTTTCCGGCATGCTTACCAAGCAGATCGCATCGAAACTCGGAACCAGCGAAGTTACCGCGCAGGTCCATCGCAGCCAGGTGATGCGCAAGATGCAAGTCAACTCCCCCGCTGAACTGGGGAGAATCGCGGAAAAACTCAAGCTTCCCGCCACGGACTGAAGCATTTCCGGAGTGAGTGTAGTCCGAAGCAAAAAGAAGCGGAGCCGGTGCGACGGAGTCCCCGGCGACGCATTCGTCGATGCGGTGGGACCGCGATCGGGCAGTCCCATTGCAATTGCGCCGGAAAGGCCACGGCAGCCGTGAAAATGCCGCAGTCGCCATTGCCATACCTGCGGGCATCTCGCCAATGTCTCCTGTGCAAAGACATTAAAGACTCTATCGAAAGCCATAATGGTTTTCTGTCCCGCGCGCTCTAGACTTGTGTCGGCATATGGCTACAGAGACAAGCAGGAAAATGGTCGCGGTCGTCGAGGACGATGAATCCTACCGGCTCGCGCTGCAACGATTGCTGAAGTCTGCGGGTTTCCTGGTTCAGACATTTGCGTCCGCGGAGGAATTCCTGCAGTCGGGCCGGCAGCACGAAACAGGTTGTCTCATCGCCGATATTCGCATGCCCGGAATGTCGGGCCTGGACCTTCAGGCAAGGTTGGGCGCGGACCATTGCCCGATTCCCACCATTTTTATTACCGCGCATGGAGACGAAAAAATGCGGCTGCAGGCGATGCGAGGGGGCGCCGTCAAGTTTCTCGCCAAGCCGTTTGATGGCGCGATCCTCCTCGAGGGCGTTCGGGCGGCCCTGGGGAGCGAAGCGTAAGACCGCGTTTGGCCAGGATCCTGACGGGAGGGGCGCTTTGGCCGGTTTCAAAACAACTCGGTACGGGGACCGGCACGACGGAGTTCGCCAGTTCGACCAAATCATCGGAACGAGTCCCGCGCTGGAAGCGGTTCTGGAGAAGATCGAGCGGGTCGCGCCCACGGCCTCGACGGTGCTGATTCTGGGCGAGACGGGCACCGGGAAGGAACTGATCGCAAAGGCAATTCACAATATCAGCCCGCGCTACGATCGTCCCTTCGTGAAGGTCAATTGTGCCGCTATTCCCCTGGATCTGCTGGAAAGCGAACTCTTCGGCCATGAGCGCGGAGCGTTTACAGGTGCGATCTCGCAGAAGATCGGACGCTTCGAACTCGCCGACAAGGGAACGATCTTTCTCGACGAGGTGGGAGACATTCCGCTGTTGCTGCAGCCCAAACTGCTGCGCGTTCTGCAGGAGCACGAGTTCGAACGCCTGGGAAGCGCGCAGACGCACCGTGTCGATGTCAGGGTATTGGCGGCCACGCACCGCGATCTGGAACACATGGTGGAACGGAACCAGTTTCGCAGCGACCTCTACTATCGCCTCAACGTGTTTCCCGTGGCGTTGCCTCCCCTGCGGGCGCGCCGGGAAGACATACCCGATCTGGTGAATTGTTTCGTGGATCTCTACAGCCGCCAGATGGGTCAGCGCGTCGAACATATTCCCGAAGAAACCATGCTGGCGCTGCGCTCGTACGCCTGGCCCGGCAACGTCAGGGAACTGCAGAACCTGATCCAGCGCGCGGTGATCCTTTCCAGCGACGGCGTGCTTCCCAATCCTTTACCGTCAAATCGTCTTTCGGAGACGGTGACAGTCATGTCGAAGTCGCCGGCCCTCAGGGAGGTGGATCGGGCCTTGATCCTGCAGACACTGGAAGCGTCCGGATGGATGATCGGCGGGCCGGAAGGCGCGGCCGCCAAACTGGGGCTCAAGCGCACCACGCTCCTTTACAAAATGAAAAAGCTCGGCATCCTGCGCCCCGGACAGAGCCGCGGGACAGAGATCTCCATGGCAGTGTTCGAGTCCAGGGAGCCGTCGGCAACGTGGTAGCGATGTTTCCCGTTTCACCCAGCTTCCGATGTGCGCAGGCCCCCGGCCGGCTCATGGAGCACCAGTCGGTCGACACGGCATCCCTGGTGCGGCCGGTTCGCTGGGACCGGAGCGCGCCGGTCTCGACCATGATTCGTGCATTGATTTGTGCATTGGCCTGGCAGAGACGGTGCCATGTCAACCGGCGCTCTGGCTTGACGTCAGAGGATCGACACACGGGAAAGAAGCCCGGCGTGCTGCAACCCGCAAGTCGCCTGAATTCCCGCGCTTTTCCTGAAAACGCGCCCTGGCATTCCGCTTGCTACTGAACGATCGGATCGCGAAACCAGGCAATCGCCAAAAACCAGGGAGGCCAGCCATGAACTGTGGGAACCGGGATGCGGTAATCGACAACCCGGGAGAACTGACGCAACAGCAACAGGTGCACGCTGCATCGGCGGCGAGGACGGGAACGACAGGGGCCATTGCCGAACTCCACGCGACCTATTCCCGGCGTCTGTACAAAACAATCCTCGCCATCACCAGGAATCCCGAAGATGCCGAAGATGCGCTGCAGGAGACGTTTCTGCGAGCCTATCTGGCGTTCAGCACGTTTGAGGGCCGATCGACCGTATTCTCCTGGCTGACACGCATCGCCGTGAATTCCGCTCTTATGATCCTGCGGAAACGGCGTGCTCGTCCCGAGATACTTTTCGATCCCCAGCCTGATATTCATGCGGAGGCAATCTGCATTGAAATCCGGGACTCCGCCCCGAATCCCGAGGAGATTTACGAGCAATCCCGGCGCGGAGCCACGCTTCTGCGCAGAATCCGCAACCTCGATCCCATTCTCCGCGGACCCATTCAGATGCGGATGACGCAGGAGTCTTCGTTGAAAGAGATCGGCGAGGCGCTCAACATCTCCGAGGCGGCCGTCAAGGCCCGCCTGCATCGGGCACGCCGGCGGCTGCTGGCCGCCCTGGACCTGAAATGCCCGGGACCGCGGCGCCAGGGTGTCCATCCGCGCGCAATCCAGGGGCGCCAGACTCTTCGGCCGTCGAATCGTTCCCCGCGGCAGGTTGGCGGGAACGGGATGGAAACGGGCACGTTTGGCGCCGCTCTTGCCGCGGAATCGTAAGCCATCACCGAACCCGGATCGGGACAGGGAGGAGAATGCCATGGCCGGCAAATTCGCGGGCAAAACCGCGGTCGTTACCGGAGGGACAACAGGCATGGGTCTGGCAACGGCCAGACGCTTTGTGGAGGAAGGCATGGATCAGGTGTTTATCACCGGCCGCCGCAGGGAAGTGCTGGATGCATCGCTGCGTGAGATCGGCGGGAACGTCACCGCCGTGCAGGGCGACGTTTCCAGTCCGGCCGATCTGGACCGTCTGTATGACGTCGTACGAAAACAGAATCGCAGGATCGATGTGCTGTTCGCGAATGCCGGCATCGCGCAGCTTGCTCGCTTCGGCGAGGTGGACGAGAAGTTCTTCGATTCCCACTTCGACGTGAATGTGAAGGGGACCTTCTTTACGGTCCAGAAGGCGCTGCCCTTGCTGAATGATGGCGCATCGATCATTCTCACCGGGTCCATCGCGTCGATCAAGGGCTTCCCCGACATAAGCGTTTACAGCGCAACCAAGGCGGCAGTGCGCTCGTTTGCGCGCACCTGGAGCAACGAACTCCGCGAGCGCCGCATTCGCGTGAACACGCTCAGTCCAGGCCACATCGACACGCCCATTTTCGACACCTGGCAACAGGGCGATGCACTCGCGAAGCTGAAAGCGGAACTTGCGAACAATGTCCCGCTGGGCAGGCTCGGAGATTCCGATGAGATCGCCAAGGCTGTTTCCTTTCTGGCATCCGATGAAGCCAGCTACGTGAATGGCGTCGAGCTTTTTGTCGATGGCGGCGTGGCGCAAATCTGATCCGCCGCACCTCACCGGCGCCAAATCCATCCTGAACCGCCTGAAACTGCCCCACTGTTGCAGACGATTCACGCCCAGCATTCAAACCGAGAGGAGACTCCCAATGCACACGGTTTCAGCCGACTATCTCACTGCTTATCAGAACGTGAAACTGACGCGAGACGCCAAGGGTGTGCTGACAGTTCAACTTCACTCCAATGGCGGGCCGTGTCTTATGACCGCACAAACACACACGGAATTTGTCGAGGCCTTCTACCGTATTTCGCAGGATCGGGCGAACAGGATCGTGATCCTGACGGGCGCAGGCGGGGACTTCATCACCGATGTCGATTGGTCGTCTTTCGGCGACGCCTCCGATCCCGGCGTCTGGAGCCAGATTCACGACGAGGGCGTTCAGGCCCTGGAAAACATTGCCAACATTCGTGTCCCGGTCATCGCGGCCATCGAAGGACGCGCGCATATCCATTCCGATTATGCGCTCCTCGCCAACGTGATTGTGGCTTCCGAGGGGGCGACCTTCCAGGATGTGGGTCACTATGCCGCCGGCGTCGCACCCGGTGACGGAATCTTTACCACATGGAGTTATCGCGCCGGAGCGGGACGAGCCGAAGCCTTCCTCCTCAATCCGCAGCCGCTGCCGGCGCGCACTGCACAGGAATGGGGAGTGGTTGCGGAAGTTGTGCCCAATGGCAAAGCCCTTGGCCGGGCGCGGGAATTGGCCGAGTTATACCTGAAGGCTCCGGAAGTGACGCGCCGCAATACGCGGGTGCACTTCATTCAGCCATTGAAAGAGCGCGTTGTACGCGAAGTCGGCTACGGACTCTCGCTTGAAGGCGCGTCCGCGGCCGACCTGATCAAGTCGATGAAAGTCAAAACCGGACCTCGGGCTTCGGAGGCAAAAGTCGCATGAGCAGGAAGGATCCATCCGGACCGGCGCCGCGGTGCGACACGCAGCCGGTCCGGGGATATGGAATTCACCGATCGCTGCGCTGAAACTTCCGTGAGGAATAAGGCAGTTTAAGAAATTCTGTAGACGAAGAGAGATCGCTGAGTCGACGCGACCAGCAGGGAGAGGCGACCTTGGGCAAGGATTCAAGGTACACACTGTCTCTTGAACTGCCCTGGCCATGAGCAACACAAGGAACACCTCATCCGGACCGCAATCGGATCCACGGCAGGTGGAAGAATTCGATCTGGTGATTCCCGGCGGCGGCACCGGGTCGACGATCGCCGCCTGGACCTTTTCCGGAGAAGGAAATCGCGTCGCCGTCGTGGTGCAACGGCACGATGACAAAACGGGCGACGCCTTCTACACACTCACCACAGGAAACGGTGAATCCCGCACCACCGCATACGTCAGGTCCCGCAGCCTGCCCTGCGCTTCCGCCCGCGAGCTTCGTCCGATGATCAGTACATCCGCGTCCGACTGCCCCGCCGCCGCCAGCAGCGCCTCCTTCACGGGCCCAACCGCAATCCGCACCGCCGCGTTCGATCCCACCTTTTGCTGCAGCGCCGCAATCTGCTCCAGCGCCTCGCGCCTCTCGTTCGACTGGATCTGTTCGTTCAGATGCATATCCGCGGGCAGCTTCGGATCCGTCGATTGGATCGCGTGAATGATCCGCAAATTCGACCCCGCCTCCACCGCCACTTCGTGCGCGAAGCGCAGCACCCGTTCCGATTCCTCACCCAGCCCGGTCGCCACCAGCAGTTCCCGGTGCTCCAGCGGGCGCGGCGCAATCGTCTGCGCATGCCGGCTCGTCAGCACCGGGCAATCCGCCTCGTTCAGCACCTTCGCGGTCGTCGAGCCGAGCAACATCTGCCGGAAGATCCCCGCGTGCGTGGGCATCATGATCAGGTCGAACCCGCCCTCGCGCGCCGTCCTCGCAATTTCATCCGCCGGATCGCCCGACGCCAGCAGCCGCCGACACGCGCCCACCGGAAACTCGTCCGTCAGGAACGCGTCCAGCCGCCACCGCGCAGCCTCCTCGAATTCCGTCGCGATCTCCTGCGGTGAACGCACCGAAAGCTCAAACGCGGCATAGCTTGCCAGATGGTAGACGTGCAGCAGCGTCACTCTGGCCCCCATCAGCGCCGCTGCCCGCCTTACATACGCAGCCATCGCCTGCGCCGCCGCTGAAAAACTCACGGGAAACAGGATGTTCGTAACCGGTCCCATACCATCCTCTCCCCATTGGATCGGATTCTTGGGGCTTTGGATTCGCTTCGTCTGAGGCGTCCGGCCGGTTGCATCAGAACTTTCCTTCAGCTTCCGCCGGGAGGCGTGCGGGAAAAGCAGCCGGAGCGGCGACAACACGGCTCGGTAACCCGGATGGCGAAGCGCCATCCGGACGGTCCGCTTGAGTTCTGCTGCTCGCCGACACGGCCAGAGTATCCACTTCGCTGATGAATATTCGCTTCGCTGTTGACATCGACCGTCATCCGAGTCTACTCAGCTTATACAGATGAGCGGCGGTATCGTCATCTCGCATTCCGGCAACGCACGGAGGCATTCGAGACGCCAGCTTTCACACGTTGCGCCACACGGCAGCATCGTGGATGGTTCAGCAGGGTGTGGGCCTGTACGCGGTGGGCCAGATTCTCGGCCACAAGACGCCACGCATGACACAAAGGTATGCTCACCTGTCCCCGGATTACATGGCGGGCGCCGTGGGCAAGTTGGACGGCATTATGGGCGGAATGCTGCCCGCGCCATCCCAAGGCTAATCAGGGTTCGGGATCGTCTGGCTTGAGCCAAAGCCAGTAGATTAAAACCACTGCGATGATAATGCCGCCAGCAATGGTAATCATGCCTCTAAGCACGGCGCGCCTCTCTGCGGTGCTGCTAGCGCCCGATTCACCCACGCGCATCTCACGCGAAAGCCAAATAATCCCCGGTTGGCCCTCAACTTGTCACGATAGCGTCACGGTCACGCGATGCGCGAAGATCGAATCAGCGTAACCTGTTTGCTTTGTTGGCGTGCCTGAGCGATCAAAGTTTGAACCAATTCGCCCTTTGCGTAGCGAGTGCGGAAGCCCTGAGCACTGAAATCGCCAGCATATACAGTGGATTACATGGGCCAGAAGTTCCAGCCATTCGTGCTACTCAGTCCGGTAGGACTGCTGATCGCCCCAATGAAATCACACAAAAGCCGCGTTCTATACGCCTGTCAGTATCTAAACCGTAAGATGATCTAACCAATCACGGTATAATTATACACTAACTTGCATTATCATCAGGTAATCCCTGTGATGTATATTATACACTGCTTCCTTTCCTAGCACGTAGGTAAGATATTACATTGACGTATATTATACGCTACTTTTTGACTCTTTGCTTACACACGGAACGGCGGGATGTTGTCCGCGCCGGTACGCAGGCGATGAACCCTCGATACCCCGGAATTGCCCTGCCGTTCTACAATGCCGTGCATGAGCATTTGGCAGATTGTTGGAACAGTGTTTGGAAGTCTCGTTGTAAGCGTTGGTGGTGTGGGAATTCTGTTTCGC
>JASHQQ010000385.1 GCA_030039035.1 Acidobacteriaceae bacterium | reverse complement strand
TTGCCGATGAGGCGGCCAAAGCCGGTGCCAGGCATGTCGATGAAGACGAGGTCGCTCGCGTCGAGCAGCGAATTGGCGTTGTCGACCAGCCTGTAGGGCGCGGCGGGCAGATGCTCGTCGCCGCTCGTGACCACGTGTTTGGGTCCCAGCGAGCCCATGTGCAGCCACACGGTGGAGCTGCCCGGTCCGCCGTTGTAGAAAAACGTGACAGGCCGATCTTCGGGACGTGCGTCTCTTTTGAAATACGCCACGTAGAACATGCGCGCCACGGGCGGCTCGTCCTTGGGGTCTTTCGGTTCGTTCAGCGCGAGCTGGCTGCCCGGCTCGGGCTTGCCGTCCACGCCGAGCTGCGCATCCTGCGCGTCGGTAGCGCCCACGGTGATGATGCCCGCGATGGCGTTGTAGGCGATGTGCTGCCCTCCAGCGTCGATCGCGCCGGGCGTCGTCGCATCGGCGGGCGGCCCGGGTGCGGGCTTTTCGGAGGTGGTTGCGGCAGGTTTTGCAGGCTGAGTGTCATCCGAGGCAACGGTGAAGGCGGGCAAGAACAGCAGAGATGCCGCTACGGAGGCGGCCAGCAGGCAATGGGAAATGCGCATTCGGGGAGTCTCCGGAGAGAAATTTACTACGCGCCAGTATAGAGCCTGCGGACAAGACCGGCCCGGGTGCACCCCCGCCTTCGTCCAAGTGGCGGGGCTCTTCTACCCTCTGATCTCTCGCCCTGTTCACTGCTTCGCGAACGGCTGTTTTTCGGTAATCTTCGGCCGCGTCTCCGACTGAAGCTGCTTTGAGACGGATTCGACTTCGCGGAAGACGCGCAGCAGGTTTCCGCCCAGAATCTTGCGGCAGTCTTCGGCTGAGTAGCCGCGTTCAAGCAGCGCCGCGGTGATCCTGGGAATGTCGGCGGGCGAGTCGATGCCTTCCGGCGTCTGGCCGCTCACGCCGTCGAAGTCCGAACCCAGGCCCACGTGGTCCACGCCGGCGACTTTGGCAATGTGATCGATCTGGTCGATAAGCATTGACAGCGGCGGGCGCGGGATTCGATCGGCGTACTGGCGTTGCACATTCGAAATGTCTTCGTATTTCACCTCTTTGTCTTCGGCCCTGGCCTTGTCCTTCAGCTCCTGCACCGCTTTGTCGACTTCGGGCTGCATGGCGATCTGCGCGTTGCGGTACGCCTGCGAGACGAACGCGGAATAGAAGTTCACCTGCACCACGCCGCCGTTGTTCGCGACAGCGCGCAGCATGTCGTCGGTCATGTTGCGCGGAGCGTCGCACAACGCACGCGCTCCGGAGTGCGACGCGATGACCGGCGCTCGCGAGATAATAAGCGTGCGATAGAACGTGCGGTCGGAGACGTGCGAGACGTCGACCATCATACCCAGGCGGTTCATCTCGTAGACAACGTCTTTGCCGAATTCGCTCAGACCCTCCCTGGTATGCGGAACGGACGCATCATTGATGTCTCCGGAGCTGTCGGCCCAGCCGTTGGAGTTGGACCAGGTCAGCGTCATGTAGCGCACGCCGAGGTCGTAGTACTGGCGCAGCAACGCCAGCGAGTCCTCGATGGAATGGCCGCCCTCGATGCCCATCAGCGCGGCGAGCTTGTGCTCGCGATGCGCGCGGAGAATTTCGTCCGGCGAGGTGGCCAGCATCATCTGGTCGGGATGCCTCTCCGCCTGCTGCTTCACGGCATCGATCAGTACCAGCGTGCGGCGCGCATATTGGCCTTTGTAGAGCGAAGGCTCGACCCAGATGGAGAAGAATTCGGCGGCGAGATTTCCCTTGCGCGCCGATTCCAGATTGAAGTTGCCTCCGTTCAGCGGATCGCCGAGGTCGAAATTCTCGTCCACGAATCGCTGCGGAGTATCGGCGTGGGTGTCAATGATGATGGCGGTGCGCTCCACTTCTGCCGCGTCGGGTTGGGCAGTCGTCTTCGAGGCGACATGTTTGGCCGGGGCTTGCGCAACAAGCAGGGCAGGCAAACTAAGCATCAGCAAGGAGAGCAAGGCGGGGTTGCGCATAGGCTTGGCGCTAGTATAGCCGGTGGGCGCGCCTCGCCCGATCGGGCCGCGGTCACCGGGATTCCGTACGGAGCTATGCTTCACCGCGGTTCAGCGCGCCTGGACGGAGAATCCTCCTTTGCCTCTGACGAGGCTTCGGCGCGAGACGCTCCTTGCAGTAATGGATAGACTACCGGCGGTTCCGATTGGACCATTCGGCCGAGGCCTTGGTCTCGTGTGCGGCGTCGCTCAGCAGTTGCTTGGCATGGGCGGCATGGCCTTCCATGTCGAAGTCGTTCGCCTGCTGAGCACGGCTGAGGGCGTCGAAGGCGGCGCGCATGTGATGCTGAGCGTCGGCCAGATTCGGATGGCGATGCGGATCGATATCTTCCGCCGGAGGGTTCTGCGCGACCGCGAGGCCGCCGCCGGCGATCAGCCCCACGGCAGGGGCACAGCCAAGAACAAACTTACGTCGGTTCACGTGAAAATCCTCCAAAGACAAACTGTGAACACGCTTGCGCGATGCCGCGAGCGTGAGACCGCCCTGTAGGGAAGCTGAGACATAGTAGCAGTTAAGGTCTTCGGGATTCAATCCCGCGCGACGGATCGTTCACCGCTTTTCCTCATTCCGGCGGGATTTCAACCGGGCGCGTCAACCTGACGGCGAAGCAGAATCTCCACTAGAATCGGCTTAGCCATGGCTGAATTCACGCACCTGCACCTGCACACCGAGTACTCGCTGCTCGACGGCGCCTGCGACATTCAAAAACTCATCAGCCGCGTTGCCGAAGTGGGCCAGAAGTCGGTTGCCATGACCGACCACGGCAACATCTACGGCGCGGTGCACTTCTTCAATGCCGCGAAAGAGAAGGGGATCAGGCCGATCCTGGGCTGCGAGCTTTACATCTCGAAGAACGAAGATCATCGCTCGCCCGGCGAAGGCGACGACAACAACCACCTGCTGGTGCTGGCCGAAAACGAGGAGGGTTACCGCAACCTGATCCGCATCACGTCGGAGGCCTCCCTGCACGGCTTCTACCGGAAGCCGCGCGTCAGCAAGCGGTACCTGGCAGAGAACGCGAAAGGGCTGATCGGCTTTTCCGGCTGCCTGAGCGGCGAGCTGTGCGAAGAGCTGGTCGCGGGCCGCTACGAGAAGGCCAGGGCGGTAGCCGCGCAGTATCGCGACATCTTCGGCGCGGGCAACTTCTATCTGGAGATTCAGGATCAGGGCCTCGAACAGGAGAAGCGGATTCACGCCGACCTGCACCGGCTGGAGAGCGAGCTGGACATTCCGCTGGTGGCGACCAACGACTCGCATTACCTTTGCGGCGAAGACAGCCACGCGCACGACGTAATGCTGTGCGTGCAGACTGGCGCGAAGATTCACGACAGGGAGCGCTTCCGCTTCGACAGCGACCAGTTCTATGTAAAGAGCGCCGACGAGATGGCGCGGCTCTTCACCGACTCGCCCAACGTGCTCAGGCGCACCATGGAGATCGCCGATCGCTGTCACCTCAAGCTGAGCAAGGTCGACAATCCGTTTCCCGAATTCGCCGTTCCGGCGGGCCACACCATCGACAGCTACTTTGAGCACGTGTGCAAGGAAGGGCTGAAGAAGCGGCTCGATACCGCGGTGAGGCAACTGGAGCTGCGCGGCGTGCGGCGCTCCACGCCGGAGGAATACCAGGCGCGGCTGGACTACGAGATCGGGATCATCAAGCAGATGAAGTACCCGGGTTACTTCCTCATCGTTTGGGACTTCATCAAGTACGCGCGGGACCATGGCGTCCCCGTCGGCCCGGGGCGCGGCTCGGCAACCGGGTCGCTGGTAGCGTACGCGATGGAAATCACGAATATCGATCCCATGCAGAACGTGCTGCTCTTCGAGCGGTTCCTGAATCCCGAGCGCGTGACCATGCCGGACATCGATGTGGACTTTTGCCAGGAACGGCGCGGCGAGGTGATCGACTACGTAACGCGCAAGTACGGGCGCGACCAGGTGGCGCAGATCATCACCTTCAATACGATGGCGGCGAAAGCCTCGATCAAGGACTGCGGGCGCGCGCTCGATATGCCGTACGGCGATGTGGACCGCATCGCCAAGCTGGTGCCCGCGACGGTGGGCATGACGCTGGACAAGGCGCTCGAGGAGTCTCCGGAGCTGGCCAAAGCCTGCCAAAACGACAAGACGATTCGCGAGCTGATCGATACGGCGAAGAAGCTCGAGGGTCTGGTGCGGGGCGCGGGCGTGCACGCTTCGGCAGTCGTAATCGCGCCCCGGCCGCTGACGGAGCTTGTGCCGCTCAACCGCACGAAGAACGACGAAATCGTGACCGCGTACGACATGCTGGCCGTGGAGAAGATGGGCCTGCTGAAGATGGACTTCCTCGGCCTCGCCACGCTGACGGTCATCACCGACGCAGTCCGTCTGATTGAGCAGACGCGCGGCGAGA
>JASHQQ010000063.1 GCA_030039035.1 Acidobacteriaceae bacterium | reverse complement strand
ACTCACCACGTCAGCGTCACGGTGATCGTCTTCCATCCATCGCCGGGCGGGAAGTGCAGAAGAAGCGGAACTCCGGCCGAGAGGTCCTCTTCGGTATCGAGGCCGACGGCGATCTCCGCCGTCGCCTGTTCCGTGCCGGCAGCGTATTGCGGATCGGCCTGCACCCTGGGAACAAAGCGCCCGTGGCGAACCAGGCTGAGGACTCCGTCGGTCCCTGCCAGTCCTTCCACGGTGAGCGTCAGCTTGCGGTTGGCGTGATCGGCGTAAAGGACGCGGAGCCGCGCGCTCCTCGCTCCGGGCGTCGGCGGCCAGTCGGGAACTGCGGAGACCTGGCTCAGCAAGGGAAAAGCAGCCGGCGCCTCTTCATCGATCTCGAGTGCGGGAAGCGGAATGCGAAGGCCCCTGTCCACGGTCGCGCCGGCGATCTTCTCCTCGTCGATCGGCCCATAGGCTGCGCCCGGCAAATCGCTGTGCAGATGCCATCCGAGCGATTCCGCGGCGGCATTCCAGAAGATATCGAGGTGGTCGCCGTGACGCGCAATGGAAATGCCCATCGCTCCCGCGGCGCCGGGCAGCGGCAGGTTGTTCAACTCCGCATGATTCCACGCCGCCGGCAGGTGCGGGTTGACCGTGATCGTCTTCTTCTCCGCATCGATGGAGAGCCCGAACAGGCCGCGCAGGATCGGAGTAATCACCATCGCCGAGGACCAGAGCTGGTGGCTGGTCGAACGGCCGAAGGGGACGAAGAAATCGCCGGAGAGCAGCTCGGTCACCGCGCCCAGATCCTGTGCGCGCGTCAGGTTGGCATTCTCCATCAGCAATTGATAGCCGGCCAAAGGCTGGCCGCCGCGATACTCGGCCATCGCCGCCCAGCCGGTGAAGAGCGGCCACACCGAGCCCTGGTGATAGCTCATGCCGTCGTAGATCTTCTCGTCGTTGGCCACGTCGCGCAGGCCCCAGTCGGTGTCGAGCGCGTGGCCGGCGAGCTGCTCGAGGCAGCGTTGTGGGTGCGCCAGGATCGCTTTTCCATCCGCCGGGTCCCACCACGCCAGCGCGGGATAAACGGTGGTGGTTCTATCCACGCCGGCGGCGCCGTTGTAGCTGAACCCGTAGCAGCCCTTGTCGGCGTCGTAGTATTCCGACTCGATCGTCTTCGCGATCGCCTCCGCACGCTGCCGGGCGGATGCGGCCTTGTCGGGACTGCCCAGCAGCGATTCGATCCCCGCCATCGCGCCGGAGGCCTGCTGATCGAGCAGCGCCAGATAGATCTCCTGGTGCGGCATGCCGCCCGGCCAGCCCTCCACCCAGCCGGTGCCCTGCGAGTTGTCGTAGATGCCGTCGTGGTCGGTGTCGTGCGCCGGATCGGTCTCGAACGCCCACGCCTTCTCGATCGCATCGCGGTGCGCCGTCAGGAATCCGACGTCTCCGCTCGCGCGCACGTAATCGGCCACGGCCAGCAGGAATAGCGGCGTCGAGTCGGCCGCGGCGTACATGTAGGGGAACGCGCGCCAGTCGACCGCCTCGGCGGTCTGCGAGTATTCATGCATGATCTTGCCGTCGTCGCGCTGCCGTCGGATGAGAAACTCGAGCTCTTCCTTGGCGAGGCCGAAATCGCCGTATCCATCGACCGCGTAGAGCGTGTACAGTGCGTCGCGGCCGAAAAACCATCCGAAGCCAGGTCGCGCCGAGTCGCCCGATTCGTAGTAGCCGGCGACGAGCGCGGTTTCGCTGCCCGCCGTCGAGTGCGGATTCCAGGCGTGGGCCCGCAACTGCTCGATCGACAGGACCGCCCACTCGAAGTCCTCATTCAGCGAGGGGTCGGGCGTCTCGATCGAAACCGAATTGGCGAGAATCTTTTTGTATTCCCCGTCCTTCGCCTGCAAGGCTGCGGCAATCCCCGCGTTGAGCTGTTCGAGACTCTGGCCCAAAGCGCGATTGGACGCGGTCTCCGTGGATGTTCCCACCGCCATCAGCAACGGAAACAGCTTGTCATGGTCGCGCAAGGGGTCGATGTGCAGGTTGAGCTCGGCGGGATAGAATTGCGGGCGCTCCTGATAAGGTGCGAGAATGCCCGGCTGCGCGCCGGGTATGGTGACGGCGGCGGCAAGATCGGGATAGTCCGAATGCAGGACGTAAAAGCCGCCGTGCGTGTCCCACTCCACTTCCGGATTGCCTTCGTTGCGCTCCGGCCACATCCATTCGAGATTGGGCGTAAAGCGCAAAATGAAGTCGGTCGGGTGCAGGCAGTCGAACTCGAAGAGGACGACCGGCCCTGTGCCCGCCGGTCCGTCGTCGGGCGAAAACATGATCTGCCGGACCGTGAAGCCGATGTGCGAGTACGTAATGATGGTGCGATCGGGACGCACCTCGATCTCGGCAGACTGATCGTTCACGTCGATGGGCACCGTGTAGCCCTCGATGTCGGCTTCGATCGTCAGGTGCGAAAGCAGCTTGACCGGCAGGATCCAGGCTTCGAAAGTGCCGTTCTGCTGGCCCAGCAGGACGCCGCGCTCGCCGGCCACGGTGAAGGGCTTGAGCGCTTCTGCGTGCGCCTGAATGACGGGCCCGGAGGGGTCGAAAGCGATGGCCGGAATGGAGTGGAAGGCCGGCGCAGGCGCAGGAGTCTGCGCCAGGACGGTGGAAGCAGCCGCGATGAGCAGGGCGGTTGCCGCGGGGAAAGAAGCCGGCGAAATGTGCATCGTGAGCTCCCTGGAGCGGTTCCACGGTCACTGTACCTGGTTTCCTGAGTGCTTCAAGGTGGAGCGACCCTCGAGCCGCTATTGGCTGCGCCTGAAATTCTACAGGCCGGGGCCTTGAGCGCTCCGGCGCCGGATCGCCGGCAAAACGGTGCGGAGCGCGGAACGCGGCGAATCCTGCAGGATCCGGAATCGCAGGCATGGCTGGAATCGGCGCCCCGGTGTCGCACCGATCACCCGCATTGTTCCCTTCGCCGAATGGAATGCCGTCCGGCGGCCGTGCTATTCAGATCGCGGCGACAACTTACTCGCAGACTTAGGAACTTCCAGGATTCATCCGCACAAGCCGACTTTCGCGAAGTTCGCCTCAGCATTCCGGATTAGTTCTTTCAAAGCACGAACGCGACCGTTGGTCACAGAAAAATTTTTCCCGGCAAGTCCCTGGTTAACTTTGTCGTGAAATAACGGGATTCTGGGACATAGTCACATGTTTCCGGGACGAACCGCTCCCGTGCCTCCCGCCCGCGCCATTTCGGAATCCGGGAGCCATCGCGAAGCGTTGATTTTGCTGCGAGTTGCGGCTATTTTGAGGCGTATGCGTAAATTCCCGTGACCAATGGGAGGCCGAGTATGAACAAGACATTGGGGATGATCTCCATCCTGGCGGTAACACTGTGCATTCAGGCAGTGGCCAAAGCCCAGGATACAGCGTCTGTAACTGGTACAGTTACAGATACGACAGGCGCGGTAATTCCGGGAGCAAGTGTCAGGCTCGAGAATCCGGCTACGAGCGTTTCCTACGGCGCGATCACGAGTTCGGCGGGTTCCTATACGGTGGCTAACATCGCTCCGGGTCCGGGTTACAGGCTTACGATAACCCGGGACGGATTCAAGCCGGTGGTGATTACCGGCATTTATCTGAATGTGGATGCCACGCGCACACAGAACGTGAAGATGAGCGTGGGAACGACGACCGAGACGGTCGAGGTATCGGCTTCGGCCGAAAACGAGACGCTCGATACCACCGACGCCACGGTCGGCAACAACTTCGAAGTGTCGATGCTGAACGAGTTGCCGGTTCAGAACCGCGACAGCCCGTCGGCGCTTTTCTACCAGCAGCCGGGCGTCACCCTGGAAGGCGCGGTGACCGGGGCGCGCACCGACCAGTCCAACGTCACGCTCGATGGCCTGGAGATGAATGACGAAGCCACGGGTCAATTCGGGGTCATCGTGGGCAATGCTCCGGTCGATTCGGTGCAGGAGTTTCGCGGGGTCACGGCCGAGCCGCTCTCCAGCGCCGGTCAGGGCGGCGGCGGCCAGTTCGAGCTGGTCACAAAGAGCGGCACCAACAGGTTTCACGGGACGGCGGTCGAGTACCACCGCGATACCGACACCGAGGCCAATAGCTGGTTCAACGAAAACACCAGCCCCGTTACGCCCACGCCGCCGCTGGTCCGCAACCAGTTTGGCGGCAGTGTCGACGGCCCCATCTGGCGAAACAAGGCGTTCTTCTACTTCGATTACGACGGAAGGCGCGATGCCATCTCCACCATCGAGGACCGCACGGTTCCGCTCGACTCCTACCGCAACGGGCAGATTCGCTACATCACCAGCACCGACACGATCGCAACCTTGCCTTCGGCGAAAGAGTTCGACCCCAAGGGGATCGGCTTCGATCCGGCCGAGCTGAGCCTCTTTAACAGCCGCTTTCCCCATGCCAACGACCTGACCGGCGACGTGGGCGACCTGGTGAACACGGCGGGCTTCCGCTTCAACGCTCCGACGCCGCTTTCCGAAGACAACTACGTCCAGCACGTCACATACAACCTGACCGGCAAGATGACCATCGACGGTGTGGGTCACTTCACCCGGCGCAACGACCAGTACGGCACCATCCAGTTTCCCGGCGACCCGATCACCTTCCCGCGCCTGGACCGCAGTTATTCCTGGGTGGTGAACCACACCTGGACGATCAGCAACAAACTGCTGAACCGTGCCCGGATCGGCGAGACCCACGAGGACCTCGACTTCCCGGTCGCTTACAATCCGCAGGGCGTCAACGTGTACAACTACACGGGGCTCACCGGACCTTATGCCGGCGGCAACAACGCTCAGGCGCGCACTTATCCGATCCCCGTTGCCGGCGACGATTTCAGTTGGGAAGAAGGCCGGCACAGCCTGACCTTCGGCGGCACCTTCAAGTGGGAGTCTCCGCAATCGTTCCAGGCCGAGGATTATTACTTCGATTCGGTCGGTGTGACCGGAAACACGAACTACACGGCCCTGAATGCCAGCTTGCGGCCCAAGGATATCGGCGCCAGCAACGAAGCCACCACGATTTACGACGACCTGTATTCGACGGCCCTCGGCGCGATGGCTTCGGTGGGGGCCAACTACAACTACAACAACAAGGGACAGATGCTGACCCAAGGCAGCGGACTGCACGCCGACTACCGGTACTATGAGACCGAAATCTACGCCGGCGACACATGGAAGGTAACGCCCGACCTCACCCTCTCCTACGGGCTTCGATACCAGGACTACACCACACCCTACGAGATCCACGGCAACCAGTCGGTCTCCGACCTCGGCTCGTTCGACAGCTACTTCGACGCGCGCGTGAAGCAGAGCCAGGCGGGGCTGGAAGGGAATTCGGCGGTTCCGCTCGTCTCCTGGTCTTTGGGCGGAAAAGCCAATAACGGAAAGCCTTTCTACCCGTCGATGGACAAAAACTTTGCTCCGCGCGTGGCCTTTGCCTTCAACCCGGGATTCGACAAGAAAACCGTCTTCAGCGGCGGAGGCGGCGTCATCTACGATCACAGCGTGGTCAATGCCCTGATCTTCCAGGAGCTGCAGACTTCATACCTGTTCGAGGCCAGCAACACGAACCTGTTCGGAACTGCCGGAAATGCCAACGCCACGCTCGTGACAGCGCCGCGATTTGCCGGACTGACCAGCCAGCCGCCGACGCCGCCGGTGCCCAATGTCGCACCTCCGTTCTTTCCCTTTGTCACCAGCAGCGGCATCCCGTATGGCCTTGCCTTCGGGGAGTTCAATCTCAACGTCGACCCGAACCTGAAGATGCCCTATAACATCGAATTCAACTTCGGGATGCAGCACGAGTTGCCGCAGGGGTATCTTTTCAAGATCGGCTACGTAGGCCGTCTGGGCCGGCGTCTGCTCGCCGAGGCCGACGGCAGCCAGCTCATCGAGTTCCCGGACAATACCGGCAAATCGACCCAGACGATGTCCCAGGCCATGGGCGGCCTGACGACGCAACTTCGCCAGAACGCCGGTCTCGGCCCGCTGGGCGCCATTCTCGCCGTCAAACCCGAGCCGTGGTTTGAGGACGTGATTCCGCCCGGTGTCGGCGTCGCGAATGGGTTTGCCAGCAATACACAGTTGATCGCCTATGACGCCTTCCCTTACCCGCAGCGAGGCGATTTTGCCGACACCATGGCTTTGCTCGCCGCCGACGGCATTCTGCCTCCCAACGTCGGCATGGCGGCGCAATTCGGCTCGGCCCAGATCTGGACCAACAAGGGATCGTCGAACTACAACGGCATGCTGGCCACGCTGCACAAGAATGCCGGCTACGGATTGCAGTTCGACCTGAACTACGCCTGGTCGCACTCCATCGATAACGTCTCGGTGATCGCCAACTATCTCGCCGCCGATACCGGCTACGGCTGGATCTGCGACGTGTTGCGGCCGCGCGAGTGCCGGGGCAGCTCCGATTTCGACGCGACCAGCTACTTCAACGGCAACTTCATCTACGAGCTGCCCATCGGCCGGGGAAAGAGCATCGGAGCGAATGCTCCACTCTGGGCGAACGAGGCGATCGGCGGCTGGGAGATCAGTGGCATCCCGACCTGGCACACCGGCTATCCATGGACGGCGTTCTCGAATGCTTTCGTGGCCGGCTTTGCCACCGATGCGCCGGCAACTTTGACCGGCTCGATCGGGGATCTGAAGACAAAGATCACCGGCGGCAAGGGCCAGCCGCTTAGCGCCTTTTCCAATGC
>JASHQQ010000384.1 GCA_030039035.1 Acidobacteriaceae bacterium | reverse complement strand
AACGATGGCCGATATTGCCGTTGAGGCGAGCGAAGTTCCCGCGCAACTGCCGCACGCGCGCGCGGCCGTTCTGGGCGCGGGCAAGATGGGCGGCATCCTGCTGCAGGCGTTCCTGAAGCAGAACCTGTTTGCGCCGGCGCAGATTCGCGCCACCGTGGCTCACGCCGAGCGCGCCTTGGCGCTGAGCGCGCAGTGGGGCGTGGACGTGACCACCGACAACCTGGCCGCGGCGCGGGATGCGGACCTGATCCTGCTCGGCGTCAAGCCTTTTCAGGTGCCCGATCTGATCGCGGAGATCAAGCCGGCGCTGACGAAAGAGAAGACGCTGGTGTCGTTCGCGGCGAGCGTGAAGACGCGCGCGATCGAGGACGCGGCGGGACTGGAGATCGGCGTGATCCGCGCCATGCCCAATACACCGTCGGCGCTGGGCGCGGGCGCGGCGGCGCTGTGCCGCGGGCGGTTCGTCACACCGGCGCAGATGGAGCTGGCGGCGCGAATCTTCGAGACCGTGGGCCGCACGGTGATTGTGGACGAGAAACACATGGATGCGGTGACGGGGCTTTCGGCGTCGGGGCCTGCGTACATCTACATCATCATCGAGGCGCTGGCCGAGGCCGGCGTGAAGGTGGGCCTGCCGCGCGACACGGCGACGCAGCTCGCCGCGCAGACGACCTTCGGCGCGGCCAAGATGGTGCTGGACACCGGGTACCATCCGGCGCTGCTGAAAGATGCCGTGACGACCCCGGCCGGGTGCACGATCGACGGCATCCTGGAGCTCGAAGAAGGCGGATTGCGGGTAACATTGATCAAAGCCGTGATGCGGGCGACGGAGAGGGCGAAGCAGTTGGCGGCGGGGTGAAGGAAGGGACTGAGGGACTGAGGGACTAAGGGACTAGGGGACTAGGGGACTGAGGGACTAAGGGACTAAGGGACGTAGGGACTAAGGGACTAAGGGACTGAGGGACTGAGGGGCTAAGGGACTAAGGGACTGAGGGACCAAGGGACTGAGGGACCGAGGGACTGAGGGACCGAGGGGCCAGAGACGCAGGCGCTGAGGGAGCAAGGGAACGAAGACAACAGGAGGGGCGACGATGAACATCTCTGGCGGAGCCAGAAGAATTCGATTCGCGGGCCGGTGCCTGATTGGTTTTTCGCTGATCCTGCTCGGCGTATGGGTGTGCCTGCTTCTCGCCGCGCTCCTGTTTCCGTCGCTGGACCTTCACGTCGCGCTGATGGACATGGTCCTGATTCTGCTTCTGGCGGCGGTTCCCGGCGGCGGCCTATGGCTCCTCGGCTGGGTGATTGAAGGCTTCGCCGGCGACGAGTCGCCACAAGATCCAGTCCGGACACCGCCGGCAGCGTAAGGCCGCGGGAATCCCAGGGAACGAGAAAAAGGAGACCTTTCCCTGGTCCGAACGCATGGACCCTTCGAAGTCGCTCAGGGCAGGCTCCGGGGCACCCGGCGATTGGCGCTATTGTCCTATCCAGAGCAGCCGCATGAATGGGAATCGGGATTGCGCAACAGATTCGCCTTGCCCCTATGGGGCTGCCTGATCTCGTAGTTTTGCATTCCCAGGACTGCGCTTCACTTGTCCCGGGCCATTTTCGGTCCGTCCCTCGGGGACGAATTATCGAATCCGCGCAGTCAACAAGATCAATATATGTCTCGTCAAGCAAAGAAATTCATCCGATCGCCCGCTGTGTTCCGTGGACCGCGTCGCATATTCGGGTTGTTAACCTTGAATCTTGCCCATCCAGCGCCCAACCTGGCTGCCCAAATACATTCCCGAGCTGCAGGGGCTGCGCGGCATCGCCGTGCTGATGGTGGTCTTCTACCATTGCCATCCGCGGCTGGTGGGCTCGTGGGCGTATGGCGCGTCGCTGTGGGGATGGGCGGGCGTCAACCTCTTTTTTGTTCTCTCGGGATTCCTGATCACGTCGATCCTGCTGGAGACGCGCGGAGAACCTCGCTACTTTCGCAACTTCTACGGGCGCAGGGCGCTGCGCATCTGGCCGGTGTATGTGCTGGCTCTGGTTGCCTGCTACGGGCTGGCGCCATGGTTTCAGCATGTGAGCGACGGCGCGGCGATCCGAAGCGCGCCGTGGCTCGCATTGATTTTTCTCGTTCAGAATCTGTTTCGCGTCGACCTGCCGGCGGCGATCGGTCCCACATGGTCGCTGGCCATTGAAGAGCAGTACTACTTCCTTTGGGCGCCGGCGGTGCGCGTGCTCAAGCGGCCATGGATGCTCGCGGCCGTTCTGGTTGCGGCGCTGGTCGGCTCAACCGCGATGCGACTCGCCAACTTTGCCTGGTTGACGAAAACGCATACGCTCATTCATCTGGACGGGATCGCGTGGGGCAGTTTGCTCGCAGTGGGACTGCACACGATGGCGCTTTCGCGGCGCGCGTGGCTGCTGATGGGGCTGGGCGGGATTGCTGCCGGCATATGGGCCGCGGCGACGATTGCGGGAGGCACTGCGTTTCTCGATTCGGCGCTGGCGGTTGCTTTTGCGGGCGCGGTGCTGGCGGCGATTGCCTCGACCGGCGCGCGCAACCCGCTGAACGCCGCCCTGCGCCGCGGTCCGCTCGAGTTTTATGGGCGCATCAGCTACGGGCTCTACATGACGCACATCATGGTCTTCATCTACTTCGGCTGGTTCGATGCGCGCATGGACGGCTACGGCACGGCGGGCAACTGGGCGGTCGTCGGCTTCCGGCTGGCGGCAACGACGGCGGTTGCCACGGCGCTGTGGTATGGATTCGAATCGCGGATTCTGCGACTGAAGCGATTCTTTCGCAATCGCGGTTCGAAGATTGGGTCATGAGATTCCGTCGGAGAGCATGCGAAAAAGATCGAGAATAAGCACCTCGATCGTCAGAGGGAAGATTCGGCTATCCCACCCTGTCCCCGCCACGGCGAGCCGCGGCGAGGACAGGATGGGGCACCCTGCGAACGCCTCGGAAAGTCTCTGCGGAATTCGGGCTTTCTTAGGGCAGTTTAAGAAACAGTGTGTACCTTGAATCTTGTCCAAGGTCGCCGCTCCCTGCTGGTCGCGTCGACTCAGCGATCTCTCTTCGTCGATTGAATTTCTTAAACTGCCATAGAGGCAGCAAGCCAGCCTCCTGCTCGCGCAGGAGGTCGCAAGTCAGCGAGTTGGCGGCGTCCTGAGATAGACCTGCCAATCGTTGAGTGCGGCCGGAGCGACGTTTCCCGTCATCCGGAGTGGCAAAGGCGGGTGGGCGGAGCAAGTGCAGCTCGCGAATTTCAAGCCCGAGGGGTCTGTGCGGCGCGGCCGGCCTTACCGCGGCCAGCGGCCGACGATGATGAAGAGCGCGAGGAGAAACAGCACGATGCTGGGCGTAGCCGATTCGCGGCGAATGCCATGGTAGACGCACGCACCGACCATGAGCAGCGCGAGCCAGCCAGCGGCCACCAGGATAATCAGATGCGGAGGAAAGATTTCGAAGGGTATCAGGACGCCGAGGGCACCCACCAGCTCGGCAATGGCGACGACGGCTGCCTGGCCCCGTGACAATCCCACGGCCCGGCCTTTGGAGTGCGCCTCGACGACTTTCACGACCTTTTCATAAGCGAAAAGCTTTCCGCCCGCGGTTATAAAGAATGTGCCGGCGAGGAGAATCTGCACGATCCACAATAAGGTGTTCATCGATCAACGCTCCCGTTTGCTTCTCGCGGCAGAAGGGCCGTTCGGCAACAGCGATTTTACGGCAATTCCTGAGTTGCCGTGGCCTTTTGTATTCCGTGCAAGGTCGCCGCTGCCTGGGGTCGCGGCGACTCAGGTGCAGCCGCTTCGGGATACAGTCGCTCAGGAATTGCGACAAGCCAATTCCCTGCCGGGAAGCTGCCTCGCGCGGTCCCAATGTACCAGTTCTCCGTTTGGGGCATCCTTCATAGTGGCTCGCCGCGGCGACCCGCGTGGCTCCCGGGGCTGCGGCGACGGGCAACCGTCGGGCTGCCTTACGGAGCCGAAGCGCGATGCAATCCAACCGAATGCGGTGGGTCATGCGCTGTCGATGCGCGGCGCTCCCGGTTCGATGCCGCAAGGATACAGAAATGCCAGTCTGGCGCAGTGGGCAGGGTCACATGTCATTGCGGGAAATCGGGCATTCGCGCGGTGTGACCGGAATCACCCGGAGCCGCGTGCCCGGCTGCTAGGCTCAGGATGGGACGCAAACTTCCCCTCGCGAGGTGCTGCATGAGTGAATCGACGACTTTGGAAGCCGCCCGGCCACGCATAGCCGAGCCGGCCGGCAAGGATCCGCTCACCCCGGAACAGTTGGCGAAGATCGACGCCTACTGGCGGGCCGCCAATTATCTCTCTGTCGGCCAGATCTATCTGAAAGACAATCCGCTGCTGCGGCGGCCGCTCACGCTCGAGGATGTGAAGCCGCGGCTGCTTGGACATTGGGGCACGACGCCCGGACTGAATTTTCTTTATGTGCACTGGAACCGGCTGATCCGGGAGCGGAACCTGAACATGATGTACATCATCGGGCCCGGGCACGGCGGTCCGGGACTGGTGGCGAATACCTATCTCGAGGGCTCGTACACCGAAATCTATCCGCCCGTGGAGCAGAATGCCGACGGCATCAAGCGGCTCTTCCGGCAGTTCAGTTGGCCGTATGGCATTCCCAGCCACGTGGCGCCGGAGACGCCGGGTTCGATTCACGAAGGCGGCGAGCTGGGCTACTCGCTGGTGCATGCCTATGGCGCGGCGCTCGACAATCCGGACCTGATTGTGGCGTGCGTGATCGGCGACGGCGAGGCCGAGACCGGGCCGCTGGCGACGAGCTGGCACTCGAACAAGTTCCTCAACCCGGCGACCGACGGCGCGGTGCTGCCCATCCTGCACCTGAACGGGTACAAGATCGCCAACCCCACGGTGCTGGCGCGCATTCCGCATGCCGAGCTGGAAGAGCTGATGCGCGGCTACGGGTACGAGCCGTTCACGCTGGAGGGCGACGAGCCGCTGGAGATGCACCAGCGCGCGGCGGCGATCTTCGACACGATATTCGATCGCATTGCGGCGATCCAGAAAGCCGCGCGCCAGGAGGGTGCGACGGAGCGGCCGGCGTGGCCGATGCTGATTCTGCGTACGCCGAAAGGCTGGACGGGGCCGAAGTTCGTCGACGGCAAGCCGGTGGAGAACACCTGGCGCGCGCACCAGGTGCCGCTCGACGGGCTGCGCCAGAATC
>JASHQQ010000062.1 GCA_030039035.1 Acidobacteriaceae bacterium | reverse complement strand
TTTTGGGGTGGAACTCACACCCGGACCGGGGCCACCCGCCCAAGCAGATGTATCCCCAGACCGAGGAAACCAGCTCCGGGACCCGGTTGAGGGCATCGCTGGTGAAATGCGACTCGACCCCGTTCGGACAGGTCACCGTGGCCACATCGCTCGCCGAGTCATAGGATTTCGTAGGCTATTGAAAATAAATGGTCGGGACGGGCAGATTTGAACTGCCGACCCCTCGCACCCCAAGCGTTCTCGTTGATTCTTCCCCTGCTTCCTTTGGATTTCTGTAAGCTACTGCTATGAAACCATTTGTGGACGATTCGAACTCTTCCAGAAGGCTCCAATTTACCGTCTCTTACTGCTGTTTTTCATCAAGAGTCCCCACAATTTCCCCCACAGGCTTTCTGGCGTTTTCGTTCCAAGATCGCCATGGGATAAACGCTCGTGGGCAAGCAACTCGAAAGACGGTTTGGTAGAGACCGATTAAATCAGAACGTTCGCCCGCCTCGGCTCTTACTTCTCGCGGAGATTGAGGCGAAACGCGCCGCAGGCGCAACGGAGATCGGTGGGATCGCTTCATCGTCAGCGTCAGACCGCGAATGCCCCGGAATTCCTGAATGTGAATCGATTCGATCTGGATCACGTCTGGCTCTCCTTCGTATCTTCGGAGAGCGCCTTGATGACGTCGGGCGCCTTCGGCTTTTTCTTTCCCCTAAAGAGGGCGCGCAGCTGATCGACGCGCAGTTTGTCGAAACCCTCGGCTTTCGTCAGCTTCGAATAAAACTCTTCGAGAATGTCCTCTTGAATGATCGTCATCGTGCCGCGCCCCAATCTTCACAATGCCTGCGGTCTATGCCGCGAGGAATTTCCGCATGCAACCGTTGGTGGCGGTTCCGCCACCGCTCGGTTTGCTTTTCCGGCAGACGGCGACCATCCGGCCACCGTCCGTGAGAACCGCCTGCATGGCCATGTCGTGTTCCTTGTTCTTCCGAGTTTACCGGTATGACAATTGCAGATCTTCTTTGGCACACGCGTCAGCGCGCGCAAACGTAACCTTGCCAGAAAGACATGCGTATAGAGTGAGCGTGCGCAGCTTCGGGAAGACCCGACTCGTCGCTGCTCTGAATCCCGGGGTGCTGCGAGACGTAGCGGTACTCCTCCATTTGTTCTGGATCGATACAGCAGCTGATGTATCGGTGATCACTTGACATCAGCGCATCGAAGATCCTACGATTTTCTCATCGTAGAGGTGACGGAGTTCACCTTTAACCGCTGTCCTCCAATAGGCCGGACAGATGATGACTCCTGACAGGGAATCCTGTCTTGGAGTCATGTCCCGGCAGCGATCCCTGAACAATCAAAACTGTCGGAGACTGGATCCACGTTGAATCCAGAGGTCCTCTTGGCTTTGTGTGTGAGATTGTCGGTGATTGCTACGCTGCTCGCGATCCGCTTTAAGGTCCCAACCGCAATCTCGGAATCTGTCGTGTGTTCGGCCGCCCAAGGGGTGAGCGGTGCCGAATTTGCCACCGATGGGCTCCTGTGTGAGACGCAGCGGATTACGTTGCTTGTCGATACGGGAGCGGGCACAGCGCAAAAGGCTTAGGTGGGAACAATGGGAAGCCCAGTGTTTGTTGGGTTTCAGAGAATCCTGGTGGCGTTTGATGGGTCGCCCCACGCGGAGCACGCTTTGAATGTTGCTTTTTCAATGGCCGGCGATGCAAAAGCCAAGCTGCTCGTGCTGTCCGTGATCCGTCCGCCCGAGCCAGCCGAAAGTGCAGAGTTTCACACCGTACTCGATGACGAGAGTGAACGCTTTGAGCACAGCTTTGTGCCAATGCGTGATCGTGCCAAGGAAAAAGAAATTGAACTTGAGACGGAAATTGCCGTCGGACGCCCCGCGGAGCAGATCCTTCGCGTGGCAGACAAGATGCGGGCCAGCGTGATCGTGATGGGTAAGCGTAGCCACGCCATTCTTCATCGTTGGATGCTTGGATCGAACACAGAACGGGTTCTCAAGTACGCGCGTTGTCCGGTGATGATTGTCCACTGAAGAGGAATGACATTGGCAATGAACATCGCAGATCCATTGAACGAGAACACGGGGCGATGCGCAACTGCGGCCCCGGAATGCGTTATTTCGTTCGTCTGAGCATAAGTGTCTTCACAATAATCGGCCCTAGGGCCGGGAAAGCGGATTCATTATGTCTGAAATTGCAAGACTCGAAGCGCTTGAAATTCTGGACTCGCGCGGCAATCCTACGCTTGCCGTCACTGCGACGTTGTCGAACGGAATTGCAGCAACTGCAAAGGTGCCGTCCGGGGCTTCAACTGGCAGACGCGAAGCAGTTGAACTTCGTGATGGCGACAGGTCCCGCTATGGTGGCAAGGGTGTGCTGAAAGCGAAAAGACACGTAGAGGGTGCAATTCAGAGCGCTCTCTGCGGTTTTGATGCCAACGACCAGAAGGGGCTCGACAAAACACTTTGCGCGCTTGACGGGACATCCAACAAGGGCCGCCTCGGAGCGAATGCAATTCTCGGTGTTTCTTTGGCGGTCGCTCATGCGGCGGCCAAAGATCATGGGCGGCCGCTTTACGCAACACTTGTCGACAAGCCTGCCAATCTCCTGCCCACTCCCGGCCTCAACGTACTGAACGGTGGCAAGCACGCCGACAGCAACGTCGATTTTCAGGAATTCATGATCTCTCCTGTGGGCCTCCCGTCATTCCGCGAGGCACTACGCGCATCCGCTGAGGTCTTCCATGCTCTTCAAACCGTGCTCCACAAGAGGGGTTACGGTACGGGTGTCGGTGATGAAGGTGGGTTCGCTCCTCAATTGAAGTCCAACGAAGAGCCTGTCGAGTTAATTCTTGAGGCCATACAAAAGGCAGGCTACAAACCCGGAAAGGACATAGTCATCATGCTCGATCCAGCTGCCAGCGAGTTCTTCGATGAGGGCAGTTATGTCTTCGCCAAATCAGACAAGAGCAAAAAAGCTCCGGCTGAGATGATCGCACTCTGGAAGAGCTGGCTAAAAAAGTATCCGGAGATTTGGTCGCTCGAAGACGGAATGGCCGAAGACGATCATCAGGGCTGGCAATCGATTACCAAAGAGCTGGGGAATCAAATCCAGCTTGTAGGCGACGACAACTTTGTTACAAATCCAGAGATCTTTCGCGAAGGAATAAAAAATGGTATCGCGAACGCGATTCTCATCAAGCTCAACCAGATCGGGACCGTCACCGAAACCCTTGACTGCATTCAAATGGCGCGGGCGAACGGCTACGGCGCGGTAGTTTCGCATCGCTCGGGAGAGACGGACGACACAAGCATTGCCGATCTCGCGGTTGCGGCGGGCATGGGTCAAATCAAGACAGGGTCTGCATGTCGGGGTGAAAGAATCGCAAAATACAACCGGCTACTTGAAATCGAGCGCGAATTGGGACCCAAAGCCCGCTATGCGGGTGCCAGCATCTTCGAACGCTGGAAGAGGCCCGTGAAGGCCTAGCAAGTCGAATGCGGTGTTGGAGTCCACCGGAACTGCTCGCTTGGGCAAATGACTCCTCGAAGCGCAAAAACTTGGAGGAGTCATGCCCGAAATTGGACCAGAGGCGCCCGAAACCCGAAACCGAGGCGAGCTCAACGCGAATCAGCAGCGACGCCTGTATATCACCTGCTCCTATATTGACAAATTGCTCGCGGAGATAGAACAGGTACTCCACGAGACGGCTTCCCCATCTCCCTTCGCGCGCCATGTCATAGACATAACCCCTGCGCAAACGCGCGTGCTCGAGGATCACATTCGCCGTGTTCGCGAGCAGCTTTTGCGCACGCTCGCGTGGCAGCAGATGAAGCCCGAACCCCCGGAGATTCCAGCCACTCGTTCCGTGCTGACTCACCTTGAGTTCATCGACATCGCCGTTGAAGAACTCAAACCCAAGTACATGCGAGGCTCAGGGACGGTTCCGGACGATGCAATGGATGAGCTGAACGGCATTGTTCACGAGCTCCGATCCGTTGTCACAAGCATGCAGCGGTACATTCGCCAGGAATTCGGAACGAACCTTCAGTCTCGCCTGGAAGAACTGGAGCAAACCGGCCATGACGTGGGTCTGTTGCGTTCTCTCGAAGAGATCATCACCCGGCACGGCTTGGTCGAGTTCCGGGCACGCGTCGCCTCCCTCGCCCACCGCCTGGAAGACAACAACCTCGAAGTAGCATTCTTCGGCCGGGTGAGCAGTGGGAAGTCTTCGCTCCTGAATGCGCTTCTGGACACACACGTCCTTCCAGTCGGCGTCAATCCGATCACGGCGGTGCCAACGAAGTTGCGCTATGGAAACGCGCTGCGGGCGGAAGTCACCTTTGCCAACGGGCGCGCGGAAGAGGTTTCCCTTGAAGAGTTCAAGCAACTTGTGAGCGAGCAAGGCAATCCCGGCAACGTCCGCAGCGTTGTCCGCGCGATGGCTGAAGTTCCGTCGCCACGCCTCAAAAAGGGCATCCTTTTGGTCGATACACCTGGTCTCGGCTCGCTTGCACGGCGCGGCGCAGCGGAGACCCTGGCCTACTTGCCCGCCTGCGACCTGGCACTCCTGCTGATCGACGCCGGCGTGTCTCTCAATGATGAAGACATTGGGACGCTTCGCTTGCTCTACGAAGGCGGCATTCCGTCGATTGTGCTGTTGAGCAAAGCGGACCTGTTGCAGGAAGGAGATCTTCACCGGGTCACCGAGTATATTCAAACGCAGTTGAAACACGAACTCGGGATCAACACCGAAATCCATCCTGTGAGTTCCTTTCCAAAGTACTCTCTCCTTCTCGATCTGTTCTTTGAACGGGAGTTGTATCCCCGGTTTGAGCAGGCCCGAAGTCTGCGCGAAGCATCGGTCGCAAGAAAGATCGGGGCGCTGCGTGATTCGGTGATCGCGGCGCTTGAAACCTCACTCAATCGCGAGAAGAGAGGGAGAGAGCCTGCCAGCGCAATCGATGCTTCGGAGATTGAAGTCAAGTTGCGCCGGATCAATGGAGAAATCGGTGAGCAGCGAACGATGCTCGATCAAGCATTTCTTGAGTTGGGAGAGCGCCCGGAGATCATCTTAGCGGAGCTTACCGAGAAGGTCACGGCGCGCATTTGCGCAGGCGAAAAAAGGAACTTCGCTCCGCTTGAGATTTCCGAGTGGACGCACGATGCGGTGCAGCGGCGAGTCGATGGGGCGCTTGTCAGAACGCGAAAGAGCATCATAGGGGCAGCCGGGACCTTGAAGGAGATCGCCGAGGCGATGTCTCGTTCCGACATACCTTCGAACGAGGATGCAGAACTGTTGCTGAGGGAAGTGCCGCGCTTTGAGATCGAGGTCATTCCCGTGAAAATATCCGCTGCTCGTTGGAGTTGGCTTGGAAGGACCGCTGTCCGAGCACTGGTGCGGAGCAATCTACGGGAACACCTCGGTCCTGTACTCAAGGAGGAGCTGCATCGGTACAAGCGCGCACTCGATCTATGGACGGAGCAAACGAGCAGAAAAATGGAGGCATTTGTCAATTCGTTTGCAGATGCTTATCGCGCGCAGCTCAATCGCATTCGTGGGCTGTCCGGCGGGGCCGAGGCATCGGCGGAGCAGGCTCACGATCTGGCACGGCTGCTGAGGTGGGATTCTGAGGAACATTCCAAGGCAAGGAATGCATGACGAAATAAGGAGACGCGATTTTGCAGAAATACTTCTTCATTGCGTTGGGTGGTTCGCTTGGGTCCATCGCCCGCTACTGGGTCGGATCTACGATCTCCGGGCGCTTCGGAACGAAGTTCCCCTACGGAACATTCGTTATCAACGTCACGGCGTGCATCATCATCGGTTTTGCTTTGACTTTCCTTGGCAAGCGCGCCGACTTGAATCCTGCTTGGCGTTTTTTGATCCCCGTAGGGTTCATTGGTGCCTATAGCACCTTTTCCACCTATGAGTGGGAGACCCTCTCTACTCTGCGCACAGGCGCGTTTGCCCTCGCCGCTTTCTATGCTCTTATGAGTCTTGTTCTCGGACTTGCAGCAGTTTGGTGCGGCTCTATCATCGCGGAGGGAATATCGTGAGGGCACATCGGCTCATCGTACTTCATGAATCGATCGAAAAACTCCTGCACGAGCCTGGATGTCCATTCTGCCGCCTCTTGAAGGATTTCCAGACAATCCATTTGCAGGGGGATTCGGCCGAGGAGATCCATAGCCTCTGCAATTTTCACGCCTGGGGCGTGGCTGCGGTGCAAGACGCGCAGGCTGCTGCCGAAGTCTTTCTGAATATGGTCAACGAAAATGGCTCGATGACGGGCAAACGGCCTGACTGCGATGTTTGCCGCAAGGTGATTGACGAGGAGGACCGGCGGATTCGCGAGCTAGTTACTTTGCTGGGAAAGCCGGATGTCGTGAGATGGCTGCGGATGGAGGCAGTCTTTTGCATCCCCCACGCCGTCAAGCTGCGTCAAAAAGTGCCGCTGACTCTCACCGCACGGATCGACACAATCATCCGGAATTATCGGGAACAACTGAAAGACGAACTGGTCCAATTGCGGAATGATCCCAGCCCTGATCGTGCAGGGTGGGGCGCACTTGGACGGGCAGCAGAGTTTCTGGTTTCGCAGCGCGGATTAAGAGCATGAGGGAGGGTAGATGTTGAAGGCGGGAAAAGCGCTTAAGGTTTCAATCTACGTCAGCGAGGGCTCGAAGCATCGCGGAGTTCCGGTGTATTCGAGCATTCTTGACTTTCTTTTCTACCGTGGCGTGTCCGGAGCCACAGTCCTAAAAGGCGTCGCCGGTTTCGGCGCAGATCACCACATGCATTCGGCGAGCATTGTCGAGATATCAGACCGCATGCCGCTCAAAGTCGAGTTTATCGAGGCGCCCGAAAAGGTGAATGAGATTCTCGGCAAGCTGGAGGAACTCGCAGGGTCGGGCATGATCGAGGTGCAGGAAACAACCGTCGCGAAGCCTGCGCAGCTGACCAGGGCAAGAAGACCGACGCCCTCGGAACATCTCAAGATCGAAGGCAAGGCCAAGATGATGCGCATCTACATTGGTGAAGCGGACCGCTGGAAAGACAAGCCGCTCCATACAGCCCTTGTGGAAGCCATGCGCGCCAATGATATTGCTGGCGTCACCGTATATCGGGGCATTCTGGGCTACGGAGCGCACCGCCGGCTTCACAAGGACAGAGCGCTTCATCTCTCTCACGATTGCTCGATCATGCTCTCGGCGATCGATACGGAGGAGAAGCTCCAGGCGTTCATGCCGATCGTCGAGCAGATGGTAGAAGAGGGCCTGGTCGTTCTCTCCAATGTCGACATCATTAAATACGCCTATCGCGCAGAAGGGCTCGACCAGGCGGAAGCAGTTTCTTCTTCTCCCAATACACCCGCGCAAGGAAAGCAAAGGCCATGAAAGATCAGTTTGAGGCCAGGATGCTGCGTATCCATTTTGGAGAAGGCGACAAATGGCAGGGAAAGCCGCTGCATGAAGCGATTGTGGCCAAGTGCCAGGAGTTGGGAATGGCGGGCGCAACCGTCTACCGCGGGATTGAAGGTTACGGGACGAGCACAAGAATTCATCATGCGAGTCATTGGAAGTTTTCGAAAGACGCTCCCATCATGGTGAGCATCATCGACACCGAAGAACAGATTAACAAGCTGATACCACACTTGGATGCCATGGTGGAAGAAGGCCTGATCGCTACGTCCCGCGTCGAGGTGATCCGCTATTCACGTGCACCTGCGAAGTGACA
>JASHQQ010000005.1 GCA_030039035.1 Acidobacteriaceae bacterium | reverse complement strand
ATCGACGCCATGCCGGCGACGACAAAGGCCCATGCGGCGAAGGGCAACCGTCTGGACAAATGCATGTGTTCGAGGTCGGCGAACTGGCGCGTATGCGTGCGGTCGTAGACGATGCGGCCGACGATGGCGAAGAGCAGGCCGGCGATAACGCCATGGGAGAACATCTGCAGCACCGCGCCGGTCATGCCGATCTGTGTGAGCGTGACGAGGCCAAGAAGGACGAAACCCATGTGGCTCACGCTGGAGTAGCCGATGACGAATTTGAAGTCGGTCTGCGCCAGGGCAACGAGCGCGCCGTAGACGATGCCGATGACGGCCAGCAGCGCGAAGACATCGCGCCAGGAGCCGAGGCCGAGGAAGCTGAACCCCCAGGGATCGAGGCCGTGGGGGAAGACGCCGATGGCGACGCGCAGGCAGCCGTAAGCGCCGAGTTTCATGACCACTCCGGCGAGCAGCATGGAGGCGGCCGTGGGCGCGGCGACGTGGCCTGTAGGCGCCCAGGTGTGCAGCGGCCACATGCCGGCGAGGATGGCAAAGCCGATAAAAACCAGCGGAAAGACCCACATCTGGAAGCTGACCGGCAGGCCGGCATGGGCGAGATCGACGAGGCCGGTAGAGTGGCTGCCCGCGGTGGCGTAAGCCGCGAGCAGGCCGATGAGCACCATCGCCGAGCCGGCAAAGCTGTAGAGCGCAAGCTTCATGGCGCCGTATTCGCGGCGCGTTGAGCCCCAGATGGCGATGAGGAAGTACTTGGGAACGATGGCGATCTCGTAGAAGACGAAGAGCAGGAAGAAGTCGAAGCTCAAAAATACGCCGTAGACGCCGCCGATGAGCGCGAGATAGAAGGCGAAGAACTGGTTGGTGCGGACCTCGACATTCCAACTGAAGAGCACGCCGGCCACGGCTGCAATGCCGGTGAGCAGAACGAGGACGAGGCTGATGCCGTCGGCCGCCAGCGTGTAGCGGATGCCCATCGACGCGACCCAAGGGACGTCGACGATGGTGACGCGGCCGCGACCCGCGCCTGCCGCGAAGCCCGCGATTCCGAGAGCCAGTCCCGCAGCGGCGACGGCGAGCGCGAACCATCGTGCCAGCGCGGCGTTGCGGCGCAGTAGGAGTGCCTCGATGGCAGCGCCGGCAAAGGAGAGATAGATCGTCCACGCGAGCATCTAGAATCTCCAGTTCGCCAGCAGGGCTTCGACGGTGGGGTTCACGGTGTTCACAATCAGTTGCGGCACAAGGCCGAGCAGGATCATCAAGCCGATGACGGGCACGAGCGCCAGCCGCTCGCCATGGTGCAGGTCGGGGAAGCTCGCCCATTTCTCGTTGAGCGGGCCGTTGAAGACCTTAAGAATCACGGTGAGGATAACGACCGCCGTGACCAGCAGGCCAAGCACGGAAAACGTGGCTGAGATCCACGAGAGCGGGAAGACGCCGCGGAAGATGAGGAACTCGCCGACAAAGCCGTTCAGTCCAGGCAGGCCGAGCGACGAGAAAAGCGCGATGCCCATCAGGCCGCAAAGCACCGGAGCAGGTTTGCGCAGGCCGCCGAAGTCGTCGATCCAGCGCTCGCCGCCCGAGCGCTCCTGGATCATGGCGATGAACCAGAAGATGGCGGCAGCGGTCAGGCCGTGATTGAACATCTGCAGGATGACGCCATTGAGCGCGGCGGCCTGGCTTGCGGCGCCTGCGCCGGCGGCGGGGACGGCAAGGGCGAAGATGCCGAGCAGGCAATAGCCGAGATGATTTACCGAGGAGTACGCGAAGACGCGCTTCAGATCGCGCTGCGCCGCGGCGGCCCATGCGCCCATCACGACGGTGATCACTGCCAGCACGAGCAGCGGTGTGCGCATGGAGGCGATCTGCGGCGCGAAGATGGGCACGGCGATGCGCAGCAGGCCGTAGACGCCCATCTTCGACATGCCGCCGGTGAGCAGCATAGTGACCGGCGACGGCGCTTCAGCGTAAGCCGCAGGCAGCCAGGTGTGCAGCGGCATGAGCGGAACCTTGACCGCGAAGCCGGCGAGCACGCCGACGGCGAGCCACATCATGACGTGGCCAAGATGGGCATTCACCATGGCTGCGAGGGCGCCGGTCGATGCGAGCCAGGCGAGGTTGCCGAAGTCCATGCTGTGCGTGGCCACAAAGAGGGCGAGGAAACAGACGAGCAGCGCCACGCTGCCCGCCATGGTGTAGACGAAGAACTGTGTGGCCGCCGCGCCGCGCCTGGCGCCCCCCCACAGCTTGATAAGGAAGAAAGCGGGGATGAGGCTCAGCTCCCAGAAGAGGAACCAATGGAAGAAATTGAGCGCGGTGAACGAGCCGAAGAGGCCGGCTTCCAGCAGCAGCACAAGCGCGAAGTAGAGCCCCGGTTGGCGATGAACGCGATGAGCCGCGTCGACCGACATGAGTGTGACGATGGCTGAGAGAACCAACATGAGGCCGCCCAAGCCGTCGGCGCCGAGGTGGTATTCGATGCTCAGCGACGGCGCCCACGCGGCGCGTTCCACCATGCCGATCGATCCGTCGGCGGGCAGATGCATCCAGACAACGAGAGAAAGAACGAGGCCAATGAGTGCGGTCAGAAGGGCCACGCCGCGCGCGTGCTTGCCCGCGAAGAGCGCGACCGCCGCTCCCGCGATGGGGACCAGGATGATCGCGGTGAGGATGGGGAATCCGTTCATGCGCGGCTGCTCCAAAGAAGGATGACAGCGAGCAGGATCACTCCCAGAGCCAGGAGCCGCAGATAGGTTTGCACGCGGCCGGTCTGCACGCGAGAAAGCAAGCCGCCGCCCGAGGAGAGCTCGTCGCAGCCTTTGTCGAAGGCGCCATCGACCCAGTTGGTGTCGAGAAAGCGGTTCAGGCGAGCCCATGCAGCGAACATCCAGGTCACGGCAGCCACAGCGCCGCCCCAGATGCGGCGATCGAGCCAGTCGGCGACGCGTCCCCACCACCAGAAGAAGGCGATCACGGTTGCGCCGTAAAATTCATCGACGAAGAATTTTCCTCGCAGCACTCGCCAGATGGGGCGCGCGGACTGTTCCAGCACGTCCGGTTCGTCGGGGCTGGGCGAACGCCAGCCATAGATCCATGCACCGAGGACAATTCCGGCCAGCACCACGATGCTCGATGTGGTCATGAGCAGCAGCAAGCCGGGCTCGTGAAAGCCGCGCATCTCGGCACCGGCGGCGGGGCTGGACAAGAACTTCTGGAACCAGGGCCAGGCCGGTGTGCCGATGAAGCCGAGCAGGATCGAAAAAAACGCGAGGATCATCAGAGGCCTCGTCATCACACGAGGGCTCTCGTGCGCCTGCCTGCGGCCGCGCCAGTAACCGAAGAAGACGTAGGCGACCTGACGGGTCATGTAGAAGGCGGTAAGCAGCGCGCCGAAGACCAGCAGATAGAACGGCGTTCGTGTCACGGACCAGTGCTTTGCTGCCTCGAGAATTCCGTCTTTCGACCAGAAACCGGAGAAAAGAAGCGGGAAGCCGCAGAGCGCAAGCATGCCGATGGTATAGGTCGCGAAGGTGACCGGCATGTCAGCCTTGAGGCCGCCCATGCGTCGGATGTCCTGCTCCTCGTGCGTGCCGTGAATGACGGAGCCTGCGCCAAGGAACAGCAATGCTTTGAAGAACGCGTGGGTGATCAGGTGAAACATGCCCACGGCGACACCGCCCATGCCGAGACCGGCCATCATGTAGCCGAGCTGCGAGACGGTGGAGTAGGCGAGTATGCGCTTGATGTCGTCCTGCGCGATGGCGATCAGCGCAGCGAAGATGGCGGTGATGGCGCCGACCCATGTAACGACAGCAAGCGCCGGCGTGCTGCCGGGCGCCAGCCCGTGGAAGACTGCCCCGGCCTGCATGAGCGGATACACGCGCGCTATGAGATAGACGCCGGCGGCGACCATGGTTGCCGCGTGGATGAGCGCGGAGACGGGCGTGGGACCCTCCATGGCGTCGGGCAGCCAGACGTGCAGCGGCAATTGTCCGCTCTTGCCCACGGCTCCGCAGAAGATGAGCAGGCCGATGGCGCCGGCGGCAGTGAGGCCGAGGGCTGCGGGATGAGCCAGGAGGTTGGCGAGCGCGCCGGACTCGAGCGAGCCCTCGCCGTCGTTGTAGAAGAGCAGCGTGCCGGTTTGCGCGAAGAGCCAGACCATTCCAAGAAGAAAGAAGATATCGCCGACGCGCGTGGTGACGAACGCTTTTCTTGCGGCTGCGGCAGCCGACGGTTTGTGATACCAGAAACCGATCAACAGATAGGACGTGAGACCGACGATCTCCCAGCACATGAAAAGCAGCAGCAGGCTGTTGGCGATGACCACGCCGAGCATGGCGCCTGCGAAGAGCGACAGGAAGCAGAAGAAGCGCGTGAAGTTTTCATCGTGCTCCATGTAGCCGATGGAGTAGATGAAGATGAGCAGGCCCACGAAGCTCACCATCACCAGCATGATGGCCGAGAGCGGATCGAGGACCCAGCCGAGATCGACGGACTGCGAGCCGACTTCGATCCAGGTGAAGTTGACAACTTCGCGCGTGGGCGCGTTGGCGGCCCACGCGGCGACAATGTGGCCGAAGGCGATGAGCGAGAGAAACAGCGACAGGCTGAGCGAGCCGATGGCGAGACTTGAGGCGAGTTGGCGGCGCGGCTGCTTGAGGAGGGCAGCGATGCCGGAGGCGACGATAGGCGCGACGGGAATGAGCCAGAGCCACTGCGCGATGGCGCTGGCTGCTTGTGGTGCGATGAGCAACATCTCGTCTTGCATCAGCCGCTCACCCTTTCATCCGGTTCATCGCGTCGATGTCGGTGGTTCGCAAGTGGCGATGGATGGAGATGACGAGGCCGAGGCCGACAGCGGCTTCTGCGGCAGCCACAGCGATGGAGAAGATGGCGAACAGGAATCCGGTGAGGGCTTCGGGATGCGGTCCGTAGCGCCAGAAGGCGATCAGGTTGAGGTTAGCCGCGTTCAGCATGAGCTCAATGCCGATGAGCACGAGGATGGCGTTGCGACGCGTAAGAGCGCCGGCAAGGCCGATGGCGAAGAGCAGCGCGGCTACGAGAAGATAGCCGGGAAGCGGATTCATTTCGCACTTCCATTCTCGTGCATGGCCACTATGACGGCGCCGATGAGCGCGGAGGTGAGCAGCAGGGCGACGATCTCGAGCGGAAGAACGTAGCGGCCCATGAGCGCCGTGCCGATCTGGTGAACGGTGACGGCCGGGGCGGCAGACTCATGAGCCAATGCCGGCGCGCTGCGCAGGATGGCCCATCCGAGTACCGCGAAGACCGCGGCGGCAATGATAACGCCGGCGAGCCAACGGCTGCTTACGATTCCGCCGGAAGCTTCCGGTTCGGAACTGCGCGTGAGCAGAATGGCGAAGACGACGAGGATAGCTACTGCGCCGATATAGATGAGAATCTGCGCAAAGCCCACGAACTGGGCATCGAGCCGGAGGAAAAAGAGAGCGAGGCCGGCGAGGGCGACCGTGAGTGCCAGAGCGCAGTGCACGGTGTTCTTGAGCGTGACGGCGGCGAGGCCTCCGGCGAGGGTGAACAGGGCAACGATACAGAAAACCGGGGTCATTGTGCTGCCACCCTTGCCTCGACCGCTGAAACCCCTTCAAACTGGCTTGCATGAATGTACGGGCTGAAGCCTGTACCCTCCCGGAATCCTGTCCCTTCCCAGGCCCCAGGACAGGGACCTGGGGCACCCAAATCAATCAAGGATCGAACCGAGCTACTCGGCATAGCGATAGCTCCTTGGGCCGAGATGGCGTTTGCGCAGGATCGTCTCGCCCATCAGGACGTAAACGCCGATGAGAATCGCCCAGCAGACCACCCAGCGCGTCCAGCCCGGCCCAATAAATCGCCACAACGCCGCCACAAGAAGATTCACCAGCGTCATGGGAATCACGAACTTCCAGGCGAAGTTCATGAGCTGGTCCTGGCGCAGGCGCGGCATAGTGCCGCGAATCCAGATGAAGAGGCACATGGCGACCATCAGTTTGCCGAAAAACCAGATCCAGGAGGGAACCCATTTCAGAATGGCCAGCGGCGCGGACCATCCGCCGAGAAAGAGCGTAGCGCCGAGGCCGGCGATGGAAAACATGCCGACATATTCGCCGAGAAAGAAGAGTGCGAACTTGAAGCCGGAGTACTCGGTGAAGTAGCCGGCGACGATCTCCGATTCGCCTTCGGGCAGATCGAAGGGCGAGCGGTTGGTCTCGGCCATGGCGGCGATCGAGAAAAGAACGAGCCCGGCAAAGCCCCACGGCGTGAAGACATACCAGTGCGGAAGGCCGAAGGTGTAGCGGTTCTGCGCGTCGACGATCCGGGACAGCGACAGCGAGCCGGCCGTCATGACCGCGGCCAGGCTCGACATCAGCAGCGGCACTTCGTAGCTGATCATCTGCGCTACGGCGCGCATGGCGCCGAGCAGCGAGTACTTGTTGCGGCTCGACCAGCCGGCCATGAAGACCGATAGCTCGGTCGAGGCGCCCATGGCGAAAAAGAAGAGCAGGCCGGCGTCCATGTCAGCGAGCACCATGTTGCGGCCCATGGGCAGCACGGAGAATCCCATGAAGACAGCGACAACCAGCACCAGCGGCGCGAGGAAATGGACGACGGTGTCGGCGCAAAGGGGAACAACGTCTTCCTTGGTGAGCGCCTTGATGCCGTCGGCGACGGGCTGAAACAGGCCGAACGGTCCAACGCGATTGGGGCCGAAGCGATTCTGCATGCGGCCCAGTCCCTTGCGCTCCATTACGGTGACAATCGCGAATAGAGTGGGGAAGACGGCGATGATGGCAATGACGTTCAGGACCGTCGCGGCGATGGCCTGCCAGTCCGCCGGCAGAAATTGCACCAGCCAGTCGCGGAGCAGGATGAAGACCTGGTCGAGCTTCTCGATCATGAGCCGGAGGCACCTCCCTGCTCTGCCTTTGCGGGGGACTCGGGTTTGTTTTCCGCTGCCTTCTGAGGGGATGCGGCCGGCCCTTCGGGTTTGGGCGCCGCAGCGGGCTTGCCGGCTTCCGCAGCGGGTTTCGCCGGGGCCGCCACCGGAGCCGCGGCCTTTGCGGCTGCGGCGGCCTTCGCCTTGGCCTCGGCTTTGGCTTTTTCCTCGGCCAGGCGCGCATCGACCTCGGCGGCTTCGGTGGGATGAATCTTGTGGTAATGCTCGTTCGACCGTGAGAGCTGCTTCTTGTCGAGAAGAAGGCCGCCGAACCGGTCCGTCGTGCTCAGCTCGAACTCGGTGTCCATCTTGATGGCTTCGAAGGGACAGACTTCGACGCAGATCTGGCAGCTCATGCAGACGGAGATGTCGATATCGAAGCGCGCGGGATAAATCTGCGGTTTGCCCGTAAAATCGGGCTTCTTGTCCTTGCTCTTCTCGATGTAGATGCACTTGGGCGGGCATTCTTTCTCGCAGATCTGGCAGGCCACGCAGCGCATGCCGGCGTGCCAGTCGTCGCCGTCGTAAACAAGGAACGGAAAGTCGCGCGTGTTCTCGATGGGCGCGACGCGTTCCTCGGGATATTGGACGGTGGTCAGCCGCTCTTCCGACACGAAGCTGCCGGCAAAGTTCCGCGCCGTCTCCGCGAGGCCTTTCAATAGTCCTTCACCCAGCAATTCGATACCCTCCGCACTGCACGATTCTCAATTATGGCCAGGCAAACTCCACTGACGTGAAGGTCAGGGTTCCCACGATATTCGTCAAGTCACCCGAGCCCTCTTCGCCCTCGACGTCGAGATTCGTGAACACAGCGTTCGAGATGACCCAATGTGGAATGCCATCAACTGTACTCGGCGCCCTAACCGTCAACGTGCAGCTTGGAATTACTTCGTTGCCAGCGGCGGCCGTCTGCAAAGTCTTGTAAATCGACCCAAACGGCGTCTCAAATTTCAGCGATGAGCTGATCTTCCCCGTAGGGCTGCCCGTGTTCGGATCGATGAGCTGCGTGGTGGAGAAGGTGTACGACGAAAGGCCCAGACCAAAGACACGGCCTTTCGCAGGAGTGCAAGCCAGGCTGGCAGAGTTTGTTGGCGCTTCAGCTACCGCCGCCGGCGCGCAGGTTATGAAAGTTAGCAGCAGAATCGCCTGAATCCTTCGCATTGGCCGTCCTCTTCCTGCCGGCTTCGCGCCGGGCTCAAATTCTTTGTCGCCGATCTTCATCGACGCGGTCCGGCGCGACTGCTATCGGTCCACCTCTCCCACCTCCACCCAAAATCGACCCGTGCGCGCTCCACGCTGCCGCCGTACCGCGCTAATTCGTGCGAGTCAAGGTAACGCTGAGATAATCAAACTCCGCTTGCATAAGCGCCGTCGGGGTATTTGCTCCCGCCGAATCCGCGTTCGAGCTATTGGTGCCGATCCCGGTAAAAACGAGCGGGTGAACCCTATTGAAGGTCCATGTATACACTGTGGCGCCGTTTCCGCCGCTGGTGGTTGAGGGCGCAATCACAGTCTCCGCCAGCTTGCAGCTATCATAGGACGCGCTCTCAAGCACATCTTTGAGCATGAGTGGCGCGTAAGGGTTTGCCGGAAAGACAATCGTGAAAGTCGGAAGCACCGTCGTCCCTCCGCTCGAGGACGTGATGAGCTTAAAGGCCGGCGCGTTGAACGAAACCAGCGCCAGGCTCTGGAACCCCGAATTGGGGCAGTCGAAGGAATAAGTGGCTCCTGCGGCGGCGGCGTGTGCGCTGGCACCTGCCAGAAGGACAATACCTGCCGCTGCCATTCCTGCGAGTCGACGGATTCTCATTCGATTCCTCCTTTCGAGTTGCGTAGCTTCTCCACTGCCATTTACCGTCTTAAGAAAATGCCGGTAACCCGCTCGGGCACCTGCAAAGGTCAGCGTAAACGTCATCTGGACTTGCATATCCATCAACTTTCGGACAGAACTAAACTCTCCGTTCACAGTTCGTCGCTCACTGACTACCGACCCCTGACCACTTTTCACTGTCTCACCGATCCACCTCTCCCAGCACGATATCCACGCTGCCAAAAATCAGCACCACGTCGGCGAGATGCTCGCCGAGGCACATATCCTCCAGAATCGTCAGATTGATAAGGCTGGGCGGGCGAACACGATAACGATACGGATTCGGCCCGCCGTCGCTGATCAGGTAGAAACCAAGCTCTCCTTTGGGCGCCTCTATGCGGCCGTAGGCCTCGCCTGCCTTGGGGCGGAAACCGCGAAGCTTGGCTTTGGCATCCATGATCGGTCCGGCGGGAATCTCCTTGAGCGCCTGCTCCAGAATCCCGATCGATTCCCGCAGCTCCAGCAGCCGGACCATAAAGCGGTCGTAGACATCCCAATGATCGCCCAGCGGCACGCGGAATCTGAAACGATCATAGATGCCGTAGCGATCGACCTTGCGAATGTCGTAGTTCACGCCGCTGGCACGCAGCAGCGGGCCGGTGACGCCGGCGTTGACGGCAAGCTCCGGGCGCAGGATGCCGATGCCCTGACAGCGGGCCATCAGAATCTCGTTGGTGCACAGCAGATTTTCGAACTCGTCGGCAAAACGCGGCAGACCAGCGACGACCTTGCGCGTCGCGTCGAGCCATGCCGCGGATGCATCGACGCGGCAGCCGCCGAAGCGCATGTAATTGCACATCATGCGCGCGCCAGTGAGCGACTCGAACAGGTCGAGGATCTTTTCGCGCTCGCGGAAGGCGTACATTAACGGCGTGCCGCTGGCGCCCATCTCCTGAATGAGAAAACCTACCGAGGAGGCATGGTTCACGATGCGCGTGAGCTCGGCCAGGATGACGCGAAGATATTGCGCGCGCTCGGGGACCTCCTGTCCGACAAGTTTCTCAACCGCCAGTGCGTAAGCCCAGTTGTTGGTGAGCGAACAGATGTAGTCCAGGCGGTCGGTGAAGGGCATGGATGCGAGATACGCCATGCCTTCGGCCAGCTTCTCGTGATTGCGATGCAGGTAGCCGAAGACGGGTTTGAGCCGGATAACGCGTTCGCCATCGAGGGCCACGTCCATGCGGAAGACGCCGTGGGTGGAAGGATGGTGCGGACCCATCGCTACTTCGAGCAGCTCGCCTTCGGGCGTGAGCGTGCGCGGGCGATTCCAGCCCTCCTCGCGCCCGGACGCGGCGGTGGCTTCGGCCTGGAGACCGACGTTGCTCATCGTTCGGCTCCGGCATTGGCTTCGGCGGCCGCGACGGCGCTTCCCTGCCGGGCGGCGCGATGCGCTGCGGCGCGCGCCAGCACTTCGTCGTGAGCCGTCGGCTCGTACTCAAAGTCGTCCGGTTCGACGTAGTCGCGGCGCATGGGGTGGTCCTTGAAGTTGTCCCACATCAGAATGCGGCGCAGGTCGGGATGGCCAGTGAAGACGATGCCGAAGAGGTCGAAGATCTCGCGCTCCTGGAACTCGGCCGAGCGCCAGACGGGTGTAAGCGACGGCAGCTCGACCTGATCGGTCCGATTCCCCGTGCGCATGCGCAGGATCACCGGACCGTGTTTCCTGGCCATGGAGTAGAGGTGATAGACGGCCTCGAGATAGCCCGGCTGCACGTGCTTGCGCGTCTCCTCGACGGTTTCTTCCATGGTTTGGTCCACGCCATCGACTGTTTTCGTCACCGGTCGCGTAACCTTGACTTTCTCCGTGATCTCCTTGTCGAGCCAGTCGACTCCGGTGGCATTGGAAAGAAAATCGAGTTGCAGTTCCTTGTCGTCGCGAAGAAACTTTGCCACAGCGACGGCGTGCTGCGGATCGAGAAGCAAGGAATGCTGGCCGGAAGGGCTGCCGTTGGGGACGATCCCGACGCGCGCGCCGGAAACAGCGGCTTCGATGGCGGATTTGATTTCTTCGATCGACTTCATGTCAGTTCACAGTTCAGAGTCCAGAGCTCGCAGTTGACGGTTCACAGTTCGCAGTTCAGAGCTGACGGCTGTCAGTTTGTTGATCTCTTCCAAGTGCCTCAGTCCCTCAGTCCCCCAGTCCCTTTTCCCTGCCCCGGGGCCCTGGACGCCGGACGCTGAACGCGCTCGCTTATCGAATCGTGATCGGCACGGGCCAGACTCCGGGATTCGACGGCGGTTCCAAATCATGCTCGCCATACTCGGGAACGGGAAATTCTCCTTGCGCTCCCCCGTCGAGATGCGGCGGACGCTCTTCGCCGGTCAGGTGTTGCTCGTCGATCTTCTTCTGCAGCGTGATGAACGCGTGGAGCAGCGCTTCCGGACGAGGCGGGCAGCCGGGGATGTGCACGTCAACCGGGATGTAGCGGTCAATCCCTTTCAGCACGTTGTAGCCCTGCTTGAACGGACCGCCGGAGATGGCGCAGGCGCCCATGGCGATCACGTATTTGGGTTCGGCCATCTGGTTGTAAAGGCGCACCACTTGCGGAGCCATCTTCTTGGTCACGGTGCCGGAGACGATCATCAGATCGGCCTGGCGCGGCGAGGGGCGAAAAACCTCGGCGCCGAAGCGTGCCATGTCGTAGCGGGCCATGGTGGTCGCGATCATCTCGATGGCGCAGCAGGCCAGGCCGAACTGCATGGGCCAGATCGAGCTTCGCCGGCCCCAGTTGTACAGTTCCTGGAGGGTGGTGACAAAGACGCCCTGCTTGCCGAGTTCGATCTTGAGTTTTTCGTCGACGGCCATTGGTCGCTTCGCTCCAGTTCGCAGTTCCCAGTTCACAGTTCGCGGTCAGGCCGGCATTCGCAGCTGTGAACTACGAACTGTGAACTGCGAACTCTCGTCATTCCCACGTCAGCACCCCTTTGGCCCAGGCCCACGCCAGGCCTTCCACCAGCAGCAGCACGAAAACCAGCATGGAAAGGCAGGCTGCATAGCCCAGACCGGTAAACACCACCGCAAACGGCAACAGAAAGACCGCTTCCACATCGAAGATGAGAAAAATGATGGCGTAAAGATAATAGGCGGGGCGAAACTGCATCCAGGCGTCGCCCCTGGACTCAAGGCCGCACTCGTAGATCGCGTTTTTGGTGGCGTTGGGTTTGGCGGGAGAAAAAGCACGGCCCCAGAGCCAAGCCAGTCCCAACGGAGTAAGCCCGAAGGCCAGCGCCGCGACAAAGAGAACGGTAAGTGAAAAGTAAGGACTTAACGTCATTGCGGGGAAACAGATCCCTTCGCATTCACGCTAACAGTTTACAACCCCAAGCGATAGGAACCTGTGCTGGAGGTCACGATTCGATTCCCATAGCAATGCTTCCATATCACGTTGTGGACCACCCCCTTCCCCGGCAAGCCAGAAGAAACCGAAGAACCTGCCGCGCCGGCCAATCGCTATTCGAACGATTGCGTGCCGCAGCTTTGCGATTCGATGCCTCTCGGCCCCGGTTTGCAGGCTTCGCTGGCGCGGGCGCGCATCACCTCCAGGAGCCCTTCTGTTGCGGATTTTGGTCCTTCCAGTGTGACCACCTCCGGCACGCTGTTTTCGCCAGTCCAGGTAATGGTGACAAAGTGCCGCCTTGCCCAGGGCACGAAGAGCCCGAAGGCAATGGCCGGCAAGACTCCCAGGTGGTATTGCGACTCCTGGTGAAATCGGAATGACGTGATATTTGCATACGGGACCGAGAAGCTCTCCTGCCCCGACTGAAACCTCAGCGCGGACGGAGACGATTTGTCCACGGTCCCCGCGGCCCCTTCCCTGACCGCGTGCACGGTACCCCGGACATAAACAACCTGCTGCGCCTCCTGCGCGAAAAGCGGACCGCCGATGAAGAACATTGCCGCAACAACGAGTGAAGTTGACGCTGATTTCATGGAATTCCCTGCTCCTTTCGTTGATCTGGAGAGAAAAGTAACCTGACGCCGCGACGCGCTGGCGCGCCATTGTGACACTCTCTGAAGTGCACAGCGCCAGGGGGTTCCACAATCACTGTACCCAGCCCCAGGCGCTGCTGAAGGTGCCTTTCCTTGAGGAGAGAGCCACCTGGCGCCTGTATCGAAGAGGTATAGCCATTGCGGGGCCGTTGCAGCCCATCGACCTTTCGATGGAGACAGAGGTTGTCGCCGCGCGGTATCGTAGATGTGTCCCGGCGGCGATTCCCTGGCAGCACGCTGCCGGCGCAGGTTTTTTCCCGGAGATCGCCGGACCGTGATCGCAATTGGGTGCAAAAAAGCGTTGCGCGGGTGCCTGCTGGTCGCGCCATTGGGGTTGCTGGCGCTTTCGGCGAAGTGGATGGTGCGCGCCGCCACCGATCCGGCTGCACATACCGCTCCGGCTTCGGGTACATCGGCAGGTGCTTCGGTCTCCCCGGCAGCCAATCCCGCCGATATTCCTCTGTACGGGACCCCGGTTGCGATCCAGGGCCCGGAGACTCCCTTTCACGAGTCCGTGGCTTCGCGATACAACTACGCCTTCGGCAAGGACCTGCCCTACTATCCCTCGAACGCGACCGACACGACCGGGCAGTTCCTGAGCCCGCGGAGCTTCCCGACGGCCCAATATTGCGGCCATTGCCACCAGGAGGCGTACCACGAGTGGCGCCAGTCGGTGCACTCCAACAGCTTCCGCCCGCAGTGGTACGTCAAGAACGTCAACATGCTCATTGACGAGAAGGGCGTGCAATACTCGCGCCACTGCGAAGGCTGCCACAATCCCGTCGCGCTTCTTTCGGGCGACCTGTCACAGGGGATGCCGAAGAAACGGCCGTTCGAGGACGAAGGCGTCACCTGCTCGACGTGCCACTCGATCGTTTCCACCGACACCACAGGAACCGGCAGCTACGTGATGGGAGTTCCGGCAGTGCTGGTGGACGAGAACGGCGCGCCGATCACGCGGCCGGTTTCCGACGCCGAGATCCTGGCGCATCTCGACCGGCATTCCAAAGCCGTGATGCGGCCGCTCTACCGCACACCGGAGTTTTGCGCCGCGTGCCACAAGGCCGCCATTCCGCGCGAGCTGGACGACTACAAGTGGCTGCGCGCCATATCGCTTTACGACGAGTGGCAGACTTCGAGCTTCGGCAGGGAGTCGCCGCTGCCGTTCTATCGCAAGCCGGCCGTCTCGACCTGCCAGACCTGCCATATGCCGGGCGAGCCGCTGCCGCCGGGCGCCGAAGACAGCGGAGCCAAGGACGGCAAGCTGGCCTCGCATCGCTGGCTGGGCGGCAATTCGCTGGTCCCCGCGTTCTACAAATTCGACGAGCAGTCGAAAAAGCTGGTCGAATTCCTGCAGAACGGGGCCGATGGCAAAGGCGTACTGAACGTCGACATCTTCGCGCTCGAAAAAGACTCCGACGAGAGTTCGGCGAGTGAATCGCTGCTGGCCGCGCCGCTGGGACTGACAAAGTTCGACGTGACGCCGGGTCAGACGCTCATCGCCGACATCGTCATCCAGAACAAGGGCATCGGCCATTCGCTTATCCCCGAGCAGCGCGACTTTTACGAATGCTGGGTAAACTTCACGGTCAAGGACGAGCAGGGCAAGGTGCTGGCGCAGAGCGGCTATCTCGAGCCCGACGGCAATCTCGATCCTTCGGCGCACTCGTTCACCAACCGGCTCATTAACGGGAAGGGCGGGTTGAACGACTTGCACCAGATCTGGCATAACCGCGTGCTGGCCTACAACAACACGATCCAGTCAGGCCGCTCGCAACTGGTGCGCTACCGCTTCCGCATGCCGAAAACCGTTTCCGGCGCGGTCACTGTCTCGGCAACGCTGAAGTACCGGCGCTTCAACCAGCACTTCATCGACTACATCATGGCCGAGAAGCATTATCCCGAGCCGGTGATCGACATGGCTACGGAGAGCCGGACGATCCGCATCGGCGAGAATGACGCGGCCCCGCCGCTCGAGGGCGAAAACCCGGAGTGGATGCGCTGGAACAATTACGGTATCGGGCTGCTCGATGCGCAGCAGTATCAGGCGGCTGTCGATGCCTTCAAAAAGGTCGCCGGCCTGCGCCCGGATTATGCCGATGCGTGGACCAACATGGCGGTGGTCGAGATTCCCTGGGAGCGCTACGACGACGCCAGGGTGCATCTGGCCAAAGCGCTGAGCCTTCTCCCCGGCGATCCGCGGGCGCTTTACTATCGCGCGCTGGTCGAGCGGAATGCCGGCGACGTGGCCGGGGCGATTACCGATCTGGAAGCGATGTTGGCCAGGTATCCACGCTCGCGCGACGGGCTGCGCGAGCTCGGATTCAGCTACTATCAGCAGCACGACTACAAGAATGCCGCCGCGATGTACGAGCGGCTGCAGGTGGTCGATCCCGACGATCTGGCCGCGCACTACCAGCTTGCCATCCTCTATCGGCGGCTGGGCGAAAAGGACAAGGCGGCGATCGAGTCGAAAAAATTCGCCGACCAGAAGGACGATCCCACCGCTTCGGAGTATGCGCTCGAATTCCTGCGCAGCCATCCCGAGGTTGCGGCGGAGAGCGTGGTATGGCACACGCACGATTTGACCGGCGACGCGCCGAAGAAGCCGGCGAAAATCCGGTATCAATACATCCCGGGAGCGGGAAGGTAGCTTCCACCCAAGCCCTGTTGTTTGCCCGGTAGGTAGCGTCCGAGTGTCATCCTGAGCAGTGGGTGAAGGCTGTTTTTCAGGGCAGATCCTTCGACCCCGTTTGGACCGGGGTGGGCCGAACATCGCTCAGGATGATAGAGATCCTTGAAGTAACGGACTATCGTCTCACGAATCCGGACGCAGCACGACTCGGCGCTTCGGCACGGTGGCGCTTCACGCCGGCAAGCATCTTGAACCGCATTTTTGCGCCTCTTCCCGAATGCAAACTCAACTGCTTTGCAGGTTCCATATTGCAAAAGGGCCGCGGGCAAGGTGTGTTTCAGATCACAGCACCGCCCCTGGCCTCGGCAGAGACTTTGTTTAGCGGCCGGTTTTCCCTGGGCTGCGCTGCGAGGCTAGGCGAATGAGCGAAGAGAAAACGGTCATCCTGGACGGCAACGAGGCGGCTGCGTCGGTAGCCTACCGGCTCTCGGAGGTGGTTGCCATCTATCCCATTACACCTTCATCTCCGATGGCCGAATGGGCCGATCAGTGGCGCGCCGAGGGCAAGAAGAATATCTGGGGCGCGGTGCCGATCGTTGAGGAGATGCAGAGCGAAGGCGGCGCAGCGGGCGCGCTGCACGGGGCGCTGCAGGCGGGCGCATTCGGGACCACGTTCACAGCCTCGCAGGGATTGCTGCTGATGATCCCGAATATGTACAAGATCGCCGGCGAACTGACGCCCGCGACGATGCACGTAACGGCGCGCACCATTGCGACCCACGCCCTGTCGATCTTCGGCGATCACAGCGACGTGATGGCCTGCCGCTCGACGGGCTGGGCGATGCTGGCTTCGAATTCGGTGCAGGAGGTCGCCGACCTGGCGCTGGTGGCGCAGATCGCCACGCTCGAATCGCGCATCCCCTTCATTCACTTCTTCGACGGATTCCGCACCTCGCACGAAGTGGGCAAGATATTTCCTGTCGGCGACGAGACGATTCGGGCGCTGCTGGACGACAAATACATCATCCAGTTCCGGCAGAATGCGCTGAACCCCAACCGGCCGGTGCTGCGCGGGAGCGCGCAGAATCCGGATGTTTTCTTCCAGGCGCGCGAAGCGTGCAGCCCGTTCTACGCCGCCGTGCCGGGAATCGTGCAGGCAGTGATGGACCGGTTCGCCGCGCAGACTCATCGCTCCTATCACTTGTTTGACTATTGCGGATCGCCGGACGCCGAGCGCGTGATTGTGATGATGGGCTCGGGAGCGGAAGCGGCTGAAGAGGCGGTCGATGCGCTGAATTGGAAAGGCGAGGCGGTGGGCCTGCTGAAAGTGCGCCTGTACCGGCCTTTCGACGCGCGCGCCTTCCTTGCCGCACTGCCTTCGAACGTGAGGTCGATTGCCGTGCTGGACCGGTGCAAGGAACCGGGCGCGGCCGGCGAACCGCTGTACCAGGACATCGTGACCGTGCTGGCCGAGAATACGCCGTTGCCGTTCGTTCCCAGGCTGGCGGTTGTTGGCGGAAGGTACGGGCTGTCGTCGAAGGAGTTCACGCCGGCCATGGTCAAGGGCATCTTCGAAGAGCTTGCTCTCCGGACTCCAAGGCAGCACTTCACCATCGGCATCGATGACGATGTAAGCCACACCAGCCTGAGTTACGATCCCGGGTTCTCGACCGAAGACCCGCAGACTGTGCGCGCGTTGTTTTACGGCCTGGGCTCCGACGGAACGGTGGGCGCGAACAAGAACTCGATCAAGATCATCGGCGAGAATACGCCGAATTACGCGCAAGGTTACTTTGTTTACGATTCGAAAAAGTCGGGGTCGATGACCACCTCGCACCTGCGCTTCGGGCCGAACCCGATTCATTCGACGTATCTCATTACGCGGGCAAGCTTTGTTGCCTGCCACAATTTCAGCTTCCTCGAAAAGATGAACGTGCTGGAAGCCGCGGTACAGGGAGCAGTGTTCCTGTTGAATTCGCCGTATCCGGCCGCCGGGGTGTGGGACAAGCTGCCGAAGACCTTGCAGCAGGAGTTGCTGCGCAAGAAGATCGAGTTCTATGTGATCGACGGATACAAGGTGGCACGCGAGGCCGGCATGGGTTCGCGCATCAACACCATCATGCAGACCTGCTTCTTCGCCATCAGCGGCGTCCTGCCGCGCGACGAGGCGATTGCGCAGATCAAAAAGGCCATCCGGAAGACGTACGGCAAGCGCGGCGAAGCCGTGGTGGAGAAAAACTTTGCCGCCGTGGATCATGCGCTGGCGCATCTCGAAAAAGTCGGGTTGCCGGCGGATGCGTCGTCGGAGTTCGACCTTGTCCCGGCGGTATCGGAGAAGGCTCCGAAGTTTGTCCGCGAAGTGCTCGGCGAGATCGCCGCAGGCCGCGGCGATGCGCTCCCGGTGAGCGCCATTCCCGCCGGCGGCACGTTTCCCACCGGCACGTCGCAGTGGGAGAAGCGCAACATCGCGCAGTCCATTCCGGAGTGGGACAAGGACCTGTGCATCCAGTGCGGCAAATGCGTGATGGTGTGTCCGCACGCGGTGATTCGCTCCAAGGTGTACAGCGCGGAACTGGGCGATAAGGCGCCCGCGACCTTCCAGTGGGCCAGGCCCAGGTGGAAAGGGATGGAACAGGATCGCTACACGCTGCAGGTGGCGCCGGAAGACTGCACCGGCTGCTCGATCTGCGTGGAAGTGTGCCCGGTAAAGAGCAAGAGCGACGCCAGCCACAAAGCTATCAACATGGCCCCGCAGGCGCCGCTGCGCCAGAAGGAGCGCGAAAACTGGGAGTTCTTCCTTACCCTGCCCGAGGTCGATCGCGGCCGGCTCTCGCACGGACAGGTGAAAGACCTCCAGCTTCTGCAGCCTCTGTTCGAATTCTCGGGCGCCTGCGCGGGCTGCGGCGAGACGCCATACATCAAGCTGCTGACGCAGTTGTTCGGCGACCGGCTCTACATCGCCAACGCCACCGGCTGCTCGTCGATCTACGGCGGCAACCTTCCCACCACGCCTTACAGCACCAACGCGCAGGGCCGCGGGCCGACCTGGGCGAATTCGCTCTTTGAGGACAACGCCGAGTTCGGGTTCGGCATGAGGACCGCGCTCGACCAGCAGAAGGCGTTCGCGGAGACATTGGTCACACGTCTCAACGGCACAGTCGGCGAAGAGCTCGCCGTGGCCCTGCTCGCCGCTCCGCAGAAAACCGAGGCGGAGATTGACGAGCAGCGCGAGAGGGTTCGAATCCTGCGCGAACGGCTCGATGGCGTCGATTCGTCCGACGCGCGCAACCTGCTGGCGATTGCCGATGCCCTGGTGCGCAAGAGCGTCTGGATCGTGGGCGGAGACGGATGGGCGTTCGACATCGGTTTCGGCGGCCTGGATCATGTTCTCGGCTCGGGAAAGAACGTGAACGTGCTCGTTCTGGACACG
>JASHQQ010000061.1 GCA_030039035.1 Acidobacteriaceae bacterium | reverse complement strand
TTTTGGGGTGGAACTCACACCCGGACCGGGGCCACCCGCCCAAGCAGATGTATCCCCAGACCGAGGAAACCAGCTCCGGGACCCGGTTGAGGGCATCGCTGGTGAAATGCGACTCGACCCCGTTCGGACAGGTCACCGTGGCCACATCGCTCGCCGAGTCATAGGATTTCGTAGGCTATTGAAAATAAATGGTCGGGGAGAGAGGATTTGAACCTCCGACCCCCTGGTCCCGAACCAGGTGCTCTACCAGGCTGAGCCACTCCCCGACATCTTCGCGACTTCCGAACTTTTTGTATTTTACACCGCCTCATGGAGTGCGACGATCCCAGGAAAAAACGGGAGATGCGCCTCGGGAACAGGGCGGTTCATTTGGCCTTTGCCCGCATCGATCGAATGGTTCGTAGCACTGCCAGTGCCGCCTTGCAGAATCCTGAAGCTGGATTCGTTGCGGGAACAGGCGCTATGCGGCCAACGCGGACTCATCGAGAGCGCAGCGCAGCAGCGATGCGCAGTGACGGTCGAATTCATAGGCCCCGGCCGATGGCAGTTGTCTTGCCAAGGTGTTGCTCTTGTCCCAGGCTTCGTTGGCTTTCGCGAGGTCGCCTTCGATCCAGTGAAGGGCGCAGTGGGCCTTCCAGTAATCCGTGTTGAAGCGCGTTGGGCTTTTCCTTTGCATGCGTTCGAACCATGCCCGTGCGGCAGCGGCGTCGTGACGCACATAAGCGCTGGCAAAGACGAACGAGGTGTGCATTTCGGCGGGAATGTCCGAATGGGATCCGTCATAGACCGACTCGGCTTCGGCAATCGCTTTCTCGGCTTCGGCATTCTTGCCGCAATCGAGAAAGTGATTGAAGGCAAACAGGCGCAGCAGCAGCCCCTGGGGCCCGCTCTTGATGCATTCGGCGGCATGCCGGATGGCCTCGATGTCGTAATCCTTCGGACGCAGATCGGAAACCTGACTGGAACCAATCGCGGCAAGGGCCAGATAGTAGTCGGCCCACGGCCCACCGGCCAGGAGTTGGACCAGGATCGCACCGTCGGAGTAGAAATGCCTGGTGCGGAATGGGAGCAGGTTGCCGATGGCGAGTGCGACGCTCCAGGCTCCAAAAATCGCCAGCAATCCGTTCGCCTGAACAGGCGCGCTGCCGGGAGCGATGGAAGCGACAGCGAGCGCAAGCGCTCCTGTAACAACGTTCACCAGGGAACCAGCCGAAATCATGCAAATGTGCTGCCAGCGATCGATCTTTCCCGACGCCGATACAACCCCGGTTGCGCCTTCCGGCAGGATCAGGCCTTTGGGAACAAAGTGAAACTCCCACTTTCCGTCGCGCACGCGCCATTGCAGCGGTCCGCTGACGAAGGCTCGCAGCTTCATTCCGCAAGCCAGGCCGGCAGCGAGGTGACCGAGTTCGTGAAGGGTCGTAATCGCCAGCACCACAATCAGACTCGCAATCATGCGATTCCAGGTGTGCTGAAGACCCGCAATGGCCTTGACCCGCATCCAATGGATCCACCACAGATAAGCGCCGAGGCTGAGACAGAATATGATGACGGCCGCCGATCGGTTCACAAGATTGCAGGTCCAATCCCCCGGCATCGCCCGGCTCTCCAGTGAACCGGTCACCGAATGCGGCGTGCTCCACGGGCGGGCGAAAGCGACGATACCCAAAACTCCGATCCCCAGAACCGTTCCGAACCCGCCGCCGATCGCGCGATGGGAGAGCATCGTGGGCAACAGGCCGAGCAGAACGCTTGTCATGCTCGCCGCCAACCCCCAAGCACGCGCCGAAGGTCTTGCTTTCAGGTTGGTCCACGATGACGCCGCAAAGATCGCTGCAACAGCGACAAACAGGGCCGAAACCGCAAAGCTGCGTGGCGAGGCGAAAACAGCATGGCGCTGCGCCGTAAAGAAAGGCCAGAGACCGACGCGAATCGATATGGCCGCCATCAAGGCGTGTACCCAGGGCAGTGCTTTTCCAAGTGTCGTCATCTTGCGAGTGGCTCCGTTTCGAATAACCCGCCGGCGGAAATGCCCGGCGCGTCTGCATGCCGTGTGCCCATGTGGATAGAGTCCCTTGTTGCTCCGGATGCAGACAATTCCACGGCCTGGTCAGATTGTTTCCACGGCTTGGTCAGATTGTCATGGACTTGTTCCTACGGATGTGATTGAAGTCACTTCCGACTGCTGAAACGGCGCTACTTTTGTGGGATCCGGGCAGAACTGAAGGGCAACGGCGTCTACACAAGAGAGGTTCTGTAAGCCCCAACTGTATCAGGATCGTGCAAGGCGTACTTCGATCAGCTCCGCCCGCCGAGCATCTGCCTGGCGATGGTGGCAAGCTGCATGTTCGAGGTGCCCTCGTAGATCTTTCCGATCTTGGCGTCGCGATAGTATTTTTCGGCTGGATAGTCGCGCACAAATCCGTTGCCGCCGAAGATCTCCACCGCAAGGCTCGCGGTGCGCTCGGCCACTTGCGAGGCAAAGAGCTTGGCCATGGCGGCTTCCCGCAAGAAGGGTCGCCCCGAGTCTTTGAGTCGCGCGGCGTTGTAGACCAGCAGGCGCGCGGCCTCGATGTCGGTAGCCATCTGCGCCAGCGTGAATTGCACCGCCTGAAACTCCGCGATGGGTTTTCCGAACTGGCGGCGTTCGCGCGCATAGCGGGCGGCGTGACCCCACGCGCCTTCGGCCAGGCCGAGCATTTGCGCGGCAATGCCGATCCGGCCCTCGTTGAGCGTCTCGATCGCGACCTTGTAGCCCTTGCCGGGTTCGCCGAGCAGGTTCTCCGCGGGGATCTCGCACTGATCGAAGATCAGCTCGCAGGTGCTGCTGGCGCGGATGCCGAGCTTGTCTTCCTTGCGGCCTGTTGTGAATCCGGCCGTTCCCTTTTCCACCAGGAAAGCGGTGATGCCGCGATAACCCGCGGCAGGATCGAGCGTGGCAAAGACGACGAAGAGGCCGGCTTCGCGCGCATTCGAGATCCACAGCTTGCGGCCGTTCAGGCGGAAGCCGCGACCGGTCGCTTCGGCGCGAGTCTGCAGCGCGAAAGCGTCGGAGCCCGATCCGGCTTCGCTCAGCGCGTAGGCGCCGACGGTTCCGCTCGCGAGCTTCGGCAGCCAGCGCTCCTGCTGCGCGGTGGCGCCCCAGCGGCGAATGGAATTCACGCAGAGAGTGTTGTGCACGTCCACGAGTACGGCCACGGCGGGGTCGACCGTCGAGAGCGCTTCGACGGCGAGCACCGCATCGAAGAACGATCCGCCGGCGCCACCCAGCGATTCGGGAACCTCAATGCCCATCAGGCCCAGCGGGAAAAGCTGGTCGACCAGTCCGGCCGCAAACTGCTGCTCCTCGTCCATCGAGCGCACCAGCGGCGCGATGGTCTCCTCGGCAAACTTGCGCACCGTGGAAGAAAAGAGCGATTCCTCTTCCGAGAGTTGGGTAAGCGGAGTGGACGCTGCGCGGACCAACGGGAAAATTGCCTCCGGAATCGGAGTGTATCAAACCGACAACCGATCGACCGGAAGGCTGACAGAGGCAGGCGCCGTCGCGGACGCCTGCCCGGGAATGATCTGCGCACTTATTGGATCGTAAAGGTGAAGCTCGTCGTCGCTGTTGGAATGGTCGTCGAAGTCGTGTCCTGTCCGGTGACGGTGACGGTATACGTGCCCGCCGGCGGGTTGTTGGTGCTGATGCCGCCGCACGCCGACAGGCCAAGGCCAACCGCCGCCAGGGCGATCACGCAAGCCAGTCCGCGGAAGCGGCGCGCATAGCGGCCGAGCACGCCGGCCAGGAACAGTCCCCCAAAGGCGAACTCCATCGGAGCGCGATGGGGAGCCGGGTGAGCCGGCGGGCGGTTTGCAGCCCCGAGCCCGTGCGCCAGCGTGCGCAATGGCGCCATGTGGCCCTTCACCTCCGCGCCGACGCAGTCGGCGGAATTTGTGTCGAGGCCGAGCTGCGTCGACACCGCGGATGCGCCGCTGATCGTCACCAGGCCATCGCCGTTGTTGGGATCGATGTTGGTGAACGAGACGCATAGATTCTGCAGCGCGTTGTCGTTCGAGGTGTCGATCGTCAGGTCGATGCTGCCCGTATAGCCATTCTTCGGCGTGACCGTAATGGTCGAGCTGCCCGATCCTCCCAGGGCAACGGTCACGTTGGTTGACGAGAGTGAAAATGACCCGGGCCCGCTTGTGGTGCTCGAGACGGTTACCGAAATTGTGCCGGTCGAGCTCGAATGCGTCGAGTCGCCCGAGTACTTGGCGATAAGCTGGTGAGTTCCGGCCGTCGCGAAGGAAGTGGTGTAAGTCGCCGTGCCGCTCGAGTCCAGCGAGATGGGGCTGGCCGGCGTGCCGTTGTCGACGGTCACGGTGACGCTGCCCGTGGGAACGGTGGTGCCGGTATTCGAAGTTACGGTGATGGTGAACGCGTCCGATGCGTTCAGCGCCGGCGTGTTGCTCGATGCCGTGATCGTGGTCGAGGTGCCGATCAGCGTGCTGGAACTCGCCGGCCACGCGGAGATCAGGTTGTCTACGTTCACCGAGCCGAGGCCGGTCACCTGGTCATACCCCGTGCCCGCCGGGAAGCCGTCGGTGTTTGCGCAAAACGGCGATCCTGCCGTGCAGTCATTGTTGCCCTGCGTGATGTCGTGAAAGGCCGAAGCGTAGGTGGAGCTGTCGGACGCCAGCTTGTAAAGAACCGGATTGATCAATCCTTGCCCGGAAGAATAGTTCGCTTTCTGATTGATGAGAGCCACGACTCCGGCGAAGATCGGCGCCGCAAAGCTGGTCCCGCCGGCGACCGTCAGCAAGCCCGTAGCAGCATCGCGGAATCCGCTGTTGCAACTGGCCTGTTGCCCATCCGATGTATCCCACGCGCTGGAATCGCTGGTGCAGTAAAGATAGCCGGGAAAACCCGGCGAAGCGTAGAGGGCAAGATCGGGGACGTCGCGCTTGCCGTCGGAAGGAATCCCGGGAACTCCGGCCTGCCAGCCCGGCTTGGAAAAGAGCGTGCTCGCGCCGCCGCCCGAAGCACTCAGGCAGTTGTCCTGGCCGCAGTTCGCCGTGTCGTCGTTCCAGGCGACTTCGGGAAGATACTGCAGCGCCGAAGTAATCACGTCACTGCCATTGCTGCCTGCCCAGTACGCCGTGCCGGAAGTGAGATAGTCCGCGTTGGCTTGCGATACCTCGGTGCCGCCCATGCCCAACACATAAGGACTGCTGGCCGGATAGTCGACCGCAAGGGCCTGCTGCACCGCTTGCGAAGGGTTGGTTACGTTGTCGGCAATGTAGCAATCGGTCGAACCGTCGTCGCCGGACGCGGCAAGAACCGTTTGCCCCTGCGACTCGGCCTGCTGGAAAGTGGACTCCAGCGTGGCGCCGCCAAGAAACGCTTCGCACTCGCCGTAGCTGCTGCTGACGATGGGCGCCAGATCCTCATCGACGGCGTATTGAATGGCGTCGAAAGCTCCGGCGTTGGGATTGTTGCCGGAATAGACGAAGACGATCTCCGCGCCCGTAGCTATGGCGCCGGACCATTCGAGATCGAGGTCCGACTCGGCCTCGTCGCCGGCCGAAAAGGTCGCAGTGCCTGTGTCCGGCACGAGCACTTCGGTCGGGTCTTTCACCGTGAGACCGGCAGCATTCTGAAAGTTCTCGATGTCGGTGAGCGTGATGGCCGATTGTCCGACCAGGGCGATCTTCTGGCCGGATCCGTCGACTCCGGCGCTGTAGACCGGATTGATGTTGTAGGCAACCTTGATGTCGCCGGGAGCAAAGAAAACGTCGCCCGTCTGCCCGGAGGTGAAATTGGGGCGCGGGCCAACGCTCTTCCGGTAGACAACCCGCGGCGAGGGACGGAAGTCGTTGAGGTCGCGGATATCGAGAACGGCAGGCGCAATCGCTGCGGGCAATGAGAGCTCGGTGGAGGGAGCGAAGTGCCGCACGCCCTTTATGTTGTAGGTGTGCATCTCGGTGGCGAAGGCGGCTTCGACCTGACGCACCGTGCCCGAGAACCGGATCGAATTGCGGCTGCGCGAAACCGAATCGATGGAGAAGCCCTGCTGCTCCAGCCAGCTTTCCACCTTCTGAAGATCGGATGGCGCCATGCCAAAGCGGGCGGCGAACTCATCCGGCGTCAGCCACTTGTGGTAGAGCGGCGAAGCGGGGTCCTGCTGCCCGGCGATCAACCCGTTCAATGCGGCCTGCTGCGCGGGCGTGCGATTGAAATCGATGCTGATGCCGTTGATCCGCGTATCGGGCGCCATGCGGCCAGTGTCGAATTCGGGCTTCGCCAGCGGGTGCAGGGATCCCTGGAGAACCGATCGCTCGGAAGCCGAAACCGCGGTGTTGATACGGGGAGCCAACCGCTGCGCGCAAAGCGGGAGAACGACGGAAGCGCAGGCTACGGCCATACCGCACGCCCGCAGCCGATTGTGCCGGGGGAGGAAGTACCTCATAATCTTGGCCATCCTTAAGGCTTGGAATGGTTGAAAGTACAGCGAACTTGATCAAATCCTGAGATTGCAGAGGGCAGACTGGCTCTCGCGCGACACGCGTTTCCTTGCCTGGCCGGGTGGTCCCGACACACCGCGCATCTCCTCAGGGTTAGACACCGGAATGGGCAGGAAGTTGTATTGGCGGACCTGGCTTAAGCCAATTCGAGGCGAGCCGGGGGGTGGCGCCGAACCGGATATCCGGGGCAGCGCCACACAATCGAAAGGGCTTCGCGGCCGAGGAGCTTGCGAATCTGTCCCCGCGCATGATCGGCCCAGGGACCGCGATTGTCGAGCTTGATGTAGGCCTGCCAATGGCGCAGAGCCGATCGGAACTCGCCCTTGCGCTCGCAGGCCAGCGCGAGGTTGTAGTGCGCATCGGCATAGCGCGGCGAGAGCGCCACGGCCTGCCGATAGGCGGCGATCGACTCGTCGAGGCGCTGCAACTCGTCGAGCACGTTGCCCAGATCGAAGAACGCCAGCACATAGCCGGGATCGGCGAGGGTGGCGCGGCGGTAAAGCTCTTCGGCGCGGCCGAACTGGCGCAGGTGGAAATGCAGGGTGCCAAGATTGATATGCGCCGCGGCATAGGAGGGATCGATATCGAGGATCTCCTCGTACAGCGCAATGGCGCGCGTCTTGTCGCCCGCCTCTTCGGCCTGCACGGCGGCGAGGAAGCGATCCTGAATGCCGCGCGGGTTCACGCGCGCCGGGCGCCGCATCGACGAAGGCTCACGTACCGCCCAGGGCCGGTCGAAGCGTTCAAAATCGAAGAGCAACTGGCGACGGATGGGATCGACAACGGCGCCCTGATGGCGGAAGGCAAGACGCGTCCCGGCGCGCACCAGGCACGCTTCCATCAGCGGATTGGCCATGCCCGCCACGGCCTTCATCGCCACAATCGAATGGCGGATCGACGCCGCCGGCACCGCCTCTTCGCGCAGCGATTTCAGGGTGCGCAACTGCCCGAGATCCTTGAAGGAATAGCTGGATTGGGGAGAAACGAGTTCGGCCCGCTCCCACCCCTGCAACTGGCGCGGACTGATGTCGAGGATGCGCAACACGTCCTGACGGCTATAACTGGTCACTCTTTCCTGCTCCCCGCGAATCCCTGCTCCTCCGATTCGCGGATGGTCGGCCTTCCATCCCTTCGACTCCGGCGTGAACCGGAACGGCGGCGCCGTTCCCGTTGCGATTATGCCAAGAGTATGCGTGGAGAAACGGGCACTGGGCTACCGGGGAAACAAAAATATTCGTGGATAACCGGTACCTGAGTTGGTTCGCACAGAGGAGGCGATCCTCGCATTGTGGAAAACGGAGGAGAAATGCATCCAGGCCCGCAAAACCCGAAGAAAACGGGTTACGTGGAAATCCCGGTCGAAATCCGTAGCGCCAGAAAAATGACTGGAGCCGACGGTCAGACTTGAACTGACGACCTGCTGATTACGAATCAGCTGCTCTACCAACTGAGCTACGTCGGCGCTTCCCTCGATTGTATCGTTGCCATCCTGTTCGGTAAAGTTGGAGGAATGAAAGCCGCAGCCGACGGCGCGACGATGTTTGCGGTCACCGTGCAACTGGCGCTGCGCATCGCGATCGTATGGGCGGCCGGCATGATCCTCGCCGTTCTCGTGGGTGCGATCCTGCCCGAGAAAGCGGGCCTTACGCTGACCAGCAGCCGGAACACGCTCTTCGTATCCTACAGCCGCATGGGCTTCTGGACGTGCGTGCTGGCGGCATTCGTCGTCACCGGCCTTGTGATCTTTCGCGCCATCCTCGCCGACATTGGATGGAGCTCCTTCCGATAGGAGGCCGATCTCTCGCGGCGCATAGGGTTAGAATCGGTAACTTGCGGAAAACAAAGCCCGAAAATACTCTGCAGAAACGATGAAACAGGAACATCGGTTCAGCAGTTTTCGGCAATTTGCCGAGTGCTCGCGTCGCGAAACTTCCGGACAGGCGGTGACACGGGCGCAACACTTCTTTGGGTCTGGTTGCCCTTCCCTCGCCAGTGGGTCGCCGAGGGCGGTTCAAGACACGGGAGATCAAGCGAACGCCATCCTGGCGTATTGTTCCGGGCGTATTCTCCCACCGCCATCAGTTGGAAATCTTGCGGAGAAATGGGACGTTTGCGTCCAGGACTCAGACCAACTGGCGGGATCTCATTTGAAGATCCGCGCCAGCGGCGACGAGCAGCCCTGAAGCCGCGTCGCGCCCGCGGTCCGCGGCCAGGAAAGAATCGAGGGCCGTGCAAGCAATTTCTTCCAAGGCCCTCCTTTATCCGGTTGCCGAGAGCTGCGGAGTGGCTCGTGTGGGGAGCGCACCGGGCAGCCGTAGGGGATTCATTCCGATCTGCGTGACTGGTCTGGAGCGCCGGGCAAGCGGATGTAGCCGTGGGCGACGTAGTTTGCGTCGTGCAATTTCCCCACAACAACCCCCAGGATCGTCGATGTCCTCACCGGCCGAGCCTGGAGCCGGCGGAACTCGAGTGCTTCTACGGCGCCCAAATGAAAGCGTGCAGCACGGCGTTCGCATCGTGCCATCGTCCCGCGACGACGCCCAGCGCATTGATGCCATAGGCAGCCGAGCCAAAATCGGATCCCGGCACTGCCATCTGCCCGGGCACGTCGAACACGATCGTCTGCCCGTTCGCATACCGCACAAACGTGTGGTTTTCCACGTTGCTGTCGGTTACATTTCCGACCGTCGTTCCCTCCAGATTGACAGCGTTTGGATAGGCGCCATCGAATGCTGCCGTGCCCGCCTGGGGAACCTGGAACGCGGAAATGATGCCGCTGGGTATTCCTTCGAATCCAAAGGACACGTTTCCCGCGCCTTGCCAGTAGCCACCTGCAACTACGCCGAGGTCATTCACAAATACACCGTTCACGCCATAATCGCTTCCGGCCGACCCCGGCGGATCAAAGGTCGTGAAGTGGCCATCCGCGGATCTTACAAACGCGTGCCCAAAGCCGTTTGCGTCCACCGCTATTCCAGCAACCTCGCCGAGATTGTTAATGCTTTCCGGTTCCGTGCCCAGGTATGGGCCTGCGCCTGCCTCGGGCGAATCAAAGCTCAAGACGTTTCCATCCGCCGATCGCACAAATCCGTGGTACACATTGCCGGCATCCTGGTAGTAGCCGGTGACGCTGCCCTGGTCGTCGATTGCGTAGGGGAGTGTCCCCTGGTTGGGTGCAGTACCAGCACCCGGGGCATCGAAGACCGTGATTTTTCCATCGGGAGTCCGCACAAATCCGTGGAACACCCCATTGACGTCGCCATCCCACCCGGCGATCACTCCCAGATCGTTGATGGCCGCCGGACAGGTTCCCCCGACGAAATAGAGACACGGGTATCCTGGGCTGGGGTTGGCGCCTGGCGCATCGAATTCGGTGAATTTTCCATCCGTGGCGCGCAGATATCCATGCACGCCGCCGTTATCGTCCGTGACATCGCCCACAATCGCGCCCCAAAGATTGATGGAAGCAGCCGCCGTTCCCAAGTATGGCGACTGGCTGCTGTTAGGCGCATCGAATGTCACCAGCTTTTGCGATGCGCATAGCGCCGGCAGCACAACGATCAGCGCCAGCGGACCAAGCGCGGACACCCGAGTGAATCTTGGGCGCGGCTTCGCGCCGCCATGCTTAATGGACATATCTCCTCCAGGGAAAACGGAATTCGTGAACTCGTTCTTGCCGATCTGGCAGCGGTGATTCCCGATCAATCGCTCGAGAATTGTCTCGATAAGCCCCGGTTCGTGGCGCTAAGTTCCGAAAGATGCTCGTCAGGGGACTCGGGTCCATGTGCGTCTGAGAAAGATGCCACCTGAAACAATGGCTGACGGGGTCCTTTGAGCATCGACGATGGTCTTTGCAATCAACTCACCGTGCCTGATCTCTGCCTCGGTGATCACAAAGTCATCGAACTGATTCGTTTGCACGCCCGCGACGGTGAGAACGCGCGTGACGACGCCCGTGCCATCGCAGTTTAC
>JASHQQ010000383.1 GCA_030039035.1 Acidobacteriaceae bacterium | reverse complement strand
TTGCCGCAAGGATGAGGGGAACGGGGATTGCGATACTGGGGTCCTTCAGGATGACGGACTGACTCGCTGGCCCGCCGTCTAGTTTCCGCCGCACCAGTAACGGATCTGATAGGTGGTCGAGGCGGCCAGAGCGGTGTTTGCGTTCAGCGTCAGGGCCGTCGTGCTCTCGCTCCACGCAATCGACGTCACCAGGCCCGTGCCGCTGAGCGTGGGCGCGACCATGCAGTTGGCCTGGTTGGTGTGCGTGTTGGGAAAGCCGAGCGTGGCCAGTGTCCCGGTCGTGGGGCTGGTGCCGGTGGTCAGATTCACGGTGCCGCTGACGCCGTCGCAGACGTGACTGGAAGCGCAGGCGATCGTCGGGCTGGTTCCCGCGGCCGCGCCGGCGGTGAACGTCATGGTTCCGGTTCCGATCATGAACTTGCCGGAGAGAAAGCCGGTGGCGGTGGTGTTTCCGGAGCTCGTTACCGTGAAAGCCGCGGTGTTGTAGTTCGTGCCGCCCTCGTAAACGATGAAGCCGCCGGTCCCCGAACCGCTGGTGTTGTTGATCGCCACGGCGTTCGAGCCGTTGCCGGCGTTCAACGTGGTTTGTCCGTTCTGGAACCAGACGGCGCGGTCGAGCGAGTTGGCCACGTCGGTGAGGCGCGCGGCGTTGCTCGAGTCCTTGCGCAGCTTCCACTGCGCGGTGCCGGAGTAATTGTTGAACTCGACGGCGCCGACCTGGTCGGCGGTCGAGCCGGGCTGGATCACGACGTCGTCCTCGCTCGCCGCATTGTTGGCGAAGGTGGTCGTGTTGCCGGTGAAGGTGGGACCGCCGACCAGGGCCACGGCGCCGCTGCCGCTGGTCGCCGTGGATTGGAGCAGCCCGACGCTCGACGTACCTACGACCGTCGCGCTGGTGAGTCCGGTGTTCGTAACCGAGGCGAAACTGGCCGCGCCCGTGGCTCCGTTCACCTGCGCCGTCTGCGTCACGCCGGTGTTCGAGTACCAGGTAGTGATTTCGCCATTGTTGTTTTGCTCCGAGAGAGCTCCGAATCCGTTATCGGCGAAACGTTTGTAGTTTGTTTGTCCGCCGCCGGGCATTCCGTCGATGTCGAGGACGGAACATCCGCTGCACAGCGCTCCAACTTCGGCGTCGAGGACTCCGTAGGTCGCGGTGGAGGCCACATTGACTGCCAACTGGGCGGAAGAATTGGGATTGCCGTTAACGGCGACGCCGTTGGAGTTGCCGCCGACGGTGAGGGCGGTGCCGAAAATATCCAGGCCCACCGAGCTCGAGCCCATGTTCGGGTTCACCGCGAGGACATTGCCCGTCGAGCCATCCGACATGCGGGTCTGATAGAAGTAGTAGCTCGACGTGCTCGCCGGAGCGGCATCGACAATGCTCGCCTGCCCACTGGCCGGCCGCGCGAAGAACTCGAGATCGATCGCGGGTGCGCCGGAGGTTTCGTTACTCGTCTGCACGCAGAAGGCGCAGGCATAGTTGCCGCTTACCGCCGCTCCCGCGGCGAAGGCGGGCGCGGTGGAAGAGCCGAGGTTCGCAATGTTCAGGCCGCCGCCATAGGTTCTGCCGATGGTTCGCGACTGAACGATCTGCAGCCCATAAAAATCGCCGTTGTAGGCCAGCACCTGGTCGAGCGTGTCGCCGGCGACGAGGCCGCTGACGTCTCCGGCCGTGAAGGTGTTGGAGGCCACGTTTACCGCCGTCGGATAGGCCGAACCATAGATGGCGTAACTGCCCGAGGTTGCCCAGGGCCAGGTTGTATTTGCTGCTGTGCCCACGCCGTAAAGATTCACGGTGAGCGAAGTTGCGCTTACTCCTGAAGTAATGGGCACGCAGGCGTCGAAGCCCCCGTTTGCGCCCGGCGCCGCGCAGAAAACAAGGTTGTTGGTCAGAATGTTTCCGCCGCTGGCCAGGCTGTTGAACGTCGTGTGCGTGCCCACGAACCCGGCGATCGAGGTCCACGATGTGCCGCTGCCGGTGATCGTGCAGGTGGTCGGATTCGTCCCGGTGCAGGAGACGGCAGAATAGGTTCCCGTCGCGTATTTCGTTCCCAGGTCGCGGATGAATCGCGATTCGCCGAGCGTCGCGCCGTTGGTGGGCGAGCTGAAAGCAACCACGCCCGTGCTCGTGTTCACGCTGCTCGCCGTCGCGCTCCACACACCGCCCTGGCCGTCGCTCAGGCTGCCCTGCTGTTGCTGGATGCGGAGCCCCTCGGATGGCTCCTCGCCCGAGCTCACGTAGCCGCCGTACTCGGTCTGGTTGGCGGAAAAGGGAATGGTTTCACCGCCCGCATAGCTCGAATAAGAGCCGTTGACGCCCCATTTCTGCGCGACGGTTGAGTATTCGCCGTTCAGCGCCAGCACCGAGCGGTTGGATTTGACGCCGCTCGAGCCGGTGAAGTTATACACGCCGCCGGAGAGGCTGTCGTAGCTCAGGTGGAAGTCCGCTTTGTTGGTTGTCGTTGTGGTGCTGTCGGCTGAATCTTCGGCGGCTTCGATGCAAAGCGAGTTGTCGGCGTAGGTGAATCCGCCGGTGGAGTCCATGCAATTGGTTCCCCGCGCGTCGAAGATGCGCTCGAGCGAGCCCAGCGCCGAGGTGGGGTTGCCGGACGCGACCTGCGGATCGACCCACAAGACATTCCGCGTCGCGGCGGTGTTGGTGCTCGAGATCCAGTTATTGAACTGCGCCGCGACCGAAGAGCCGCTCAGGCCGGCAAAGTTGGTCAGATTGTTCACCACCGGAACCGTGAGCGGGCCGGACATCGATTGCGCGGTGGTCTGCGTGGACGAGATGCCGTTGAGGTTGGCCAGCCCGGCGGAAGCAGTCGCCGCGCCGGTGCCGCCGTTGGCGACCGGGACGGTGGTTTCACCGGCGAGCGAAGTGCCCGTTCCCGAGTAGAAGGCGATCTGGCCGTTGGTGCCCGAGCTGATGGTGCCGCTTCCGCCGCCGCCGGTGCCGCAGGCCGCGCCGGTGTTGGTGACGAAGCCGGAGTTGTCCACCTGCAGGCAGAAGTGGCCGCTTGACGCGGCAAGGCCGGGAAACTGGATGGCGTTGGTGCCGGTGAATGAGGCGTAGAGCGTGCTGGAGCTGCCGCCGTAGACCTTGAAGCCGGCGCCGGAGCCGGTCTCGTAATTCACGCGCACCACGCCGGAGGAATTCGACGCATCGATGTAGGTATCGCCAGAATTTGTGCTCTGATACGCCTTGAAACTGTCGAGTCCGCCAGTGGCTGAGTTCAGCGCCCAGTTGTTGCTCGCGTCCTTCACCGCGTACCACTGGCTGGCGCCGTTCCAGTCCTTGTAGATCAGCGACTCTTTCTGGCTGGTGGTTGCGCCGGCCCAGAGGAAGTAATCGATCTCCGCATCGGCTCCATTCCTCACCGTCGGCGAACCGGCAAAGGTTGTTGTGCCATCCACCGTCAGAGTGCCGTCGAAGGTCGCGTCGCCCAGGTTGTCGACCAGAGCCACGGTGGTCTCCGACGGCCCGCCGGAGCCGAAGACCACGCCGCCCGTACCGGAGTTGTTCGAGCCGTTGAGGATGATTCCGCCCGTTCCCGCGGCGTTGATGACGGTTTGATTGTTGGTGCTCGACGAGCCGTTGTTGTACTGGCCGATGGAGATTCGATAGACGCTGTTCAGCTCATCGAGAAGCTGGTAGAACTGCTCGCCGGCCGTGGCGTCGCTGAGGCCGATGGTCCAGCGATAGCCGTAGTCGGTCTGGTACCGGTTGAGCAGGCCGCGCTCGTTCCCTGTGCCGATCCCCAGCCGCCAGTGGTTGGTGATCGTCGCATCCTGCTGGCTGCCGTACCAGTCGCCGTTCAACCCGTTGAAGCTGCGGTGAAAGGTGTCGAGAAAGCTGTTGCGCGTGCCGTTATCGGTGAGCTTGCCGGTAAACATGGTGCCGCCGGTGATCCAGGAATTGTAGGAGCTTCCCGAATCGGCGACGACCTGGCTGGTGGAGTTCTCGTTGCGCAGGCCCACGATGGTGTTGTTCTGCGCGTTGAGGCCGAGGTGCAGCGCGGTGGAGCAGCCCTCCACATCGCCGCCGGTGAATGTGTTGCCGTCGCCCTGCTGCAGGTTAATGCCATAGGTGCCGGCGATGGGATTGCCCCCGCTGGTGGGGCAATCGATGTGCAGGCGCACGAAGGCGCTGCCGTTCATCCAGTCGGTGGTCGCGGGATTCGACACCTGGTGGCCGATGGCGTTGACGGCGGTGGCGAAGCCGCTGATCTCGTTGTCGAGGAAAGTGCCGCCGGTGTAGTTGCCCGTGCCGTCGAGCGTCATTGCGGTCTGGTTCGAGTTGCCGAGAAAGTAGAGGCTTTCGAGATCGAGTTCCTGCGTGCGGTAGGCGACGAGTCCCTGCGCGGTGGCGCTGGTCGAACCGGTGGTGTTGATCACAACGTTGTCGAGGTGGAAGCCTGGAGTGTCGGTCGCGTAGGTGGGATCGCCCACTTGCAGCGCTGCCGCCGAGCCGGTGTAGGCGAAAGCGGTTCCGCCCACGCTGCCGCTGGCGGCCGTGCCGCCGCGCAGGGCGCAGCCGCGCAGCGACACATTGCGCGTGCCGGCGGTCACGACGATCTGGTTCGCGGTCGAGATCGTCGCGCAGGGCAGCAAGATAGTCGCGTTGCCGGTAGCGATAGTGAGATTCGAGCCCATCGCCTGCGTGCCGGTGAAGTTGCGCGCATCGCACGTGCCGCCGTTGGTCGCGCTCAACGCGCTGAGGCAGGCTTCGAGCTTCGCGCCGAAATCCGCGCCGGGAAACTGATCGACGGCGTAGACCGAGCCCAGCTTGCCGTTCATCATCAGAGCCGGATAAGTCCCGGAGCCGCTGGGCAGCCTGCCACCGCCGCCTCCTACTTGCGACGCGTAGCTTTGCGAGGCGGTCGCGTCCCATACCGTGTAGCCGCCGTTGCCGTCGAGGAGGTTGCCGCCAAAGAAGCTCATCGACTGGCCGGCGATGAGATTCACCGCCGCGGCCGTGTCCCACGTGCCGGGGACGTTGAGGCTCGCAGTGGTGGTCGCCGAGCAGCCGACGCCACCGTTCGTGACGGTGACAGTTCCGATGGAGCCGTTGCTGTTGACGCCGGCGCTGGCCTGCGCCGTGCAGGCGCCGCTGAAGGTGACGGGAACCGTCGCGCCGTAGGGATCGAAGCCGAGGCCGTCTTCGGGGCCGACCGTCACGCCGGTGACGGCGCCGCCCGCTGCCGCGACGGTAAGGTTCGGCTGCACCACGTTCCATGTCGGCGAGACGAGTGCGTTGCGCGCGGTCCACCCCTGCGCGGTTGCCGGCAGATTCAAAATGAGGCCGGTAGGCGGCTCGGCGGTGGCGGCGGAGTTGCCGGCCTGCGCGACGACGTTATCGAGGACGTTGTTCGAGCCGGCTTCGGCGGTGAAGGCGTGCGCGGCCTGGATGGTGATGTTCTGCCAGCGGTTGGAGTCGGCGGTGAGGCCGGCGGGCGGCGAGACCGGCAGCGCCGGAATGGCAATGGCGGTGTTGACGCCGCGAATGTCGATATTGCGGAAGTCGCTCCACTGCGGCCACTGCGCAAGGTAGAGCCCACAGGTGTGCGTGGAGTGCGCGCCCGTGTCCTGGGCGAGCGGGTCGGCGCCCGTCGTGGCGATTTCGACGTTCTCGATCCCGGCGACGCGCAGGCCGTTGCCGCCAAGGCCGGTTGCCGCGGGCATCGCGATCGCGCAGTTGCCCAACGCGTAGGCCGCGCCGGTTCCCGTTGTGCCGGTAAGGCCGTTGCCACCGGGCGAAAAGATCGAGTTGTTTTCAAGCAGCCGGCTCACCGCGCAGCTTCCCGCGGCAGCGAGCCCTTCGGCCGGCGAGCACGAAACATCGAGACTTTGGTCGACGTAGATGGTGAGATCGTGGACATGCGTATACGCGAGCAGGTTGGTCGCGTCCGGCGCGGAAGCGAGAACGTCCTGCCCAGGAAATCCCATCAGCGCGGAGACTTCCTTGCCCATGCCTCCGATCGACTCACCGTGCCAGTTCAGCGTCTGCGTCTTGCAGGTCCCCTGAGGGAGGGTGATGGCGACGCCGTGTGCGTTGGCATAGTTGAGCGCTGCCTGCAGCGCGTTGGTGTCGTCGGTCGTGCCGTCGCAGACCGCGCCGAATTCTTTCACGCTGCGTGCCTGCGGCTCGGAAACATGGGGCCGCAGGTCGAGCACGAAAAGTCCGTTGGGGTTGGTGAAGGCGTCGGTGCCCGCGTACGTGGGCGGGATCTCGAGTGCGCCGGTTGTGCCCGCGGCGTTCATGGCGGCCTGCAGCGTGGTCTGCGAAGTGCCGGCCAGCGGCGACTCGACGCCGTTCACCGCGGGCGCCAGCAGCGCGCCGGTCATGGTGCCGCCTGTGATCGGAACCTCCATGTTGAAGGTGGTATCGACATAGTGCTTGTCGGCGGCTTCGAGCGGCTGCGTAGGATCGCAGCAAAGATAAAGCGGCCCGGTAAGCGTGCCTCCTGAAGCCGTGAGCAGGCTGCCCTCGAGCTGCGCGATCGCCTGATCGACATAGGCTTTGCTCACCGCCTGCACGGCCTGCGCCGCGGGCAGCACCACGGAACGCACCTGGCCGATGGAAGCCTGCGCGGCGGCCGGAACCACCCAGTATTCGGTGTTCGTCGAACCGTCGCTCATGGCGTAGACGGCGGTGTAATAAAGGCCGGCGGGCGTGGCGCCCAGATTGGGCGCGAGATTGACGCTGACAAAGCCGTCGGCGCCGATGGCGACGTCGAGGCTGCCCGCCGCCACGGCCAGGTTGCTCGCCGTGGTGAATGACGGCCAGGTGATGTGCAGGCTGCCCGCGCCGGGCTGGCCGTTCGCAAGGTACACCGTGCCCTGCACCGTGGTGGTGGTCACCTGCGCTGCGGCGACGAATGCCGTCAGAACCGCCAGGACGCACGTGGCCAGGCATCGCGCGAGGCGCGACAGATTCTTCCGAGTAAGGTTCATCCCTGTCTCTTTCTCATTCCCGTTTGTTCTCTGCGGCAGGGCCGGGGGTCGGCATTTGGCTGCTTCGTGTCGCTCCGCCAGCTCTTCTAAATCCCGTCGCCGCTCGCGTTCGTCGGCTTCGATGTGTCTGCGTTGGGCAAGGCCTCCGGCTCACGCGCGCTGCGCT
>JASHQQ010000382.1 GCA_030039035.1 Acidobacteriaceae bacterium | reverse complement strand
GTAAACGAGCGCTTCGCTCGACAGTTCTGGCTGAACGAAAGTGCCGTGGGGAAACACATTGTTGTCGGCCGCGGACCGGGCGAAACCGAAGTTGTGGGCGTGACCGCCGACGTGAAGAACCAGGGGCTCGAACAGGAACCGCAGGCGCAGATCTACGTTCCCTTCGCGCAACTGCCGTGGGGCGAAATGAACCTGCTGGTGCGGACGGCGATGCGGTCCGAGGATGCGATCTCCGCGGTGAAGGCGCAGATTGCCGCCGTGGACAGCGATCAGCCGGTGACCGGGACCAAAACCATCGAGGAACTGATGGACACCGGCCGGGCGCAGCCGCGATTTACGTTGGTGCTGGCCGGGGCGTTTTCGGCCACGGCGCTGACGCTGGCGGTCATCGGGATTTACGGATTGCTGTCGTTTACCATCGCACAGCGCGAGCAGGAGTTCGGCATCCGGCTGGCGCTGGGCGCCGGGCGCGCGGATATCCTGCGGCTGGTTTTCCAGCAGGGCGTTGCGCTCACGGCGTCCGGAATTGGCATTGGCCTGATTGCGGCGCTGCTCCTTACCCGGCTGGCGGCGAGCCTGCTCTACCAGGTGAGCGCCCGCGACGTGACGACGTTTGCACTGGCGCCGGTGCTGTTTCTGGCCATCGCGCTGGCAGCAAGCTATCTGGCTGCGCGGCGAACGATGAATGTGAATCCGATTGAGGCGATGAAGTAAGTCTTGATGCCGGTATTGCGCATTTTGTGAATAGAAAACTTGACTCAGACAAACCATGGCGAGTTAGGTTCGCTTCGCGATATCGCGGGTTAGCTGGTTTGCAGGATTGCTACGCCACGTGCACCTGGCCGCGGCCGCTGTTCTTCACCACGTACATGCGCGTGTCCGCGGCGCCGATGATGGCGTGGACGGTGCTGCCGTCCATGGGGCAGGGGCAAGGCCCACGCTGGCGCTCACGCGGAGCGGTAGACCGCTCTTCATGATGAAGCGGGTGTCCATTAACGCATGCAGAGTGGAAGCAGCCTGGGCGTGCGCGGTGAGGGAGTTGGTTTCGGGCATGAGGATGACGAACTCGTCGCCGCCATAGCGGTAGCACGAATCCTGCACGCGGCACAGCTCTTTCAGCCGCTGGCCGGTGCGGGCGAGCAGTTCGCTGCCGATGAGGTGGCCGTGCTCGTCGTTGACCAGCTTGAAGCGGTCGAGATCGAGGAAGGCGAGGCTGAGCGGATGGTCGAGGCGGATGGAGCGCTCGAGTTCCTGTCCCAGCACCTCGTAGAGATGGCGCACGTTGAAAAGGCCCGTGGTGTCGTCGGTGATGGTCAGCCGCTGGATGCTGGCCACGTCGTGCGCGTTCTCGATGGCGATGGCGGCGTAGTCGGCGAGGATGTGCAGGAAGGCAATGGTGTAATCGCTGAGCTTGTCGGCGCGCGGATTGAAGATCTCGATGGCGCCGCAGGTGCCTTTGCGGCCGCGCAGTGGCAGGGCGATGACCGAGCGGACGTGCCGCGAGGTGGCGAGCCCCGATTGCCGGGCGCGGGCATCGCTTTCGGCGGCCGTTTCGGGGACGATCAGCGTCTCGCCGTGCTCGACCACCCAGCCGGCCACGCCTTCGCCGATCCTGACGCGAAGATCGTGGAGCGCTTTCTCCTGGCCGCCGGCAGCGATGGCGTAATAGAGGTCCTGCTTCACCTCGTCGACCATCAGCAGCGTCCACAGCTCCGCCTCGATGAACTTTTCCATCTGTTCCAGGATGGTGCGCAGGATCGTATCGAGGTCGAAGCTGGACGTGAGCGACCGCGCCAACTGGTGGAAGACGAGCAGGTCGTCGAGGGGGATGCGGCTTTCGTTTTCCCGCGTCATCCGGAACCCTTCAACAAGATTCGAAACGCTGCCCAATGATCCCTCTTTTCCTGAATTCGCGCCGGCCCGCGCCACGGGAGCCGCCGCGTTCCCGTGCAAGGCTTGCGACGGCCGCGGCAGTCCGGGTCATGCCCTGTACTGCTTCTCGAAATAGTGTAGGGCGAACCGAATTCGCCAGGTGGCATTTCTTCTCAAGAAAAACCAACCCGAAACAAACGCAAACTACCTCATGGTATTTTGGGGAGCCTGTCTGAAAAAGGGAACTCTCTCCTGCATTCTGTCATAGGCAGCGCAGTAACCGGCCACGGAAACGCCGGCCGGTGTTCTTTCTTCGCAATGGATTTCGCGCCGGGTATTGCGCGGCCAAATTACCTGCAGATTCGGGAAAAACGTCAGCCGCCAATGTGCACCATCGAGCGGGAGGGTTTGAGGAAGCCGGATTCGCCGATGTGATGCCGCGCCTCCTTGCCCTTGATGGTGTCAACGATCCAGGCGCGCAACTCTTCGTTCGGGGCGCCGGCGCGCATGCGGCCGTAGAGGTCGTGCTCGATCTGCGAGAACAGGCAGGTGCGGATCTTGCCGTCGGAGGTAAGGCGCACGCGGCTGCAGGCGCCGCAAAACGCCTGGCTCACGGGGGCGATGATGCCGATTTCGCCTTTGCCGTCGGCAAAGGTGTAGCGGCGGGCAGTCTCGCTGGCCTCATGGGCGGGAAGCGGAACGAGCGGCAGGACGCGGCCGATGCGGTTCACGATCTCTTTCAGCGTGACCACGATCTCCGGCGACCAGAGACGGCCTTCCTCGAGGGGCATGAATTCGATAAAACGCACGATGACGTCTTCATCGCGGGCGAAGCGGGCAAAGCCTTCGACCTGGTCGTCGTTGAAACCGCGCAGCAGCACGCAGTTGATCTTGAGCGGCGTGAGGCCGGCGGCGCGTGCGGCGCGAACCCCGGCGAGGACTGACTGGAAACTGCCGGGAACGCGGGTGATGCGCTCGAAGACCGGCTCATCGACGGCATCCATGCTGACGGTGACGCGGGCAAGGCCCGCGGCTTTGAGCGGCGCGGCGAGTGAGTCGAGCAGATGGCCGTTGGTGGTGAGCGCGATGTCGGGACGCCGCCCGTCGTATGTGCGCAGGCGAGCCAGGTCCCGGATCAGGTCGAGCAGCCCGCGACGCAGCAGAGGCTCGCCGCCGGTAAGCCGCACCTTGGTGATTCCCAGGCTGACGAACAGCTCGATCAGGCGCAGGTATTCGTCGATCCGGAGCTCGGGGTACTGCGCGCCGTTCTCGCCGGTGCGGCAGTAGACGCACTTGTAGTTGCAGCGGTCGGTGATCGAGACGCGCAGGTCGTGGATTACGCGGCCATGACTGTCGGTGAGCCGCGAGATTGCGGGTGCTTCAACCGGCGGATCAAGGGAAGCTGCAGCCATCGCAACTTCCAGCCTATACCGGTTGGCGGAAAATTGCGCGAGCCGGAGGCCGGGATCGGCGGTGCGCAAGTTCCCACCCTTGCTGCGGAAAATAACGGTGCTGCAAGAATGGGACGCCCAATTGCAACGAATGCAAACGAATCTAGTCGATTCGGGGCGTACCGCGTCGAAGGACGAGGCCGGCGATGCCCAGTACGGCGATCACGATCAGGCAGAGGAAGAAATAGTAGGCCATGGGGTGAATCCAGCCCGGCGAATAGGTGAGGTCCTGGCCGACCCAGAGCAGCAGGACCGTGGCGATGACCGTAAATTGTCCGGCGATCACCAGCAGCGTGTGGCCGAGATCGCGGCGCTTGTCGAGAGCCTCCACCTGATCGGGTGTCAGGTTGCGCTCTTCGGGGGGAAGCAGGGCATTCGCCATCGTGGATCTCCTTGAGCGCCCGGAAGGGGATTTGCGGTGATTCGATCCGCTCGCCATCTACGATTGAAACACACGGCAGGCGCGCTGCGCCAGCGGTTCCACCAGCCGCCCGATCCGTATTGACACGGCAGTGGCGCAAAGAAGAGAGTTTTAAGCGATCTCCATTCCATCAGCCGGCGGAAACCATCTGCCGCGGACCCAACGAAAATCGCAACTCATCCGAGGAGGAAGAATGCCCAATCCCAACGATCCGGAACGCCAGGGCGATGCAAACGTGCGCAGCGGAAAGCTGCTGGCAACCGCCGGCAACACCGCGAACACCAAAAAGAGCTGGTCGGAGTGGCTTGGCGTGGCCAGCAATACCTGGCTGGTGTCGGGGTATGGCGCGGACAAGGCATCCGGCGCGGTGAGCGAGGCGGCCCAGGGGGCCATTGCCACAAAGTTCGCGGCTACGGCTTTGGGCACGGCGCTGGCAGGGATTACCGGCTTCTGGGTGGTGGCCATCGCCGGTACGGTGACAGTGGAGATCGTCGCCAGGAAGCTGGAGGACAAGGCCAAGGAGAACATTCCCAAAGCGGTCAACGCGGCGCGCGCGGGCGTCGGCCGCTTCTTCTTCGGCGGCGGCCCGCCGGATCTGGAGCTGAATGCGGATATCAAGAAGGGCGCCGAGGATCACACCCTGGAAGACACCATGGATCGCATCAAGACCAACTCCGCGCTGCTTCAGGACCTGTTGAACAAGCTGGCGGGAGCGGCCGGCAAGCCCTATTACTGCGACGACGCCTACCAGATCGGCGCGCTGGCGCAGAAGTGCGCCGGCACCAAGGGCGAGCTGCTGCGCGACATCGGGCTGATGAGCGAATTCATGTCGCAGTTGAAGACCGATCTGGACAAGATCGACCCGGCGGTCATCAACGACAAGGTCAAGGACCTGGCCAAAGCCATTTGCGACGCCAACGACGGGCGCCACTGGGACAATTCGTGGGGCGCGGCGACTGTCAAGCGCATGTTCCGCTGCAGCAAGGAACATTGCTTTGGGCCGAAATAGTCGTGCCCCTCCCGCCGGGTCTTACTCCGCCAGAAACGCAAGCGACTGCAGCGTGGTGATCTCGAACGGCTTGCGGCAGCGGATGTTCGAGCAGGAGAGCTTGTCGTCGCGGCGCACCATATAGGACTGCGCCTTGGCAAACCGGGCGCGGTCGCGCTCGTCGGCGTGGCGGGGCAACGAGGCGCGCTTGCGTCGGACCACCCAGGTCACGCGGTAGTCGCCCGCCTGCCCGCACTTGGGGCAGACGAGGTTATGCGTGCGCATCTCCGTGGTTTCGGTGAAGAACTCTCGCTCGTCCATCGTTTGCCGGCTCCTTTGCCCGCCAGACGGCCACAGCCCCGCCGCCGGCGACTCACAAGATTTGCTTCCCGCGAGCCTGGACTTGCCCGCTGCCGCGCCGAGCCTCTTCCGGTCCCCAGCAATCTATTCCATACTCTTCCCATGGCCAAACGCAAGCCAGCAAGGTTCTCGGCCGCCAAGGCGGTGAAGGCGAACGCGCGCGAGCGGGTGGGACAGCCCAGGCCTTCCCGGATGATCGACGAGCCTCCGCGCGGCCCACGGAAGGCCAAGCACAAGCCGAAACTCGAGCAAATCATCGAGCAGGAGGGAGATTAGGAGATGGCCAAGGCGGTAGGAATCGGTGGAGTCTTCCTGAAGGCGCGCGACCCGAAGGCGCTGTCGGCGTGGTACGCCGAGCAATTTGGCATCGCGATCGCCTCCGGCGATTCGCTCACCTTCGACGGTCCCGAGTCGATGGGCATGACGGTCTTCGCCCATTTTCCGGCCGATACGAAGTACTTCGGCGACGGCCCGCAGCAGTCGATGATCAACCTGCGGGTCGATGATCTGGACGCGCTGCTCGAAAAGCTGGCGGCGGCCGGCGTGCGCATCGACCCCAGGCGCGAGGACGCAGACTACGGCCGGTTTGCGTGGATATGGGACCCGGAGGGGAACCGCGTCGAGTTGTGGCAGCCGCAGTAGGACTCCGCGTGCGCCGGCTATTTCCCCGTGCCTGTCAGCACGATCGACTGCGGCGAACTTGTCGAGTTGTCGGTCATCGTCACCGTTGCCGTCAATGTTCCCTTGGCCGCGGGCGCAAACTCCACGCTGATGGTGCACGATGCGCCGGCCTTCAGGCTGGTCCCGCAGGTATTTGTGCTTTTGAACGATGATGCATCGATACCGCCGGGCGCAATGGCGCCAATCTCGAGCGGGTTATGGCTCGTGTTGGTCACAGTTACCGCCTTCGCCACGGAGGTCTTCCCCACGCTTTCGTCGCCGAAAGACAGGCTCGTCGCCGAGAGCCTGACCGCCGCGGCAGGAGCCGTGAAGCCTGTGCCGGTCAGCGCCACGCTTTGCGGCGCGTTGACCGCATTGCCCGCAATCTCGAGCGAGGCCGAAAGCGCTCCGGCCGCTTTGGGCGCGAACTTCGCCGTGATCGCGCAGGACTTGCCCGCTGCGAGGCTCGTCCCGCAGCTTTTCGCGATGGGGAAATCGTGCGGGTTCGTGCCCGCCACCTTGAGCGACGAAATGGTCATCGTCGCATTGCCAGTGTTGGTCAGGGTCACGGTCTGCGGCAACGATGCGGCCCCGACCCATGTCTGCGCAAACGCAAGGCTCGCCGGGGAAGGCGTTGCAATCGGCCCGTTTTCGACGTCGGCGATCAGGTTGATGGTCAGCGTGTAGGTCTCGCTCGCCGCCGGCGTCCTGTTCCCGTCAGCCTCGCCGTAGCCGGCAGGCCGGGCCTCACTGCCCGGCGCTTCGACATATGTGTACGTGCTCTCGCCCGAATTCTCCTCCTGGTAGCCGGCTGCATGCGCGGCAAAATACTGGATGAATGTGACACCTTTGCCGGGCGGCACATCCTCGGGCCCGTCATAGGAATTCGAAAACCCGGCGCCTGTTGTCTTGCTGCCGATGATCCGGGCAGTCGCCTGTCCGGTGTTTGTCAGCGTGACCTCCCCGGTCGCTGTTGCCCCCGGCGATACGAAGAGGTCCAACACGTGTTCCGACGGGACCAATAACGGCTCCGGCGCTGTTCCCGTTCCCGAGAGCGCAACTTTCTGTGGAGAAGTGCCGGCGTTGTCGTTCACCACAAGGTCCGCGGTGAGAAGGCCTTCCTTTTGCGGATGGAAGATCAACTCGATGGTGCAGGTGGCGGCTGGAGCCAGCGCAAGGCCTTCTCCGCAGGTGCCTGGCAGCGCCACGTAAAGAAAGGAACCCGTCGCGTCATTCACGACGTCCCAGGATTTGATCGTCAGGTTCGCAGTTCCGGAGTTTTGCAGCGAAACGTATTTCGAGGTGAACGAGCCGACCTGCTGGCTTCCAAAATCGAGGCTATTGCCGTCCACAAAAGTGACCGCCGGTCCGGGCGCCGTTGGTACCCAGTACGCGATCGTACCCGGCAGCGGCGGGCTGCACCCCGCGCAGGACGAGTAATTGTACACATAGCTTGAATTGGGGTTCACCACCTGAAGAAGCGGGTTGTATTTCGACGAGGATGTCGTTCCCAGGGTCGAGACGATCGTATAGCTTGGGGGCGACAACCTGAGAGACGACGAGACCATCTGGCTTCCTGCGCCTCCGGAGGTGTAGAGGAACATCATGGAGTCCGATTCCGGGACGTAATCCATCTGGCTCCATGCGGAATATTCCGGATATCCGGGGTATTCATTCGGTTGGGGCACTTTCGTGCTGAAAACGCTATCTCGCCAATTCCCCGATTGAAAGTCGAATCCTCCGAGGGACCCGTATTCTTCGTAACCAAACCCGCTCTGGCTGCCGATCAATCCGAGGTAAATGACATCGAACAGCCTCACTTGTTCCCGGTCCTCGACACTCATCAACGGGATCGCGGTCATGACCAGGTCCGTCGCGAGAGCCTGGATGGTCTCCTTGAAGCCCGCGTCGGACTGGAGGTAGAGGCCGGTGGGAAACCCGGCCGCCATAAGGTTGCCGTCATAGAAGTCGATGTTGGAAGTCTCAAGAATATCCAGGGGATCCGTCAGGGGCGACATGGGCTGCGGGTTGTTGTTCGCCATCACCAGCACGCCCGGCTCGTACAGAGCCAGGCTGACCGGCGCGAAGTTCACCTCCGTCACTCCGTCTGCCGGTGCCTGCCCGCCTGTCGAGGGCACATAACCCAGCACGTGCACAATGGCCGGCTGGCTGGGATCGAAGACGAAAAAACCGGGGCCGTTGCCGGTCGGATAAGCAAGATTGGCGGTCTCGGGGATGAAAACATAGTGGGAATCGGGATCGATGACCGGAACGCCGTAGGTGGCATCCTCATCGAGGTTGTAAGTCGGCGGTGGGCTGCTCTTCGAGTAGCTTGCGAACGAGTTGACATCGAGCACCCAGAGCAGATCCTGCTCGCTGCCCTGCTCGTATTCCGAGATTACGTAGAGGTTTCCTTCGCTCGCATCCAGCGCCATGAGTTTGGAGTGAGATACGCCCTTGGGCAATTCGACCAGCGGCGACGGATTGCAGCCCGGCGTGGCGCCGGGCGTCTCATACAGGATGCCGAGGTTCCCATCCGTTGCAATGCTCAGGATGTAGAGCCGGTTCGCGGTCGGGTCATAGACAATGGCCTGATCGTCGCCGTTCCCGGCCTGGAACTGATTCGTACCCAGCGCCGGGCACACGCTGGCCAGCGTGGACAGAGTCATCGAGATGACGGACTCATCTTCATTGAGAAAGTAGGTCGTGTTGCCACTGGGGGTCTGCGCGGCCGCGATCGGCACGCCGGAAACGGGCGCGAAGCCGGTCGGCCCGGTCTGCGCGGAAAGCGCGCAGCATGCAGCGAGGACCGCGATGGCAGCGCCGAAGTTGCGATAAAGAGCGGAAGCGGAACCGGCAGGGAGTGCACCCCGCGCAGAAAAGATCTTGCTCATGGCGGGAACCCCGGGGAGTGGAATTCCGGCGATTATACCCCGGATCGCCCACGCGGCCGAACAAAATGCCACGGGAATACCGCGAGCGCCGACGGGCCGGGGCTGCTACTGGCTCTGCGGGTTCTGCGCCTGGGTCTGCTGCGTGTCCTGGGTCTGGCTCTGCGTCGGGTCGTGCGCGCGTAGCGTCGAGTCCTGCAACGTATACGGGCCAGGCAGCTTTTCCGCTTGCGGCTTGTTGCGGTCTTCGGGGTTGCCCGGCACGTTGGTGCGCTTGGAATAGATTCGGAACTCGACGACGAGGTCGAGGAGCACCGGAACGGGCTTCCCGTCCTTGAGGGCTGGCTGGAACGTGGCTTTGCGGATGGCGGCGACGGCGCTTTCATCGAGGCCGAAGCCGATGGGCCGCGCCACAGCAATCTGCACCGGCCGTCCGTCGGCGCCGATCACGGCGTGATAAAGCGACATGCCGGCTACTCCGGCGTTCTGCGCGAAGTCGTTGGACTCGGGTTGGAAGGACGTGACCAGCTTCGCCTTCTGGTCCACCTGGCCCTGACGCAGGACGCCGGGGTCAGCCGGGCGGTAGTCGGTGTGCGCGGCGGCGGCCTGGTAGTAGAGCTTCCAGAAATCGGGCATTCCGGCCATCATGCGTTCGTCGAGCCCTTCGGAAAAGATCTTGTCGAGCGCATCATTCAGCACCTTGGC
>JASHQQ010000381.1 GCA_030039035.1 Acidobacteriaceae bacterium | reverse complement strand
CATTCAAGACAATCCGCTCATCGTGGGCCGCGCGCTCTACGCCTTCACGCCGACGCAGAAGATCATCGCCCTCGACGCGACAAGCGGCAAGCTCCTCTGGAAGTTCGACTCCGGCTTTCTCGGCGAGCAGCCTGACCGGGGCATGGCTTACTGGACGGATGGAAAAGAGCATCGCCTCTTCGCCGGCGTGATGAACTATCTCTATTGCCTCGATGCCGACACCGGTAAGCCAATTCCATCATTCGGCGAAGAGGGCCGTATCGACCTGCGCAAGGGCCTGCGCGAGCCTTACGAGGAGCAGTCCATCGCGCTGACCACGCCCGGGATTATCTACAAGGATCTCATCATCGTTGGCGGCCGCGATCCGGAGACGCACCCCGCGCCGCCGGGCGATATCCGCGCCTTCGACGTGCGTACCGGCAAGCTGGTGTGGACGTTTCACACCATTCCTCGTCCCGGCGAGCCGGGCTACGAGACCTGGCCCAAAGACGCGTGGAAGCTGGCCGGCGCGGCCAACAACTGGGCCGGTATGTCGCTCGATGCCGAGCGCGGGATCGTGTACGCGCCCACCGGCTCGGCGGTCTTCGACTTCTACGGCGGCGACCGCGTGGGCGACGATCTCTACGCCAACTGCATTCTTGCGCTCGATGCCGCGACCGGCAAGCTGCTGTGGAAATTCCAGGGCGTGCACCACGATCTTTGGGATCGCGACTTTCCCTCGCCGCCCGCTCTCCTGACGATCCATCGCAATGGTCAGACTATTCCGGCTCTCGCGCAGACCACCAAGCAGGGCTACATCTATCTTTTCAATCGCGTCACCGGCGAGCCGCTCAATCCCATCCACGAGCATCCGTATCCGCCAAGCACTGTTCCTGGTGAAGTCACTTCGCCCACGCAGCCGCTTCCCGACACACCCGCGCCCTTTGCGCGCCAGCGCCTCACCGCAGACGACCTGACCAACCGCAATCCCGAGATCCACGCCTGGGCCGAACAGGAATTCTCGCATCTGCGCAGCAACGGGCAGTTCTATCCTTTCGCGCTCGACAAGCTGACGATCGTGCTGCCGGGCTACGATGGCGGCGCGGAGTGGGGCGGCCCGGCGATCGATCCCGACACCGATGTTCTCTACGTGAACGCGAACGAGATGGCCTGGTTCGGCGGGCTCATTCCCGCCGCGCAAACGGGCAACCGGGGCCAACTCGTATACCAGAGCCAGTGCGCCGTCTGTCATGGCGAGGACCGCTCCGGCGCGCCGCCCGCGTTTCCGTCGCTGGTCGGCATTCTCGATCGTCTTGGTGTCCAGCAGGTGACAGACACGATACACGGCGGCAAGGGACGCATGCCGTCGTTCCCCAATGTCGGCGACGCCGATCTGCCCTCGCTGCTCGACTACCTTCGCGGGCCCGCGCCGCAGGGAGCGAAGTCGTCGGCAGCCAAAGAGCTTTCCTCCGTTCCCGCGCAGGCGGCGAGCGAGCAGGCGTTGGCCGACAAGGCCGGGGAGACGCTCTATCTCAATCGCTGTGCCATGTGCCACGGCGCGCGCATGCAAGGCAATCCTCCGGCTGTGCCGATGCTTGTCGGCGTCGGCAGCCGTCTGACCGCGGCGCAAATTGCCGATCGCATCCACGAAGGCAAGGGCGCCATGCCGCCGATGCCCGACATCCGGGACGCCGGTCTCGACGCGTTGCTGCGCTATCTGGGAGCGACTGCGCATGGCGAATCCAAATCTGCCGAAGCCGCAACCCCGCCGGATCGATACATCTTCACCGGCTATCGCAAATTCCTCGATCCGGATGGTTATCCGGCGATTGCGCCGCCATGGGGAACACTCAGCGCCATCGACCTGAAAACTGACAAGTATCTGTGGAGAATCCGGCTGGGCGAATATCCCGAACTGGTCAAGCAGGGAATTACGAACACCGGTTCGGAGACTTACGGCGGCCCAATCGTGACCGCGGGCGGCGTGCTCTTTATCGGATCGACGGTCGCCGACCGAAAATTTCACGCCTTCGATGCGCGCAATGGCAAGCTGTTGTGGGAAACGGTGCTGCCCTTCGCGGGCGTGGCGACGCCATCGACTTATATGATTGACGGCCGGCAGTATGTCGTCATCGCCGCCAGCGGCGGGCGCGATCCTCGCTCGCCCGTGGGCGGCGAGTACGTGGCCTTCGCGCTTCCCAGGTGATTGCGGCAGGAAAAGGCTTCTCGATTTCGCGCAAAAAACAGGAGCGCCTGAACGGCGCTCCTGTTCCCGTCTTCATCAAGGTCCAAAGAGAGCTCAGGTTACCACTGCACGCCCGGATACAGGCTGGGAATGCGGAACGCGCGATAGAAATTCTGATTCTGAAGTTGCAGGCTCCAGACCGTTTTTGGGTCCTTGGGATCCGGCGTCACCTCGCGCACCAGCGAAGATGTTCCGGCCGTTTCTCCCGCTTTGGCGGGCGGTATGACGAGCCCGCAAAGGTCGTATTCCACGTCTCCGTTGGCGAGTTCATCGGTGTTGCCGCCGAAGTAACTGTAAAAGTTGGTAATGGGCCCTCCGGCTTGATTGGCCGGCGAGGCGGGAAGCTTTTGATGGAAGACGAGCGTCGCCGTCTTTGCTTTTTCGTCAATCCTGAAGACGGGAATGGTCGAGTAGAGGCACGACGTAGGCAGCGCACCCTGCGGAGTGCAAGTCTTATTGCTCGCCGGGTAGAGCCGGTCGTCGCCGTTGTCCATCAGGCCTAGTTCGAAAACGCCGGAAGTGTTCGGGCTGAAATATCCCGGATCGTGCTGCGCGTATTGCCAGTCGACCGGGTCACTCCCTCCCATCAGTTTCAGGGTTCCTCCCTCGCCCAGCTTCCAGACCATGCTTCCGTCCCCGGAGCCGTTCTGATAGTTGACCTTGATGACCCAGTTCTGGTGCCGGATGGAAATCAGGAAGTCTCCATCGTCGGGCGAATACACGATGGCATTCGAGTGCGTCCAATCGGGCCATGAGAACGGATGCCGCATGGTCGACAGGTGATTGAACTCATTCCACGCCCATACCGGGTTCCAGTTTTCGTCCAGATCCACGACCACATCGCCGATCACATTCGCCGCCTTCGGCTCGCCGGTCTGCGAGGGTGGAAGATTCTTGACCATGCTCGTCATCACCAGAACGTGACCGTTCGGCAGAGGAGTCACATCGTGATGGAAAGTCGCCAGGTTACCCGCAATGCTGGGGCATTCCGTGCAGGTGGAGGGAGCCGATAGCAGGGCGACATTCAGATCCGCCATGTTGATCTCCTTCACCGTGTCTCCGGCCAGGTCGATCTCGCGAATCTCGTTGATTGGCGCGCTTCCTCCGGGGGGAGGGCCAAGCACGATAATGAAGTCTCCGTTGGGGAGCAACTTGAAGCCGTCCAGGGCATCCACGAACGGGTCAGGCGCGTAATAGGTCCAGATCTGATTGCCCTGCAGGTCGAACGCGACCAGGGCATTGAGCGGGTTTGTGATCTCGATGCCCGGCTGCGGCGTCATGCCCGGCGTGGTCGTCGCGGTCACGTGCTCGCTGAAGTTGACATTTTGGGGACTTAGAATCTTCCCCGTGGTGAAGGTCTGGTCTCCTGCCGTATCGGTAGCATATATGTCGTTTCCCAGAATGACGGAGGCGATCATGTGATACGTGGTTTGCTCTTTCATTCCCGCGACAAAGATGCTGACCTGGCCGTTGTTCGTGTCCGTCGACTGGTACCAGGTATCCAACCCGTAGCTTTTCGTCTCCCCGAAGCGCACCTTCATGCGGCCCGGGAAGGGAAGCGTCATGGTATAGAGCGCCACTTGCGGGTTAATGGTGGGCGTTACGATGCCGGGCTTTAACTGCGCCGCAACTCCGGTAATCGTAACGGTATTCGGATCGCCGGGATCGGCGTTCGCATAGTTCAGGTTAAGGACGGCGTTTTGCGCGCTGGAGGCCTTCGTCGGCAAATAACGGATCACGATCTCGCAGCTCTTGCCGGCTGCGAGCGACGCGCCGCACGATTTGCCGGCCACGATGGCGTAGCTTGCTGCGGAATCCCTGGAAAGGGCAGGCGCCAGAAACAAGGTATCGGAGCCGGTATTGGTCACCAGCACCGCGGTCTGCGTGAGCGGATTGCCGACGAGGTTATTTCCGAAATCGAACAGAAGAGTATTGAGCGACACTGTCGTCGGCGCCGATTTGACCTCGACTCTTACCGACAAGTCGCGGGTGATTCCGCCGGAAGATCCTTCCAATCCGATCGTGTACGTTCCGGCCCGGACCGGGCGTGCTGCCGACAGGTCGATCGATGCGTTCGATCCCGCGGCAACGTTGAATTTTGCCGGGCTCACGGTGAAGCCGGCAGGTACGCTCGTCGTCCTGACGGCGACCAGTCCCTTGAAGCCGTTTTGTACGTCGGTTGAAATCTCCATTGACTCCGGGCGCCCGCCGGCGAGCACCTGCACGGCGCCTGAAACGTCAGCAAATGTGAAGCCCGGCATGACCGCATCCGCGTGAATCGTTCCCGCGCCAGGTGCTTTCGTCGCGCCGACTTCGGCAGCCTGGACGCCTGTCGCATGGAGAATGATCGGGCATGCTGCGGCCAGCGGAAGCGCAAACGCAAGCATCATCTTGCACTTCGCTCCCGCCGGCGCGATCGCGGAACGATTCCGGCGGCCGTTCGGCTTCTGCGAGACGCGCCGCATCGTGTCGTGCTGTTGCATAACTCCCTCCAATTCGGGTGTTCGGGGTTTCAATTGATTCTGCCTTTCACGGCTGCGGCTTGATCCATCACCATTGCACGCCTGGATAGAGGCTGGGAATCCGGAATGCCCGATAAAGGTTTCCGCCGGTGAGCTTCAGGCTCCAGACTGTTTGTGGGTTCTTTTCCTGGGTAACCTCGTTGACGATGCCGTACGACACGTCGGCCGCGCACAGGTCGTATTCCACGTGTCCATTGGCGAGCATTTCCGCGTTTCCGCCATAGGAGCTGTAGAGGTCGGCGGGCAGCACCTGATGGAACGTGAGTGTCGCCGTCTTCGGATCGGACCTCTCGTCGAGCTTGAAGACCGGCACGGTGGTGTAGAGGCAGGAGCCAGGCAGCTTGTCCTGCGGAGTGCACGTGGAGCCCGTCGGATAAAGGCGGTCGGTGCCGTTATCCATCAGGCCCAGCGAAAAGACGCCGCTGGTGTTGGGGCTGAAGAATCCGGGCCCGTGCTGGGCGTATTGCCAGTCGGTCGGATCGGTGCCGCCCTCGAGCTTGAAGTCTCCGCCTTCGCCCAGGCGCCAGAGGACTCCTCCATTGCCTGTGCCGTTGTAGTAGTTCACTTTCACCACCCAGTTCTGGTGGCGGATCGAGACGACGAGGTTGCCGTCGTCGGGCGAATAGACGATCGCATTGGTGTGCGTCCAGTCGGGGAACTGGTAGGGGTGCCGGTTGGGGTCGAGATGGTTGAATTCGTTCCAGGCCCATACCGGCTCGAAATTCTCATCGAGGTCGAGAATGACGTCGCCCAGCACGCTCTGCGGATCCGCGTTGGTCAAAGACGGCTTGGTGGTGGGCGAAAGAGGCAACAGCTCATTCGAGAGCACCAGCAGATGGCCGTTGGGCAGGGGAGTTACATCGTGATGAAATGTGATGAGATTCAGTCCGCTGCACTCGTGGCAGGTCGCGGTGGCCAATTCCGCATTCAGGTCGGAAATGGAAACCTCCCTGACCGTGTCGCCCGCGAGATTGATCTCGCGGATCTCGTAAATCGCCGAGGTGTTCAGCGGTCCGGAAAGCGGCGCATTGGACAGCGGCGAAAGGACGAGAACGATGTCTCCGTTGGGAAGCATCTTGGCGCCGTCGAGATTGCTGCCGTTTGTATTGTCCGCCGCAAGCTGCGGCGAGTAGGTCCAGATCACGTTTCCTTCCAGATCCACCGCGGCTAGGCCATTGAACGGACTTTCCGGATTGATGAGCTCGACGCCCGGCTGGGGCGTCGTCCCCGCCGTGGTCGTGGCCGTGAGCTTGAGCTGCCACTGCTTGGGCAGGGGGCCGATCGTCACAGCGTGATCCACATCCATGGCCTCGACCCCATTCGGGAGCTGGACCGATGCAGCCATGTGGTAGGTGGTGTTGGCCCTCATCCCCGCCACGTAGATGCTCACCTGGTCATTGTCTTCATCCGTCCACTGGGACCAGGTCATCAGGCCGTAGGACTTTGTGGGGCCAAAAAGGATGGTCGCGCTCCCCGCAAAGGGCAGCGTCATCGTATACAGCATGACCTGCGGATTGTTCGTGTAGGAGATGGTTCCGGGCTTGAGCGCAGCCGAAACTCCGGTGATGGCGACGTAATCCGGCGTGCCGGCTGCGGCGTTGCCGAAGTTCAGGTTGAGAGTGGCGTTCTGGCTCTTCGGATAGGACGCCTTCGAAGGAGCATAGCTCAGAACCATGTCGCAGCTCTTGCCGGCTGCGAGCGTGCCGCCACACGAGCCCTTGGCCACGATCGAGTAACTCGCGTTACCGGTGATCGTGGGATTCATGGTCAGCGCGACTTTGCCAGTATTGCTGACCGCAACCGCGGTCTGGGTGAGCTTGCTGCCGATGAGATTGTTACCGAAGTCGAAGAACAGCGTGCTCAGCGAGACCGTCGTCAGGGTTGATGAAGCATTGCCTCCGGGCGTGGTCGCAGCCGGTGGCGCGGATGGACGCGTCGGACTGCCCGAAGGTGTCTGGTTGTCGGCGGCCAGCAGCGCGGCCGGACAAACTGTCGCCAGCAAAAGCGCGACGCACGCCTTCGATGCGAAAGCCGATCGTAGGAGCGCGCTTCCGGAATTCCGGCGCACAGGCCGCGGGGAAACATACCGCCCGCTCTGATACTTCTGCATAAGTCCTCCTGGACTGAACCTCGATGCTTGTTGTGGTTCCTCGGCCGCCGTCCCGGGTTTCAGGTGCGGCTCAGGTCAGCTCGTTCCCGTGGAAGAAACCGCCCTGGCTCCCGTGGCCCCGCAATGCGGCAACTGTGGAATCGCTTCAGGTTGAATTCAAAATGCTCCGGTTGCGCCAATTTCTGGCCTGGTTTTGTCGCGGCAATCAAAGTCCATCACCACTGCACGCCCGGATAAAGGCTGGGAATGCGGAATGCCCGGTAGAAATAGTTTCCTTTGAGGCTCAGGCTCCAGACTGTCTGCGGGTTGTTCTCCATCGTAACTTCGCGAACAAGGGAGCCGGGGGGTGTCAGGCCGCAAAGATCGTACTCCACGTGGCCGTTCGCGAGTTGGTCGGCATTTCCGCCAAAGTAGCTGTAGAGGTTGGCGGGGAGCGTTTGATGAAAGATGAACGTTGCCGTTTTCGCATTCTCGTCGATCCTGAAAACCGGAACCGTCGAGTAAAGGCAGGAGGCGGGCAGATTGCCGTTGGGAACGCACCTGGATCCAGCGGGGTAAATCCGGTCGTCGCCGTTGTCCATCAGACCCAGATCGAAGACTCCTGAGGTATTCGGGCTGAAGAATCCCGGCCCGTGTTGCGCATATTGCCAGTTGGTCGGATCCGTCCCGCCGATCAGCTTCAACGTGCCGCCTTCCCCCAGCTTCCAGATGATGTGCCCGTCGCCCCCGCCGTCATCGTAGTCGATCTTGAATACCCAGTTCTGGTGGCGGATGGAGACGATGATATTGTGATCGTCCGGCGAATAAAGAATGGCGTTGGTGTGCGTCCAGTCGGGAAAATCGAAAGGATGCCGGTTGGGGTCAAGATGATTGAACTCGTTCCACGCCCATACCGGCTGCATGTTTTCGTCCACATCGATGATCACATCGCCGAGGACCGGCTGCTTGGGCAAATCCAGCGGCGGCTTGGTGGTCGGGCCGAGCGCCTCCACGGTGCTCGTCAACACCAGCCAATGTCCGTTGGGCAGCGGCGTCACATCGTGGTGGAATGTATCGACCTGCAGGCCCTGGCACTCCACGCAACTCGATGGCGCGGTCGCCAGCTCCGCGTTGAGATCGCTGATCGAAAGTTCCCTCACCGTGTCGCCGGCAAGGTTGATCTCGCGAATCTCGTTGACGATGTTGCCGTCCTCGCCCAGATCGGGATGGCCAAGCGGCTTGTTCGACAGCGGCGCCAGCACCAGGAGGATGTCTCCATTGGGAAGCTGCTTGGCGCCGTCGAGAGAAATGAAGCTGCCGAGGGCGAGTGAGGAGTAGGTCCAGATGATGTTGCCCGAGAGATCGATTGCGGCCAACCCTGTAAGCGGGTTCACGAATTCGATGCCCGGTTGCGGCGTCATCCCCGGCGTGGTCGTGGCCGTCAGGCTGAGGTTCAGAGCCGCCGGCAGATTGCCGGTTTTGAAGGTGTGGTCCGCGTCGTTCGCATCGACCCCGTTCGCGAGCTCGACGGATGCGGACATGTGATAGGTCGAAGCCGCCTTCATTCCCGCCACGAAGATGCTGACCTGGCTGTTGTCGGTATCCGTCGACTGGTACCAGGTCTTCAACCCGTAGCTGGTGGTCTCACCGAATTGCACGCGCATTCTGCCCGGGAAGGGAAGCGTCATGGTGTAGAGCGCGACCTGGGGATTGTTCGTTGGGCTCACGGTTCCCGGCTTGAGCACGGCCGAAACGCCGCTGACGGCGACGGTACCCGGGTCGCCGGGCTCCGTGTCGCCAAAGTTCATGTTCAAGGTGGCTTCCTGCGCCCGCGGATACGAGGGCTCGGCGGGCACGTAGCGCAGCATCATGTCGCAACTCTTGCCGGCGGCGAGCTGCGCGCCACAGGAATGCTGGGTCACGATCGAGTAGCTCGGATCGCCCGAAAGAGACGGATTCATGGTTAGCGTGGCGGCGCCCGTGTTGGTCACCACCGCCACCGTCTGGATGAGCTTGGATCCCACCAGATTGTCGCCGAAGTCGAAGAAAAACGTGCTCAACGCGGCTGTCGTCAACGTGGGAGTGACGTCGATCGAGACCGTCGCGCGGTGCGTGACCGTGCCGGAAACCGCCGCCAGCACGATCGCGGATCTTCCCTTTGCGGTGTTCGAGATGGCGGAGAGATGAATCGTCTGCCGCACGCCGGGAGCCAGCGTGAGATTTGCCGGAGCCGCTGCGATACCGTCCGGCAGCCTGCCTACGCTCACCGCGATCGCGCCCTTGAATCCGGCATCCGGCACTGCTTGAACGTCAAGGTCTTTCGCCGCGCCTCCCACCACCAGTTGAAGCGCGGTAGAGGAGACATGGAGGGCGAAGCCCGGCGTGGTTGCGCCCGTGTTCGTTGTCGAAGCCGGCGGCTCCGGAGCGCGGGGCGGGTTGACCTTGTCAGACTGGTTGTCACCCGCAAACAGCGCAATGGGGAACAATGCGGCAAGCACAACGGCGAATGCCAATCGCATCGCGGAATGCAGTGGAGCTTTCGCTCGTCCCGCTCTCCGGAATTGGGCTGGGCGGGGGAATACACACCAGCCTTGGTCTTGTCCTTGCATGAATCCTCCTGTGGTCGATTCCTTTAGGTTTTGGTCGGGGCTTTCCTTGAAGAGAATTCCTTGGCAGAGAAAAAACGAGGCTTTACTCGGCCCGATGAACCTGGCGGGGCATGGTAATCTCTCCGGCTTGCTTTCGCGTGAACTGGGAGATATCCAGAATGGCCTTGTTGCCAAGGAAAACAACAGGGCGCACGAATGTCAAGCAGATTTCGCAAGGCCGGACCGCAGAAGGCTTTTCAGGCCGATGCGAAGAATCCACGAAAAATTATTTGCTTTTTCTTCGCTTTCCATTGCAATTTCGGATATGCTGTCTTGGCAACACGGGAGGTTGCACGATGGATTTCCAAAAAGAACTGCTGACCGAGTTCGACCGCGAAGCCAAACGGACCCGCACGATCCTGAACGCGATTCCGGACAATCCGGACTGGAACTGGAAACCGCACGAGAAATCGATGGCTTTGGGCCAACTGGCCGGACACATCGCCGACATGACGGGCGATTGGGCGATGCACACGCTGACGCAGGACAAGCTCGAGTTTCCAGCCGACCACAAATGGGAGCAGTACATTCCAAAGACCAAGGCCGAGTTGCTCGAGAGATTCGATCAACAGGCGCCGAAAACCCGTGCTGCGCTCGCTGCGGTTCCGGCGGCGAAGTGGGATGAACCGTGGAAATTCATCTTCGGCGATCAAACGTGGATCGACCAGCCCAAATACGAGGTCTATCGCGAGATGGTGATCAGCCACCTGGTGCACCACCGGTCGCAGCTCGGCGTCTACATCCGGCTGCTGGGGGCGAAGCTTCCGGGCACCTATGGGCCATCGGCCGATGAGATGTAGGGCGCGAACGAGCAGGGAACAGAAATCAGCGACGAACCCCGATTGAGTACCGTTGTCAACGGAGTTGGGCGCGGCGCGGAGATGTCCGCGGGATGCCTCTGCGCTGCAGTTGGCGACGAGATTCTCGTCGGAGCGCATTCAATTTCAGACCTGCGGCCCTCGCGACATCGCGCTGGCGGCGATCGAAGCTGTAGAGCGTCTTTGCGCCGAGCTCGAGGGCCGCGGCCAAATGCAGAAGATCGGCTGCGCGCGTGCCAAAGATCGCCGTGTATTCCCCGGAAAGATGCCGTGCTCGCGCGAAGACCCCTTCGGACAACGCGTACGATTGCAAGACCCCGGCGGCCAGATCGTCCTCCAGGCATTGCAGCGACGAAGCGGCTTGCTGAGCCGGGATCTCGCGTCTGAACAGTCTGAGGTGGAATGCATTCAGGGTCTCGAACTCACCCAGGACGGATGTTGCAAGGATTCCGGTCGTTCGCGCAAGGAGGTTGAGCGTCACTCCGGTGTTCGCGTCCGGGCAATACATCGAGGCAATCAGGCTGCTGTCGGGATAAATCATTGGTTCCGAGTCAGCGATCCCGATCCTCGGCAATGATTTCAGCGCCGGTTACCGGCAGCACTTTCGAGCCATAGATCGAGCGAAGCCGGCCAGGGAAGTCGGGCATCGTGGTTCGATTTTGAGATTCCGGCACGAGGCGCGCGATCACCTTGCGCCGCTTGGTGACGCGGAGCTCTACGCCGCGGCGAAGAAGCTGCTCCACTTTCCTGAAATCGTAGCGAAGGTCGCGCACCGGGACGTCTTTCATGTATCACATTTTGGCAACACATTGTGCCCATCAACGCAGGCACTTGTTTACGCTCGATTCATGCCCTTCACGTTTCCCGGGATATATCCGATTCTCGATTCATCGATGATTCCGCGGTACGGCCGCGCGGAGTTCCTCCTCGAGCTGGGCCGCTCGCTCGCCGCAGCCGGTGTCGCGATGCTCGAGTATCGCAACAAGACCGGTTCCGACGCGGAGATTGTTGCCGATGCCGGGGTCTTGCGGCGCGCATTGCCGGCTGGACTGGTGAAGCTGATTCTGGACGACCGTGCCAGCCTTGTCATTGCGTCGGAATTCGACGGCGTTCACGTGGATGCCGGCGATGTTTCGCCGGCCGAGGCGCGCCGCATGCTGGGGCCCGGCTGCATCGTGGGCACTTTTGGCGGCAGCGAGCAACTCGTGCCCGGCATTCTCGACGAGCCGGCCGACTATCTTTCGATCGGACCGGTCTTCGTCACGACAACGAAGCAGACAGGGAAAGCTCCCATCGGGATTGAAGGCGTGCGCCACCTGCGCGAGCAGGCCGGTCCGGTGCCGGTTCTCGTCGCCGCCGCCGGAATCACGCTGGCGACGGCTCCCGCGGTTCTGGCTGCCGGAGCCAGTACGGTCGCGGTTTCCGCGGCGATCTTTCGCGCCGACGATCCCGCCGCCGAGTTCCGCCGTTGGCGCGAACTCCTGGGCTGATATTCGGAATTGCAATTCAGTGAGCGCGGTCGGACTTTTTCGGCTTGCTGCCGAACAATCCGTGGTTCTTTACCGGGAAATTCACCATCTTGGGCGCGGCGGGAAGCGTGAACAGAAAACGGCTGCCTTTGCCGGGCTGGCTCTGCGCCCAGATGCGTCCGCCATGCTGCTCGACGATGCTGCGGCAAAGCGCCAGACCGAGTCCCGTTCCGCCCATGTCGCGCGTGTCCGACGAGTCGCCCTGCTGGAAGCGGTCGAAGATGCGGTCGAGCTTTTCGATGGGAATACCCCGGCCCTGATCCTGCACGTGGAAACAGATCTCCTGAGGGCCCGAGGGGTGAGCGACCAGCCGGATCAGGGTTTCCGGAGGAGAGAACTTGATGGCATTCGAGATCAGCTCGTTGAGCACCTGCAGAATGCGCTGCTCGTCGGCCAGAACGCTCAGATCCGGACACTCGATGCGGAAGTTGATATGCGACTTGGTGGCGACGGTCTGGGAGTTTTGCGCCGCCCGCCGCAAAAGCGATTGCGCGTCGACCGGCTGCCGGTTGAAGGCAAGCTGGCCCTTTTCCATGCGATTGAAATCGAGAATGCCGTTGACCAGCCGCACCAGCCGGTCACAGTTGCCGATGGCCATTTCAACCATCTGCTGCTGTTTTTCGGGCCGCTTGTCGAACGAGCCCGACGACAACAGGCCCAGCGACGCGCGCAGCGAAGTGAGCGGCGTGCGCAGCTCGTGGCTCACCGTGGAAATGAACTCGTCCTTCATGCGGTCGAGGCGGCGCCGTTCGGAAACGTCCTGGAACGCTATGACCATGCCGCAAACCATGTCGTTTTCCACCAGTGGCGCGGCGCTGTACTCGACCGGAATCGAGGAGCCGTCCTTGCGCCAGAAGACCTCGTCGCGCGTGCGGATCTGCTCGTGGCGGCGCATCGACTGGAAGATCAGGTTGGTGGCCTTGCTCGCCGTTTTGCCGTCGGCATTGGAGTGGAGGATCAGTTCGAAGACATTGCGGCCGATGAGCTGGTCGCTCGTATAGCCGAGCATCTCGGCCGCGGCCTTGTTGATGAACGTCAGGTTGCCATCGAGATCGATGCCGTAGATGCCGTCGCCCACCGATTCGAGGATCAGCTCGCGCTGGTGCGTGGCCAGGTGCAGGGCCTCCTCGGCTTCGTGCTGCTCGGTCACGTCCATGCCGTGGTTGAGCACGATCAACTGGTTGTCGGGCAGCTCCATCAGCTTGCTGCGAAACGCAATGTGGCGGTTTACGCCGTCGCTGCGCCGGATGCGCAGCACGCCTTGCCATTCCTCTCCGGGCTGCAGGGCATGCAGGCCTTCCTGGAAGATCGCCGCGCCGGGCATCTCGAGGAACAGGGTCACGGAGTGGCCGATCAGGTCCTTGATGCGATAGCCGAGCGTTTCCGCCGTAAAGGCGTTCAGCGAGGTGAGCCGGCCTTCCGGCGTGCAGGTAAAAAGAAAACCAAGGCTGTTTTCCACCAGTTGCTTGTAGCGCGTCTCGCTCGAGAGCAGCGCCTTTTCCACCTGGCGCTGGTCGGTCACGTCCTGGCCGGTCACGATCAGGTATTGCAGATCGTCGCTCGGCCCGGCCAAAGAGCGCAGGGTCCAGCTCACGCGCCGGGTCTTGTTATCCTGCGCGCGCCACTGCGTTTCGTGCGGGCCCGACACCTGTCCCGACGCCGCTTCGTTCATGCGCGCCGCAATCCAGGCGGCGTCGACGCCGTCCAGAAAGTCCTCAAAAAATGGGCGGCCCACGGCGTCGGCCAGGCTCAGGCCGGTCAACTGCTTGCAGGGATAATTCATGCGCACGATGTGGCCGGCGTTGTCGAGCAGCGCGACCAGCGCGGGAATCGAGTCCAGCGTGGCGGCCACAAAGCTGCGTTCGATGGCCAGGGCTCGCTCGGTGCGTTGGCGGGCCCGTTGCGCCTGCTCCTGCGAGCCGATGCGGCTGTAAAGCTCCAGGCGCGTCATCACCTGACGGCCCAGGATCTCGAGCAGGTTCAGATGCTGATTGCTGAACTGGCTGGGCGCCGCCGAGAGCACAGCCAGCGTTCCGACGATCTCCTGCGCCGAATTGATCAGCGGAACCCCGGCGTAGGAACGGCAAGACCCGGCTCCGGGAAGCGAAATTCCCTGCGGAGGAAATCGGGAATCCTTCGAGGCATCCTCGATCAACATGGGCGCGCCGGATTCCAGCGTCCAGTGGCAGGCCGTGTGCGTACGTATCTGCTCGGTGCCGTCGAAGCCGTGCCGCGACCTGAACCACAGACGGTTGGCGTCCGTCCACGCAGTATAGGCGTAGTCGGCGCCGCAAAGTGCCGCTGCCAGCCCGGCCAATTCGTCCAGCGCGGGGTCAGGGCTGCGATCCAGAACGTCGAACTCCGGCCGCGTTGCCATGCTCAACTGCTCCCCGGGCTTTTCATTGCTGACTATGTACATATAGAGGTATCAGGTTCCAACCCCCAGTATCGAGGAAGCATGGCGGGTTTTTCTCTCGCACAAACAGGGGAGAATGCGCGAAACCGCATACAACTTAGGTACTTCGGTCGTGCAGGTTACGGGGGAGTCTGCCCGAAGCCGGCGTTCGTCGATCCTGCATCCCTGAAAGTCTATCTTCCCCCGCCCCAAGGCTCGTGGGCCGATTTCCGCATGGCTGCGTTTTTCGGCGCTCGCACGAACCTGCTCCGATCGGCAGACCCGAAACGGAACCCCTCCGAACGATGGGTCCGGTTCCGTAGCCCGTTCCTGATGCAGGGGAGTATCGAAAGAGTTAATCCTGCTGTCTATGGCTGGACGGGAACTCCGACGTTCGCCGGCGGCGCCTCCGACGAGGTTGCCGACGAGTTCCGCGCCAGCGCCTTTTCCGCCATTACCTTTTGCGCCGTGGTCTCCAGCGCCTGGGCCTCGGGCAAGTAACCGATTGCCTTCTGGATCATCGGGTCCCAGTCGGCCAGCGTGCGCAGTCCTTCCAGTTGTCCGAATTGGTAGGTGAAGATCTTCTCCCGGATGCTGACCTTCAGCCAGTCCATCACTCCGTTCAGGTCCTCGTTCGTCCACGGAATCCCTTCGCTGGTGAGATACGCCTTGAAGTCGCTCAGCACCGGCTCGTCAACCTTGAAGTTCTTGTCGACGGTGCGATTGGCCAGGTAACGCGCGGCGAAGTGGAAGAAGGCCGAGTGGTAAAGGAGGCGGTCCTGGAAGTCGTTGCTCTTGGGGCTGTCGATCTTTTCATCCGGCGTAATGCCGCCGCCGCCGTACACGGTGCGACCGGAATCGGTGAACTTGACTTCGCGATTGGTCGGGTTGCTGGGCAGCGCCCCGGCGTGGTTGTAGTAGTAGTCGTACAGCGAAACGCCTGAGTAGTTGCGCTGGATGAGCCGGCCGGAAGGCGTGTAGTAGTGATAAGTGGTCAGCGCCAGTCCCGTGTTTTCGCTCAGGTTATAAACCGTCTGCACCAGACCCTTGCCGAAGGTGGTTTCGCCCACGATCAGGGCGCGGTCATGGTCCTGCAGCGCGCCGGAGACGATCTCGGCCGCCGAAGCCGTGTTGCGGTTGACCAGCACCACGATGGGGAAGGTCTTCCCGTCGTTGCCGTGGGTCGCGGTGTACTCCTGCGGCGGATAGGCGCGCCCGCGCTGCGAGACGATGGTCTGGCCCTTGGCCAGCAGGTGATCGCACACTTCCACCGCCTGGCTCAACAGGCCGCCGGGATTGCCTCGCAAATCCAGCACCAGCCCCTTGAGACTGCCGAAGCTGTCGATGGCATCATCGACTTCGCGCGCCGTGGTCTCCTGGAACTGCGTCAGGTGGATGTAGCCGACCCCGGGCCGGATCTCGTAAGCCAGATCGACGGAGGGGTGGGGGATCTCGTCGCGCACCAGGTCGAAGACCAGCGGCTTGCTCTGCCCGTCGCGGACCATCGTCACCTGGACGTGCGTGCCTTTGGGGCCTTTGAGCGCCTTGGCTACCTGGTCGGAGCTCATGCCGTCGGTCGATTTGCCGTCGACCGCCGAGATCACGTCGCCGGGCTTGATGCCGGCCTTGAACGACGGCGTGTTTTCATACGGCTCGATGACGTAGATCTTGGTGTCCTGCTGCTGGATGACCATGCCCACGCCGTAGTAGCGCCCGTGCTGGTCCTCGCGCATCTTGGCGTAGGCTTTGGGGTCGTAGAAGTTCGAGTGCGGGTCCAGAACCCTCAGCATGCCGGGGATGGCGCCGTCGTAAATGGCCGCATCGGCCTTGTCGCGGGTGATCGGCTCGGCGTAGTTCTGCTCCACCAGCGCGTACACGTTGGTAAAGGAGCGCAGGCTGTCGCGAAGCTGGCTCTCGTCGGACGACGATTGTGCACCGACCCTCCGCTGCAGCAGACCACCGACCAGGGCGCAGACGATGAGGAAAAGGATTGCAGAGAAGAATGCCCGGCGGGCACTTGGCTTCATAGGCGGCAGGAACCTCCGGAGAGCGAGTCCAACAGGCGCCCCGGCGGGCTTGCGCAGAGGTCCCGGCTACTCGATGTTGACATAGAGTATAGCATCCCTTTATTTGACGCTCCTCCCGCCGTTTCCGATAGCCCGGGAGCATGAAGGAGGGGCGAGCGAAAGCGCCGGGCTGACGGTCGCGGGAATCAACCTCCGCGCATCGGGGCAATGCTCTCCCGGCGTTTACAATAGCGTCTATGATCCAGGGGGTTGGTTTCCAACTGGCATGAGCTGGCCTATGAATCCGAGAATTCTTTGCCCTCCCGCGGCCCTGGTGTTGGGTTCACTGCTGGCGGCGGTTCCCGCGCCGGCGCAGACCCACACCGCCGCACCCTCGAGCCCTTACGGCGGCACTCCGGTGGAGCAGATCGTCGCCCGCGTGAACGACCAGGTCATCACCACCTCTGACTACAATCGCGCCGAACAGGAGATGGACCAGGAGGCCCGCCAGCGCGGCGACTCGATGCAGCAGATCTCCGAGGAGCACAAGGACCTGCTGCGCAATCTCATCGATCAGCAACTCTGGCTCTCCAAGGGTAAGGAACTCGACATCACCGGGGAGACCGAACTGATCAAACAGCTCGACGACATGCGCAAGAAATACAACCTGGGCAGCCTCGAGGACCTGCAAAAGGCGGCCGAAGAACAGGGCTACAACTTCGAGGACTTCAAGGCCAACATCCGCAACAACATCGTCACGCAGCAGGTGATGCGGCAGGAGGTGGGCCGCAAGATCAACATTACGCCGGGCGAGGTGGAGCGCTATTACGAGGCGCACAAGCAGGAATACGCGCAGCCGGAGAGCGTCCGGCTGAGCGAGATTCTGGTTTCCACCGGCACGCCCGTCCCTTCGGCGACCGTCCCCGGCGAGACAGAGCCCGCCGATCCGGCCAGACTGGCCGCCGCCAGGGCCAAGGCCGACGAAATTGAGACCAAGCTGCAGGCCGGCGGCGACTTTCTCCAGTTGGCCAAGAGCTTCAGCGACGGACAGACCGCTGCCGAGGGCGGTGACCTGGGCGATTTTCGCCGGGGAACCATGGGAAAGGTTCTCGAAGACCAGACTTTCTCACTGAAAGCCGGCCAGTTCACACAGCCGATCCTGACCAGGCAGGGCTATGTCATCCTCAAGGTCGATCAGCACGTTCCCGGCGGCGTTCCGCCTTTCAAAGACGTGCAGGATCAGGTGGCCGATGCCTACTACATGACCAAAATGGAGCCGGCGATTCGCGATTACCTTACCCAGATGCGCGAGGAAGGCTACGTGCGCGTTTTGCTTTCCGGCTACACCGACACCGGCGCCAGTCCCGGCGAGCTGAAGCAGGATATTACATACAGCGCTTACACGCCGCCCTCGCCAAAGAAGAAGCGGAAAGTGGAGCGGACGCGCTTCCACGAGACTGCGCGCGGATTCCGGCAAAAGTCGCCGCAGACGACGGCTGCCGCGACCCCCGAAACGGCAAAGACCCCGACGAAGAACGGGAAGTCCACGGATCAGGACCTCGCTGCCATGAAGCCCGGCAAGAAAGAGAAGATCCGCTTCGGCCAGGCGCCCACCAAGACGCTGCCCAAGGGCCAGTCCAGCGGCACGGAGGATGCCGGAGCGGTGCAGGTGGCCGGTAGCGGTCAGGAGCCCGAGAACCCGCTGGAAAGCGCACCGGCGCCGAAGAAGACCCGCTTCAGCGATCGGGCAAGGGTTGCCAAAGAACAGAAAGGGAAGGGCTCGAAGGCGCAGCCCGCCGATGCCGGAGCGCCTGCGCCTCCTGATGCCGGGGAAGTCGCCGATCGCCAGACGCAATCGGCTCCGCTGGGTCCGACCGACCAGTCGAAGAAAAAGAAGAACGCTGCCACCACCGGCGAAAAAACGCGCCTGAGCGACCGGAAAAAGGAGCCCGCGCAGGCGCCGGAGTACACGCCGGCGGGACCCGTCCCGGGAGCTCCGGGCGCCACCGGGGCGCCGCCTCCGCCGGCGAATCCCCAGCCGCCCCAGCAATAGTTGCGCGGGTCGAATCACACGGGCCGGCACTCGATCAGCGAGCTCCATCCCGCGGGGATGATGCGCGCGATATCGAAGCCGGAGGAGCCCAGGATCGAGCGGAAGTCCGCTGTCGAACGCTCTCGTCCGCCGATTACCAGCATCAGCAACTCCATCACACCGACCGGCCGGTCTGCGCTGTCGACGAGGTTTTCGATGAGCAGCAAAGTCCCCGCTGGGCCGGTGGCGCGGCGCGTGGTCCGCAGGATCCTGACCGCATCCTCATCCGGCCAATCGTGGATCACGCCTTTCAGGACGTAAAGATCGCCGCCTTCCGGAACCGACTCGAAAAAGCTGCCGCCAACGATCCGGCAGCGCGCGGCGATATCGCCGGTCAGCACTTCTCCGGCTCGCGCCACCGTCTGGGGCAGATCGAAGAGGATTCCCCCGAGTCCTGGCGTCGCCAGCAGAATCTCCCGTAACAGCGCGCCTTCCCCGCCGCCGACATCGACAACGCAACGAAACCGGGAGAAGTCGTAGGCGGCAAGCAGCGCGGGGCTTGTGAACGCGATGCCCTGCGTCATCGCGGCGTTGAAGACTGTGGCGTCCTCCGGATGGGCGTCGAGGTATTCGAAGAAGGACTTGCCGAAGATGCGCGGAAATGCAGGTTCGCCGGTGCGGACGGACTCATACAGTTCTCCAACAGGCCGCCAGAGGAAGGCCGCGGGCAGAAACAGGGTGGTGTCGCGCTGCGATTGCGGATGGCCGGCGCTGAATTGCTCGCTCAACGGCGTGTTGGCGAACTTTCCGTCGGGCGTCAGGGCAAGAATGCCCAGTGTGCCGAGAGCGCGCAGCAGGCGCTCCAGCGCGGACGCGTCCGCTCCGGCCTCGGCGGCAAGTTCCGCCGCGCTTCGCGGACCCGAATCCAGTATTTCGGCTATGCGCAGCTTCGAGGCCGCATGGATCGCCTGCGCGGCGACGATGCCGGGCCAGATGTATTCCAAGGGAGACGTGGGCATCTTCGCGCGTCGGGCGTTCCTGCGAGCCCGAAAACTCCTCCAGGGAAAAAGTCTACACTTCGAAGTGCCGCAAACATCGCGTCGGCACGGGCAGGAAGGCAAAATCGATGCGGGAAGCAGATTCAAATCGGCCTGCGAGTTTCCCCGCCAGGATCGCTTTGCCGGTCGAAGGTCTCGAAGATCTGCAGGCCGAAGCGCACGCGGAAGGCTACAACTTTATCGACACGCTGGTGGAGGAATGGGCGAGCGGAGCGAATCGCTTTGACGCGCCCGGCGAGTGCCTGCTCGGCCATTTCGATGGCGCGTCCCTTGTTGCAGTCGGTGGCCTGAATGTCGATCCGTTTGCCGGCGATCCGCGGATCGGCCGTATCCGCCGGGTGTATGTGCGGCGTGAGTGGCGGCGGAAGGGAATTGGACGCGCGTTGGTATCGGCGCTGATCGAAGAGGCGAAGCGGAACTTCGAATGCGTGCGCTTGCGCGCTGAAAATGCGGAGGCCGCGCGCCTCTATGAGCGGCTGGGATTCGTGGGGATTGAGAGTCCCGACGCGACGCACATGCTCGTGTTGAGTTCCTGACTCGGAATTTCGAGGGAGCTACTTCGTCTTCGCCACGCGCAGATCCCCGCCCGTCATCTGCTTCGGCTCCTCCACGTCGAGAATCCCGAGCAGCGTAGGAGAGATGTCGCGCAGCGAGCCGTCGTTGCGCAGACGATAGTGCGGCGCGTCCTCGCCCACATAAATGAACGGCACCGGGTTGGTCGTGTGCGCGGTGTGCGGGCCGCCGGTTGCCGGATCGACCATCAGCTCGGCATTGCCGTGGTCGGCGGTAATGAGCCAGTTGCCATTCTTCTCGCGGATGGCCTTGTAGATGCGCCCCAGTTGCGCGTCCACCGCTTCGCAGGCCTTGATCGTCGGCTCGAGCTTGCCCGAGTGGCCCACCATGTCGGCGTTGGCGAAATTCGACACCACAAGATCGAACGCGGTGTCGCCGACGGCCTTCACGATCGTGTCGCCGATGCCCTCGGCGCTCATCTCCGGCGCCAGATCGTACGTCGCGACTTTCTGCGAAGGGATCAGGATGCGCTCCTCGCCGGCAAAAGGCTGCTCCACGCCGCCATTGAAGAAGTACGTGACGTGCGCGTATTTTTCCGTCTCGGCCACGCGCAGGTTGCGCAGCTTGTGCTGCGCGAGCACATTGGCCAGGATGTTGTCGAGCGACTCGGGCGGGATGATGAGGGGCAGCTCGTACCTCTTGTCGTACTGCGTCATGCACAGGTAGTGCAGTTTTTTCGGGATCTCCGAGCGCGGAATCGTGGTGTCAAGCGTATCCCACGCGTCGAGATCGCGGCCGCCCTGCGCGTTCAGTCCGCTCTCGCGCGCAAGCACGCGTGTAATTTGCCGCGCGCGGTCGGCGCGAAAGTTAAAGTTGATGCAGACATCGTCGTCGCGAATCACGCCTTCCGGTTTCCCGGTGCTGTCGACGACCACAAAGGGAACCGTGAATTCGTCGGTGGTTCCGTTGTTGTAGCACTCGGTGAGGCGCGCGGCGGGATGCGCGTGCGCGCCGCCCTCGGCCTTGCCGTTGACCATGGCGTCGAAGGCCTTGCGCTCGCGTTCCCAGCGGCGGTCGCGATCCATGGCGTAATATCGCCCGCTCACCGAGGCGATGCGCCCCACGCCGTATTCGCGGATCTTCTGCTCGAGTTGCGCGATGTAGCCTGCGCCGGAAGTGGGCAGCGTATCGCGCCCATCCATGAACGCGTGGATGAGAACGCGCGGGACCGAGTGCTCGTGCGCGGCGCGCAGCAGCGCGTAGAGATGCCGCTGGTGCGAGTGAACGCCGCCGTCGGAGAGAAGCCCGAAGATGTGCAGTTGCCGGCCGCCTTCGCGCGCGTGCTGCATCGCCGGGACGATGGGAGGATGCTTCGCGAACTCGCCCGACGCAATCATCGCGTCGATGC
>JASHQQ010000380.1 GCA_030039035.1 Acidobacteriaceae bacterium | reverse complement strand
CGTGTCCAACATGGGCTATTCGTTCGATGGCAGTTCCGACACCACCGTCGTAAAAGGCCAATCCATCGATGGGAATATCAGCTCTTCTTCCGGTCATCACACTCTCCACGTAAAAGCCTGGGGCGACAATGGGTCCTCATGTGTTGCCGACGTCGACATCGATGTCAGCGGCGGCAGCTCCAGCGGTTCGGGCGGCTCCATCGTTCCGTCGAACGCGACGCTCGTCAGCAACCTCGACGAGATGTCCGGCTGGAACGCGCAGCACGACGATGGCGGGCCCGGATCGTCGAGCGGATGGTCGAAGGTGGTCGGCTCGCCCTCGGTAAGCGGAAGCGCGCGGGAGTTCGAGACCGATTTCTCCAACAGTGGCGACGAGCGCTACTCGTTGACTTTCTCCGACGATACCTCCGCCGAGAACTTCTTCTACGATGCCTGGGTCTATCTCACCAGCTCGTCGAGCAACATCTCGAATCTCGAATTCGATGTGAACCAGACCATGTCCGACGGAAAGACCGTCCTGATTGGCGTTCAGTGCGATGGCAATACCAGGCATTGGAGCTACACGGTCAACACCGGCAGCGAATCCAATCCCGCGCCGCATTGGGCCACCAAGAGCGGCACATACTGCGATCCCCGCGCCTGGTCGCAGTATTCGTGGCACCATGTCCAGGCCTGGTTTTCCCGCGACGACTCCGGTTATGTCACTTATCGCTCCGTATGGCTCGATGGGGCCGAATCCGGTATCAACGAGACCGTTTTCGGAAAAGCCGATCTTGGCTGGGGTCCAATTATCAATACACAGTTTCAGGTGGACGGCCTCGGCTCGAGCGGCCACAGCACCGCCTATGTGGCGAATCTGAATATCTCCAGGTGGTAAAAGCGGTTCGCTCCCCTTCCCGCAGAGCGCCCGTCCTTCCTTATACCGGTCTCTGCCCGGGCCTGAATGAATTCCGGGGCCGGGCGGGGACCGCGCCGCTTCGGGCTTCCCTGCCCGCCTCCTGAAAACCCGTGCGGCGCTCTGCGCCAACCCATCCGTGGTTGGCCTGCATCGAACGGATCGAATAGTTCCGGTGACTTTCCCGGACAAATTCTCTAGCTATCCCGGATAAATCAACTAAGGCAGACCCCATGAAGACTCTTAGGCCCTTGGCACCCCTGGTCACTCTCCTTGCGTTTTCAGCATTTGCCGTAAGCGCGGCAGCTTCCACTCCCACCGTTTCCATCACCGCCAGTTCCACCAGCATCTCAGCCGGGCAGTCCGACACACTGACCGTAACAGAAACCAGCGCCGCCACGGTTCATGTAACCGGGTCGAACGGTACTTCCTACGACTTACCCTATTCCGGCGGATCGCTCACGGTGAGCCCAACCTCCACCACGACCTACACGGCGACAGCGACCAACGCGAACGGCAGCGCGACCTCCCAGGTTACGATCACGGTGACACCGGCGCAAACCACTCCCACGGTGTCGATCGCCGCGGCGAACAGCAACATCACCGCCGGATCGTCCGACACACTGACCGTGAAGGCAACATATTCCACCAAGGTGACGGTGACCGGATCGGACGGAAGCTCCTGCACGCTCGCTTCGACCGGAGGCACGGTGACAGTGACTCCGACCGCGACCACCACGTACACCGCGGAGGCAAGCGGTACATCGGGCACGGTGGTTTCGGCAGAGACAACGGTGACGGTCGGCTCGTCGGCCGGCCTGAGCTCGATCCAGCACGTCATCTTCATGCTGCAGGAAAATCGCACCTTCGACACGTACTTCGGCATGCTGAATCCCTATCGCAAGGCGAACGGCTGGAATATCGGCGCCGATGGCAACGAGTATGACGTCGACGGGATCGACGACAAGCTCGACACCATTTCCAACGAAGATGACGCAGGCACCTCCTACAATCTGTACAAGTTCCGCACCACCTGCATCGACGACGATTCCTCCGACTGGCTGGCAAGTTACGGAGACGTGAATCGCTATGACTTCCTGGCGACGCGCCCCATCCAGATGAGCGGATTTGTCCACACGGGCGAAGGCTATAACAATAGCTGCGACAAATCGGGAACCTGCGGTGGCGCCTTTACCGACACCACCGGTGAGCGCGCCATGGGCTATTACGACCAGGGTTTCCTGAATTACTACTACTACATGGCCTCGCAGTTCGCCCTCTCCGACCGGTGGTTTTCGCCCCTGGCGAGCAAGAGCGTGCCCAACCGGATCGCGGTCTTTACCGGCGGCACAACCCAGGGCCTCGTCCACGATCCCGGCGCCAACGATCACCTGCCGCAACTGGATATCGACAATATCTTCGAGGAACTCGACCAGGCGAAGGTGTCGTGGAAGCTTTATTACACCGTGACCGAAGGCTTCTGCCTGGACGAAGACGATTGTTCCGGAGTAGGTACCAGCGTCTATCCGGCCGAACATTTCTCGAACCTGAGTTACTCGACTCACTATCTTTACGAGAACCCGAACCACGCGACGTGCACGGCTCCAACGCAACCATCGAGCGTTGTGGGCGACTCGTCCAACTCTTTCTGCATCGATCCAACGCACGTTGCCCCGGTGTCGCAGTATTTCACCGACCTGGCCAACGGAGATCTTGCCAGCTTCGTCTTCATCGAGGCCGGCTATGGTCGTAACGATGAGCACCCCGGCTCCGGGCAATCGATTCTGATTGGTCAGGCGCAGGTTGCGAGCATCATGAACGCCTTCATGAGCAGCCCGGAATGGAAGGATTCGGTCTTCTTCTTCAGCTACGACGAGGGCGGCGGGCCCTACGATCACGTTCCGCCGGTTCCGGGTCACTCGAACGACTTCACCGATGCGTCGCTGGGAAGCATTCCCGACATTTCGTCGATCGCCGTAAACCCTGACAGCTACAATCCATGCGTCCCGGCGGGCGGCGCCGCGACCCTGCACTGCGATCTGGTCTCCACCGATCCCGGCGCGCACTCGGGAGACGCGGCCGCCGAACAGGGATTTGCGGCGCAACTGGGATTCCGTCTGCCCAACATGGTGATCTCGCCCTTCACGCGCAAACACTACGTCTCGCACATCCCGATGGATCACACCGCGGTGATCAGGTTCGTGGAGAACCGGTTCATCGGTCCCTCGGCGCATCTGACCGCTCGCGATGCGGCCCAGCCGAACCTGCTGGACTTCTTCGACTTTACCGGCGTGCCCTGGGCCACGCCGCCCACACCGCCCACGCCTGTTTCTTCCTCCAGCCTCGGGTACGACCCCTGCGAGCCCACGGATATGGGGCCGTAGCGTGGCTCCAGTTGCCCGCTTCGCGAGCGCCTTTCAAGTGGCTCTTTCCTGTGGCGGGGAAAGAGCCAACTTGCTTTTTGGGTCGGAATTCTGGCGACGATGGAAAGGCGGAAAAACCGCTGCCCGGAGAAATCGTCCAGTCGAGACGAGTTCACTTTGCAGCAGACTCAGGCCGATTTGCGGCGCTTCCCGGCGCCGCGCGAGTTTGCCTGCACCAGGCGCAGCGGTTGCTTCCCGGCCCGATCTCTGGCCGGCTTGCCATCGGCGCGCACCACCGGCTTCTTCTTCGCGCCCGACTCGCCTACGCTGCGCCGCAGAGCATCCATCAGGTTGATAACTTTTCCGCGCGGTTCGCGCTCTTCGCGTTTGGGCGGGGACACATGCTTCAGTTTGGCATCGATCAGTTCGCGGAGCGCCGCTTCATAACTGTCGGTGAACTTGCCGGGCTCGAACGAGGCCGATTTTCGCTGGATGAGTTCCTTGGCCAGGGAAAGCTGGTCGCGGTCGATCTTCTGCTGTTTTATGTCCTGGAAATACCCGGCGGCGTCCCGCAATTCCTCGGCAAATCGCAGCGTAAAAGCCATCATTCCGCGCAGTTTTGAATCGTGCGGAGCACCCACCGCGACGAGGCGTTCCCTGCCGCCCACCGCGAATTTCCCCAGACCCACCTGCCCGGTTTCCTCAAGCGCTTCGCGCACCACGGCAAATGCCTCGGCTTGCGCGGCGTTCTCAGGCAATACGAAATACGGCTTCTCGTAGAATGCGGGATCGATCTCGTCCGCGTTCACGAATTGATCGAGCTCGATGGTATGACGGGACTCGATCCTCAACTCTTCGATCTCGGACGGTTCGAGCTGGATATACTGGCCCTTGCTGTACTCGTAGCCCTTGACGATATCGCCTTTCTCGACCGGCTCCTCGTTGTCCGCGGAGACCTTCTGGTGCCGGACGCGCTCTCCGGTGCGCCGGTCGATCTGGTGAAACCGGATTTCGCTTTTGGCTTCGGTCGCCGGAATCAGATTGATTCCGAACGACACCAGGGAAATGCGAAGCTGACCTGACCAGAAAGCGCGGGGCACGGCAATTCTCCTTGGATGGTCAGATTCTGCGACTGGGCCTCGGCGTTGCCTGGGCGTCGAGCCCTGTGCCGGATGTTCCGTCGCGCCGATGAAAGGCGAAGACTTGCGCCAGGTCACGGGTAGTCACTAGCGTGCGCGATTGGCTGGCGGAGACCGGTGTCGCACCCTTTGGTTCAGGCGCCGCCTTCCGTTCCAACAGGATACCGCTATCCATTCCATTCGCACAGATGCAGACATCATTCTGCAAATCTGGCAGCAACGAATTGGCCAGTCCCCTTCCGTGGATTGGGACGCCGCCGGCTGCGCCGGCGAATCACCGCATTTCTGCTGTCTTTATTGTCGTTGCAGCAGCAGGGCCCAGTCGTTCCGGTCGGGAGGCGCGGGCGATGTCCACGATGGCCCGTCCACCGGCGGCAGATCGATCTTCTCGCCCGTCACGGCGCTGAGCCAGAACACGCTGTAGCGGCCCGGCTCAAGTTGAATCGTCACCGTCCC
>JASHQQ010000379.1 GCA_030039035.1 Acidobacteriaceae bacterium | reverse complement strand
GTAAACGCGGTTGAGGATTTCGTTTTTCTGCGGAATGCCCCCGGCGTTGATCACGCGATCGATGCGCACTCCGTGTTCGGCCATGCGTTCCAGAATGATGCGCGTGTGAAAGGCCGTGCCTTCGATGGCCGCAAAGAGCTCATCCTGCGCGGTGTGCACTAAATTCCATCCCAGCGTCACGCCGCCCAGTTCAGGATTCACGAGCACGGTGCGGTCGCCGTTGTCCCAGCTCAGGCGCAGCAGGCCGGTTTGTCCGGCTTTGTATGCGTCCAGACCGTCCGAGAGTTCGGCAACCGAGGTCTGTGCGCGCCGGGCGATGCCATCGAAGATGTCGCCGACGGCCGAGAGACCGGCTTCGATTCCGGTATAGGCGGGATGCACGCTGCCAGGCACCACTCCGCAGACGCCGGGCACAAGTTCGGCCTGGCGCGCAATGGCGATGATGCAGGTCGAAGTGCCCACGACGTTGACCGCATCGCCTTCGCGAATGTCCGAGCCGATTGCATCCCAATGCGCGTCGAAGGCGCCCACGGGGATGGGAATGCCGGTGCGCAGGCCGAGCTTTTCGGCCCACTCCGGCGCCAGGTGACCGGCGAGGCGGTCGCTGGTCAGGTATTCGCCGCCGATCTTGTCGCGCACGCCCGCCAGCAGTGGATCGACGGCGACGAGGAACGACTCCGGCGGCAGGCCGCCCCAGCGCGGATTCCACATCCATTTGTGTCCCATGGCGCAGACACTGCGCTTCAGCAGGCGTGCATCCCGAATGCCGCTCAACGTGGCGGCAGCCATGTCGCAGTGCTCGAGCGCGGTAACCAGGCGCGCGCGCTTTTCAGGGTTGTGGCGTAGCCAGTGCAGCAGCTTGGCCCACCCCCACTCGTGCGAGTAGACGCCGCCGCACCAGTCAATGCCTTCGAAGCCGAGCGAATGCGCTTTCCCGGTGATCTCTTCGGCTTCTGCCCAGGCGCGGTGATCGCACCAGAGATAGTATTCGTCGAGCGGCTGCAGTTCTTCGCCGACCGGAATCACGCTCGATCCGGTCGTATCCACGGCGATGGCCGCAACGGCGGAGCCTTCGACGCCCGTGGATTCAAGAGCGATGTGCGTTGCCTCGGCCAGCGCCGTCATCTGGTCGTCGTGAGCCTGGGTCGCGTAGTTGGGATCGTCGCGCCGGCGGTGCAGGGGATAGGAGGCCGACGCCGTACCGATGGGCCCCTTTTCGCTGTCGACCAGGGTCACGCGAACGCTGAGCGTGCCGAAATCGACTCCGGCAACGACAGTCATGACGGGGCACCTCGGGTAAACGCTTTCCGGTTCGCAGACCAGACTACACTATCGCCGCGCGGAGTGTCCCGGATTCCTCCACATTCCGCTCCAGGCCGCGCAAACCATTACCTTTGACAGTCCGTGACTATGACGATCCTCCGGATCCGGTCGAATTTCAACTTAGCGGAAGTTTTTGGCGCCGGCCGTAATCCTATCGATTGATACCTGGAAAACTACAGGCCTTCCGCTCGCTTCCGCCATATGATATGCGGCAATTTTCCATGCCGGCCATGCGCTGTCTGAAGCGATCGACGGCTTCGTTGCCCTTGCTTCTGCTGATCGCGACAAGCCGGCCTTGCCCGTTCCTTGTCTCCCAGAGTGTCGCCGTCAAGGCGGCTGCTTCGGCTCCGGCGTTTTCTCCGCCGGGAGGCACCTACCTTTCCGCTCAGAATGTGAGTATTGGTTCGACAACGGCCGGATCGGCAATCTACTACACGACCGACGGAACGTCTCCCACCACGGCGTCGAACAGGTACACCGGACCGGTCGCGATCCCGCGCACATCCACGCTGCGGGCCATGGCGATTGCCAGTAATTACACAGCGTCTTCAATAACAACCCAGACGTACACAGTTACCCTGCCCGCGCCGGCGCCGCTCATTCAGCCTGGGAGCGGTACGTTTCCCGCCGGCACGGCCGTGACTCTCGCCGACGCCACGCCGGGCGCAACCATCTATTACACGACCAACGGCACGTTGCCGTCGGCTTCGTCCGCACAATACACAGCACCGATCGCGCTCGCCTCGCCGGCAACCATCACGGCTGCGGCTGTCGCTCCAGGCTACGCGTTTTCTCCCGCAAGCACCGCGACTTACACCGTGTTACCGGTTGCGGCAGCGCCGGTTCTTACGCCCACGCCGGGTCCGTTCCCGACCAGCGAATTGGTCTATATCACCGATTCGACGCCGGGCGCAGCCATCTACTACACAACGAACGGGGCCGCGCCGACGAGTGCCTCCACTCCCTATACAGGTCCAATCGCGCTTTCGGCGACGGAAACCATCAGCGCCATCGCCATGTCGCCGGGCTATTGGCAGTCGCCGGCAGTCACAGGAACCTATACCCTGACACTTCCTGCCGCGATTCCTGTACTTGCTCCGCCGCCAGGAACTTATACGGCATCCCAACAGGTAACGATCGCCGATTCCACGCCGGGCGCGGTTCTCTACTACACATTGAATGGATCTGCGCCGACCACGTCATCGCCGATATATGCCGGGCCGATCACGGTCTCAACTACCGCGACCGTCAGCGCCATGGCGCTCGCGCCGGGTTACTGGCAATCGCCGGCAGCGGCCGCAACCTACACCATCACGCCGCCCGCGGCGACGCCGACGTTCTCCCCGGCCGCAGGAACCTACATCTCGGCACAGAAGATAACTATCAGAGACGCCACAGCCGGCGCGGCAGTCTATTACACCACCGACGGATCCACACCCACAGTTTCTTCGCCCATCTACACGGGTCCGATCGCGGTCGCTGCAAACGAAACCATCAACGCAATGGCGACGGCGACCAACGATTCCCAGTCGGCAGTCGCGAGCGCGACGTATACGATTGCTCCACCTGCGGCAAAGCCGGTTTTTGCCCCGGCAGCCGGGACTTACATTTCCGGCCCGTCCGTCAGCATTGCGGACTCCACTCCGGGAGCGACGATCTATTACACGGTGGACGGAACGGCGCCGACAACTTCGTCGCAGCAATATACCGGTGCCATTGACGTCTCTTCGACCGAAGAACTCAGCGCCATGGCTGTCGCGCCCGGATTTTCCCAGTCCGCTACAGCTACGGCGAGTTATACAATTACGCCGCCGGCCGCAACGCCGGTTTTCTCGCCTGGCGGCGGAAGTTATGCGGGGCCCCAATCCATCTCTATCTCCGACTCGACGCCCGGCGCGTCGATCTACTACACGACGAACGGCGCGACGCCATCGACCGCCTCCACGCTGTTCACAGGTCCGATTTCAGCAGCTTCCACGCAATGCATTCATGCCGTCGCGATTGCGCCTGGTTACTCCCTGTCGGCGGTTGCGAGTGCTGCCTACAGCTTTCCCGGTCCGCTCGCCATTGCGACCCCGCCTGGCCTTCCCAACGGATACGTCGGGGCGCCGTACGCGGCCCAGATCGTCGCGTCGGGCGCCGGGCCGGAATATCTCTGGTCAGTGAACGGAAGTCCGGTTCCCGCCGGCAGCTCCGGGACCGAATTGCAGGGTGGAATCACGTTTTCGAGCAACGGGAGTTACGCGCTCGTCATCGGCGGAACGCCGAACCTTGCCGCCACAGTCACGTTCAGCGTGACCGTAACCGATGCGTATTCAGGAGAGCAAGCCGGTCCGGTTACGTTCTCGATCCCGGTCACTTCGCCCACGCCGCCGTCGCTGCCTGCGCCCACTCCCGCTACGCTTGGGCCCGCAACCGCGCACGTCGCGTATCTGGGATTCCTGGGGGTAACCGGCGGCGCGCCACCGTATCAATGGACCGTAACGGGGTTGCCGGGCGCCATGACCTCGCTGACGGGAACGCCCATTGCCACGCTGGCCGGAGATGGTTCGGCCGGATTCAGCGGCGATGGCAGCCCGGCGACCGGCGCGCAGATCGATGCAAGCGGCGGGCTGGCCGTGGATGGCGCCGGCAATCTCTATTTTTCCGACGCTGTCTCGTCGCGCGTGCGCATGGTCTCGCCGTCGGGAACCATTTCCACGGTCGCTGGCACCGGCACAGCCGGCTACAACGGCGATGGCATCCCCGCCGGGCAGGCGCAATTGAACGGGCCTGCGGGGCTGGCTGTCGACCGGGCCGGCAATCTCTACATTGCGGACTCGGGAAATGCGCGCATTCGCATGGTGAGCGCGGCGACAGGCCAGATTACCACGGTCGCCGGAATCGGAACGTCAGGCTACAGCGGCGAAAACCTCGCCGCCACGATCGCCGAACTCGTGCTGCCAACCGGAGTGGCCGTGGATGGCCAAGGCGACGTCTATATCGCCGATTCAGGGAACGCCCGCGTGCGCGAAGTTTCTGCCCTGACCGGCGAAATGGCAACTGTCGCAGGCACCGGCAAAGCGGGATTCAGCGGCGACGCGGGTCCGGCAACGGCGGCACAACTGAAGAATCCTTTTTCTGTGGCAGTCGACGGACAGGGCAACCTGTACATCGCCGACCTCACGGGTGCTGTCGGCGCGGCCGGGACCGGAGGTCGCGTTCGCGAAGTGAGCGCGGCCAGTGGTGTCATCAACACGATTGCCGGCAACGGAACCGCCGGCTACAACGGTGACGGCATTGCGGCCGTCGACGCGGAGCTCAGCGATCCGGTCGCGATCGCGCTCGACTCAACCGGTGATTTGTACATCGCCGACGCGGGAAACGATCGCGTTCGCGCTGTGAGCGCAGGGACGATTCGCACCGTCGCGGGCACAGGGAACGCCGGCTTCAACGGCGATGGCATCCCTGCCGCCGGCGCGAATCTCGTTCCTGGCGGCATCGCGACCGACAGCAGCGGCGATCTCTTTATCGCCGACGGCGGGAGCCGCGTGCGCACGGTTCCGGGGCCGGCGCAGAACTCCGAGTTGTTGATCGAAGGCACGCCGGCGGCAGCGGGGACGATCGCTTTTCAGGCTTCGGTGCAGGACTCGACAGGCACGACGGCGGGGCCAGTGAGTTACACCATCGTCGTCTCGGCTCCGCTGCCGGTCGCTCTGCCCGTTCCCAATCCTGGCACACTCGCTGCTGGCGTTGCCGGCCAGCCCTATTCGGGAACGGTCGTGGTTGCCGGCGGAGTGCCCAGCTACAAATGGTATGTCAACGGATCCAGAACGCCTGCAACCGCAACAACTACTGCACTGGCCGACGGACTGGCGTATTCGGCCTCCGGCAACACTTTGTCGTTCGGCGGAGTGCCTTTGAATCCAAGCGTGGTGTCCTTTCCTGTTTCGGTGACCGACGGAATGGGAAATAAGTCCGGCTCCGTGGTGTATACCATCGATGTGACGAACGCTCCGGGATACCAGGTCAGCGGCCAGGTCAACTTCCTGAACTGTGGCGCGCCCGCCAGCGGAATCACGGTCGCCATCAATACAAATCCGGGCCAGATCACCTCAACCAGTAGCAACGGGCAATTCGCATTCGAGAACGTTCCCTCCGGAAACTACCTTGTGACGCCGTCGAGCACCGCGCCAACCTCGGTGTTCTTTCCTGCGGCGCAGCCGGCTGTCGTAAGCGACAGCGGCACCGCCGGCGTCGACTTTTCGGCTGAACTGGGCTACACGGTTTCGGGATCGGTAAACTTGCCCACCGGAATGGGCGGCCGAACCTACGTGAATCTCATCGACAATAGCTGTCCCCAGACCGTCTTGGGCACCAGCGTCAACTATTCAACATACTTCACGATTCGCGGCGTGCAACCCGGTACGTATACGTTGAATGCATGGGTCGACGAGCTCGGGTACGGAGCGCGCAACGAATCCAGCGCCACGGCGGAGACTCCGAGCCTGGTTGTCGGCAACGCCAACGTGAGCGCCGTTACGCTCGTGCCAGTCCCGGCGACGCCGGTGGTGGTTTCGTCGCCCCCGCTCATCACGGCGGGAGGCGGGTTCCAGGACGGAGCGTTTCTCGCCTACGCGCCCATTGTCGGCAGCGATGGTCTTGAGCAGGCCACAAGCTATACCGTGCAATGGAGCACGAGCAGCGCATTCACCGCGGTCGCCGGAGGGCGCGTTTTCAATGCCACGGGATCGAGTGCCTTCAATGCCTGGTTTATCAGCGGCCTGTCGGACGGCTCGGTCTACTATTTCCGCGCACAGGGCGCGGCAGGCAGTTCGAGCGGACCCTGGTCTTCGGTCTATGGCCCGGTGACCATTGACCCGCCTTCCGGCGGATATGCGGTCTCCGGCAGCGTGACCTTTGCCGGCACCGCTACCGGTCCGCTCTACGTGGGGTTCGTCAATCCGACTACGGGCAAAGCGTATGTCGGTTACGTCTATCGCCCCGTGAGCCCGCAGGCTTTCTCCGTCAAGGTCCCCAAAGGGGTCAACTACAACGTCTTTGCGCTGATCGATCAGAATATCGATGGCATGGCAGATACCGGCGACATCAGCTTCGTTGGCGGCACGACGGGAATCGTACCCGGAACCATGACGCTGAGTTTGACGATGCCGCCGGAGACTCCCATTGCGGTTACTACGCAGCATCTGAGGGCAACCGCTGCCGTCGGAAGCTCGACCGACAACTATGTTCTCGACTTCGCGATTGGAACCGCGGAGATTCTTCCATTGCAGGTCTCGCTGCTCTCCGGACCGAATGTCCTTTCGCCGATCAACATTGGCGAGTGCGGCAGTTGCGTGGGTGCGCCCTTCGATTTCTGGCTCGATACCGGGCCGGACATCCCTAATATAGGCGATACGTATACGCTTCAGCTCACGGAACCGTACCGGACCAGCTATACCGTTTCCACCGCGACGGCAGCCGTCACCGGAGTGGTGAATGCCTTTGCCACCGACCTCTCGCCGGTGGCTGGAAGCGGCTCGGGCACTACCCCGACTTTCAGTTGGACCGACCCGCCGGATGCAGCCGATTACACCTACCAGTTTACTTTGTGGGATCAGAACGGCAATATCATTTGGCAAATCCCGGGCCCCAACGCACCGGCCAATGGCTTTTCCAGCGCGATCACCTCCATCGCGTGGGGAATCGATCCCACGGGAGCCAATAATACGCCCGCCGTGCCGAGCCTGACAGCCGGCGAATCCTACACCTGGTCGATCCAGGTTGAGGATGGCAATGGCAACATCGCAGAGATGCCGGTGAGCTACACACCATAACAGACAGCGCGTCGCGCGAGTCCCGCCTTGATAGAATTCGTGGGGGCGCGGCTTTGCCCTCACAGGAAACGCCCCCGGAGCTGCCGCGATTCCACTCTTTTCGCCAAGACCGGCCGAAAAGGGGCGCGGCGACCCGTTTTTCGTTCGGCGCGGGTCGGAAACGCCGGTGAGGAACGATTACAAGGAAGACACATGCGATTGCATGCGATTGTGTTTCTTTCGTTCTGCGCAACCACGACGGCCATGGCGCAGTCGGGCGCGCCGTGGGATTACGCGGGAAAACACGGCCCGCTGGTGTGGGGCAAGCTCGACCCGGCGTATCGCGCTTGCTCCGAAGGGCATCAGCAGTCGCCCATCGACATTCGCCGCGCGCATCTGAACACCTCGCTGCGGCCGCTCGAGTTTCATTTCATCGCCGGGCCTGTGACGCTCGAGAACACCGGGAACCTGATCGTCGTCTACGTCGACCCCGGCAGCACCATGGTGGCTGATGGCGTTCACTACGAGCTGCAAAGGCTCGAGTTTCACCACCCCGGCGAAAATGCGGTGAGAGGCAAGCTCACCGATCTGGATGTCGAGATGGTGTATCGCAGCCCGGACAGCCGGATGGCCGTCGTGGCAGTCCGGCTGGCCATGGACCGGGGCGACCCGAACGCGATGCTGGCCCAGTTATGGCCGCATCTGCCCAAACTGGCGGGCGAAAGCGGGAAGGCCAGCGATGAAATCGATCCTGGCGGGTTTTTGCCCGCCGACCGAGGTTACTGGACGTATATGGGGTCGCTGACCACGCCTCCCTGCACCGAAGGCGTGCGCTGGTTTGTTTTCGAGGACGTCTTGTCGCTGAGCCGGGATCAGTTGCGCGCCTACACGGCGATCTTCCGGATGAATTCGCGGCCATTGCAGGACACGCATGGCCGGCGCATCGAAGCCAATGAGTAGCTCTCAAGCGTTGAGCGGCGCGAACCGGAGCACAACGCCTTCCCCGTCGACAACCGAAACGTCGACCGCGGTGAGGTCGGGAATGAGATAGTGCGCGGCAGCGAGGGACTCGACCGGGTGCGAAAAGGTGGTGCCGATCACCGTGCATCCGGCTGCCCGGCCGGAGACGACGCCCGATGACGAATCCTCGAAGACGACACAATTCCCGGGCGCGAAACCCAGCAGGGTCGCGCCAGCGAGGAACGGAGCCGGATCGGGCTTTCCCTGGAGGACGTGTTCGGCGGTGACCAGCCGCTCGGGGACCGGAATGCCCGCAGTCGCCAGACGCATCCGCGCCAGCCGGTCCGTGGCGCTGGTGACGACCGTCCAGCGGTCGATGGGCAGCTTATGGATCAGCTTCAGTACTCCGGGCAGGACTGTGATTCCTTCGCCGTCGGCGAGCTCGATATCTTCGATGACCTTGAGCTCGGCCTGGGGATCGAGATCGGGACGCAGGGCAGCGATGGTTTCGACCGCACGCCGTCCATGCGCATGGCTGATGGCGAGCCCAGGATCGACCTGGCGAAGCTTCGCGTATTTCGTCCAGCTACGCTCCACCGAGCCGAGGGACGAAATCAGGATCCCATCCATGTCGAAGAGAATGCCCTTGCAGCGGAGCGTAACCTGGGAAGAGGCAACCGGCGATGCCATGAAATCTATTGTAGTGGCGCGGGCGCTTGCTTTCGGGCCGACTGGACTTCGTCGTGCGGGCCGAACTCGAGTATGGGAGGATCGCTCAGGGTAACCTTGACCTGGATGGTTGAATGGTGAGCTCCGCGCAGCAATTCGTTTTGTTGCAGTGTGATTGCCCCATCGGCGATCTCCGCGTCGGAGGTCCAGCGATCGAAGCCGTTGAGCGACGATGGTATCGAAGCGGGGTCGGAATCCGGCGAACGCACTGCTGACCCGCCGGCGGACGACACGGATCCATGCCGCCAGATGAAATGAAGACTTCCCTTGGCGGAAGATGCCAGGTCGTTGGCTGCGTACCCGGAGAGATCGATCTTCCCGTTCCCCTCGATCTCCCCGCCGGACCAATGCTGTCCCACCAACTGGCCCACCGCAGCCGGGTGCAGGTGCGCGAACTCGCCGGTCAGGGAATAGGACGGCGTGTTTCCCGGATTTCCGGCTGCGCCTGCGGCACGAAGCGTGCCCGTTGCCTGCAGTGTGCCGCCCAGCAGAGCGGCATCGAGTGCGGTGATCTCCGCTCCATTTTGCGCAATGCGCAGGGTTGCGGCGGGATGAAGGAGCGAAACCGGCCCGAGGGTCAGCGAGTCGGCCTCTGCCGTGCCCTCAAGCAACGGCCATGTCGGCGGGCTCGACGGAGTCAGGCGGGCAATCAGCTCGGACAGGAGCGTGTCGCGTTGACGCGCCCCGAGGACAGCGGCTTCGAGAGAGGTGGCATCCAGTGCGCCGAATCGGAGATGAAACGATGGAGGACAGCTTTGGGGCGCGGTGCAGTGGAACGGCAAACTCAGGCTGGCCGTTCCCTTGACGGTGCCGTAGGAGAAGGCGACCGGGTCCCAATGAGCCCCGGTGTTGTCCACATGAAGCGTGGCCTGGGAGATTTGAACCGGGTTGGCGAGGTAATCGGCCTTCCAGATTGCATTGTGGAAGACCAGGGTTCCGTCGAGGAGGTCGGATCCGGACACAGGTGCGGCTGTGGCCGTATCACTGTCGCCGGCGCGAATCTCTGGTGCGAGCCACGGACCCTGGGCGCTGACCTCCACGGATACGGGCCCGCCGGTAACGGCGTCGAGCGGCGCATTTCCCTGCAGACCGGCTACGCGAGCCAGCTCACGAAGACGGCCGATCGAAGCCGTACCCCGCACCGAAACCTGATAGCCGGAGAGCGCGAGACGGGATGTGATCGTGAGAGGAGCGGTCGCGCCCGCCGGAATCGAAGCGGTCGCGGAAACAACAGGGGTACCGGTTGTGGATTGGCCCGGCTCGGCGAGGGAAGGCTGCAGGATCAGCCGGCTGACGCGGATGGGACGGTCAAGGCCGGCGCCGGTGAGCGCAAGATCCTGCACCGTCAGGCTGCCGGACAAGGGCCCATGGCTGGCCGATGCTCCTGCCGGCTCACGGGTTCGCGCGATGCGCCGGGCCTGCGGCATTCTGGAATGCGGTGAATCCGATTCGTCCGTCTCTGCGTAGGTGATCGTTCCGCCAACCGTTCCGCCGGCTTCGAGACCCTGTCCAAAGTCGCTGCGGACGGTTCTCAGTGCATCGAGCCCGAAGGCCACGGGGAAACGGACGAGCTCGACTGAAAATTTCGGCCTGGCGTTGTCGCCCGGCAGATCGCCGGAGAGGCGGATGCGTCCGTCTCCCACCGGCGAATCGCACTGAATGCCTTCGAAGGCGCGGCTGGAAAAGCGATAGATAAAGCCGCAGTTGGCGTCGAAGTCCATGGGCGCGGCGGGAGCGAACTCGGCGCGATGGACATTGGAGGCGCTGAGCCGCGACTTGACCTGCGCCGCGTCGAGCGTGCCGTCCAGGTCGAGTTCGCCGGTCAGGTCGCCACGCCAGCCGACATCGGAGCCGAACAGCAATCGCGTGAGCTGGCCAAGCTGTGCCGCGCGCCACTCCGCTTCGATGTGGAGCGGCATCTGGCGCAGATCGGCGGCATGGCGAAGGTCGGCCTCGATACGAACGATGCCGGTGTCGGCGAGATTCAGGCTCAGATCGGTGCGGGCCGGTTGGCCTCGCAGCCGGATGCGCCACTCGCCGGGCTCCGCCTGCCACAGCGAGAGGTCGGCGTCGATGAGGGAAAACGGCAGCTTTTCGGCGCCATTCTTTACATTGATCCGCGAATCGGTCGCCTCAAGATAAGGCAGCGACGCTCGCTCCGGCGCGCTTCGGCCCGCGCCGCCCGCGACGGGTTGGGACGCCGATCGGAAAAGCGATTCCACGTTCCAGCGCCCGTCCCGGCTCCGCACCAGATTCAGGCTGGCTTCGTCGACGCTGATGCGGCTGATCGCAAGGCCCTTCCACGGGGACAGAAGCCGGATTGACGCTGTGACGGTATTGGCATGGAGAATCGGCTCGGCGCCGAATGCCGGGTCCTCCTCGACGGTCAGATCGTAGAGAACGAAGCCGGGCAGCGGCAGCACACGCAACTGGGCGGATGAAATTCGCACCGGCCGGCCCAGGGAAGCCGAGATGAGCCGCGCAATGCGGCCCTTGTAGCGTCCGACGCTGATGAACGGAGGCACGAAGATGATGGCCAGCAGCAATCCGAGCACTGCCAGCATCAGCGCCCGCCGTTTTCGCCGGCGCCGCGGCACCTGTGCGTCATCCGCCATGGGTCTATGGTACTGCGGTCAGGAGCGGGAACGGTCAACGATCAATGCACTACATGAAAGGTCCGCTTCCAGCGTGTTTCGGTGAAGAAATGCAGCGCGACGTGAGTCATCCACGCGAATCTGTTGCCAATTCCGGTCTGCCCATCCAGCCCGTCGGGCGTCAGGAACGACCAGTAGTTGAAGAGTGGCCGGCCGATGATATTCTCGCGCGGGACGAAACCCCAGTAGCGCGAATCGAGGCTCCTGTGCCGGTTGTCGCCCATCATGAAATAGTTGCCGGGCGGCACGACCAGGTCGCCGTTCTCAACATGGTCGGGAAAGTCGACGGTCCAGCTCTCGGTGGCGCCGGGCGGAGAGGGCGGCTCTGAAGGGAACTCATCGAGAAACTTCGAATAATTCTCCGGTGTGGTTGGCTGGGCAAATGGCTGGCTCTGAGCAACACCGTTGAGAATCACGACGCCGTCGCGCAAATGGATGCGATCGCCGGGAATCGCGATGAGTCTCTTGACGAGGGTCTCATAAACGGGCTTTCCGTCCGCGTCATATGAGTCCGGCACGGGCTTGATGAAGACGACGATATCGCCGCGTTTTGGCTCGCGGTAATGGACCAGCGGCATCCACCTCGAGGGCGGACAGAAGGTAATCCGATCGACGACAAGATGGTCGCCGACAAGGAGAGTGTTCTTCATGGAGCCGGACGGAATGTCGTAGTTCTGGGCAACCAGCGTCAGCGCAAAAAGCCCAATGACGAGAACGGAGCAGATGCTCGCAAGGACCTCAAGATGCGTTTCCTGCGCACGAGAATGGTCCGGCGCGGATTTCCCCGCCGGAAGCGCACCGCTCTTTGGCGCCATCGCTCAGCGCACCACGTGAAAGGTCCGCTTCCAGCGCGTTTCGGTGAAAAAATGCAGCGCCACGTGAGCCATCCAGGCGATCGAGTTGCCGATCCCCGTTTTTTCGTACTGGCTGTCGGGAGTAACAAACGACCAGTAGTTGAACAGCGGCCGTCCGATGATGTTCTCCCTGGGCACGAAACCCCAATAGCGAGAGTCGAGGCTGTTGTGGCGGTTGTCGCCCATCATGAAATAGTGGCCGGGCGGCACCACCAGGTCGCCGTTCTCGACGTGGTTGGGAAAATCGACAGCCCAGCTTTCGGTGGCGCCGGGCGGAGAGGGCGGAATGGACGGAAAGCTGTCGAGAAAATCCGCATCCGGACTGGGCAGCATCTTGCCCTCGGCCGGCGGAGGCAGGGCCACGCCATTGCGGATGACGAAGCCGTCGCGCAGGTGAATGCGGTCGCCGGGCACGCCGATCAGCCGCTTGACCAGCGTGTAGTAGACGGGTTTGCCGTCCGAATCGATCGCATCCGGAACCGGCTTTTTGAAGACGACGATGTCTCCGTCCTTTGGCTCGCGGTAATGCACCAGCGGCATCCAATTCGAGGGTGAAGAGAAGGTAATGCGATCGACGACGAGATGGTCGCCGACGAGAAGCGTATTCTCCATGGAGCCGGAGGGGATCACGTAGTTCTGGGCCAGAAATGTGAGGATGAACAGGCCCACGACCAGCACCGAGCAGATGCTGGCAACCGCTTCATAGGGCGTTTCTTCCACTCTCTCCTGTGTGGCGGCTGGGGGCTCTGCGGTCAGCGTGGTTTTCGTGTTCATCCTGTCGCTCTTGTGATGGCGCAGTGCGAGCACTCAGCGCCGCATGGCCCGATCCGCTTCCGCGTCAATGCACGACGTGGAAGATCCGCTTCCAGCGCGCAAAGCCGATGAGCCGGGCCGAAAGAACCCCGTCGTTTCCGAGTCTATCATCCGCGGCCTGTTCGAGATCGGTGGTGGAGGGCCGCCGCAGCGAGAAGTAAATCACCAGTGGCCGGGCCACGATGGCCTGCCGCGGAACGAAGCCCCAGAAGCGCGAATCCAGGCTGTGATTGCGATTGTCGCCCAGCACGAAGTACTCGCCGGCGGGAACCACGAGCTCTCCGTTTCGCGTCAGGCTCTGCATCTGCTTCCACCAGCCGAGTTCGACTTGCGGGTCGGGATAGATCCTGGCGGGAAAGTCGTCGCGAAATGCGCCCGGTTCGGTCGGCTCGAACGCCGCGTAAGGCTCGTCCTGGAAAACCCCGTTGACCATCACGCGCCCATCTTCAATCCGGATCCGGTCGCCGGGAACGCCGACGACGCGCTTGACCAGATAGGGCGGATTGGGGTGGTGAAAGACGACGATGTCGCCGCGGGAAACGGCGCGGTGAGGCATAAACCAACGACCGAGCCCGTGGTCCGACCCGCCGGGCGCGAAGATCTGCTTGTTGACGAGCAGAAAATCGCCGACCAGCAGCGTGTGCTCCATGCTCTCCGACGGAATGAACTGGGGCTGGAAGAGAAAAGTCAGCAGAAAGAGCGCCACCGTGATCGTCCGGAGCAACGACGCCAGCGCCTCGGGAACCGTGGGCAAATGAAGCCGAAGATGGGCAAAGCGGCGCCGCGTCGGGCTCGGATTGATCGCGGTCGAACTCATGGCTCCGGAATCCTCTTTACGGCATTTTCACAGTTTACTGTGGCCCTTCCGGCACAATTCCGCTGTCGCCGCTTTCCGTCGGTCCCTCCGACAAACACATCTTGTCGGGGGCCCCGGCAGGTCGCGTCGACTTCGCGTTCTTGCCTCGGACTACGCCCGCTCTGAATATGCATTATTCGGCGTCGCTTGCTGAAATCGCCGGTGCGCCACCCCTGTCTGCGGCCGCCAGCAGGCGCTTCAGGGCGCGTCTCGCCGCATCCTGTTCCGCGTCCTTCTTGGTGCTGCCGGAACCTCTCGCCAAGGGTATGCCCGGTTCCCCTCCATCCGGCTTGAGACGGACCTCGACAAGGAACTGCTTGCGATGGTCGGGACCACGTTCGCCCCGCACTTTGTAGACGGGGGTACCCAGCCGCGCGGCTTGCAGGTGCTCCTGCAATGCCGACTTGAAATTGCCCAGAGCCGCGCCGGAGCGCAATTCCACGGCCAGTTGCTCCGCGGCATCGCCCAGCACATAGGATCGCGCAAATTCGCGGACCGGATCCAGACCGCCATCGAGATAGAGCGCGCCCAGCACTGCTTCCATGGTATTCGAAAGCACGGTGCTGGCGCTCCTGAGTCCGCTGCGTTCTTCGGCACGGCTCAGACGGAGGTAACTGCCCAGGTTAATGGCGGCGGCAACGCGCGCCATGTGCTGACGGCTCACCAGTTGGGCGCGGACGACCGTCAGCTCCCCCTCACGCCAGTCGGAATGGAGCTGAAAGAGCGCCTCGCCGACCACGAGACCCAGGACGGCGTCACCCAGGAATTCAAGACGCTCATTGTCACCTGCCGCCACATGCTGATCGACGCTGCCAACCGCAGCCAGCTCCTTGGCCAGCGAGCGATGAGTCAGCGCCCGCTCCAACAGCTCCGGGCGGCGAAACTGATGCCCCAGGATCGCTGTCAGACCAGCCGTGTCGGCTCCGGAGTGGGAGTTGGCGGATTGGGGATCCATCGAGGAGGTTTCCAGGTTGGTAGGATGCCGGAAGCAACCGGTTTTGTTTCCTTACGGTTGAAGACCGGCCAGAAATCGGTCGAATCATCGCGTCGATCCGTACAGGAACCGCACGGCTCGGCCAACGGAAACACGATAGACGCCCGGCGCTGCAGAATCATCCGCCAAAGGGAGGAGCAGCGTTGCTCTCATTGCGGCTTCTGTGAGCCGCTCGGGGCCTGCGGAGCGCCTGCCGGGTCGGCCGCTTGCGGCTTCGTCCCGCCGCCTGGCGGAGCCGCATCGTCGTCGCTGTCGTCTTCGCAACTGTGGCCTTGCACGGCATACGGGGCCTTCACGCCCCGCTCGGCCGCCAACCGCGTATCCTGTTGCCCGTCGCGCACTTCCAGCGCCTCCTTGTATTCGGCAACGGCCTCGTCGCGTTTGCAGTCCAGATCGAGCATGCGGCCAAGGTAGATGTGCGACCACGCGAGAATGCGCGGCTCCTTGCTGGTGCTCACTGTCTTCTGAAAATCGCTCATGGCATCGTCGGGATGGCCGGTGAGAGCCGCAACCCGGGCGAGGATAAAGTCGGCGCGAGCGCCGTTGGCAACGGCTTCCCGACTGTTGGAGTGGTCTTGCAAGGCTTTCTGCGCCAGCGCGCTCGCCGCGGCCACATCGCCGGCGGCCAGCCTGGCTTCGGCCAGGTCGAGACCGGTGAGCTTGCGCGGCTGGCTGCGGTGCAAAACGTCGCCATCTGCCTGCGCGTCGAATTCAGTCTGCCGCGCCCGGTGAACCTGCTGGTCCACGTCCATGCCATAGACCATCTCGCCGATCGAATCCTTCAGGCTCGCCGGGTCCTTCTCGAACTGGATCATCTGCTCGTAAAAGTACTGGGTAAGGACGTACCCCTGCGCCATATCGTGGCGAACCGTGTCCCAGCGGATCGCGTCCACTTTCTGCTCGTAGATCTGCCGCTCGTGTTCCAGGCGCGGCAGATCTTCGCGGTCAGGATGGGGCGGCATGTTGAAGGCCGGCACGTCGGTATCCATCGTCCGGGCCTCGATGGCCTTGATCAGGCACTCCACGGTGAGGGCCACGGTGTCGGAGCGATAGACGAAATCAAGCGGAGCGTCGCGCACCTCTTTCAGGATCGGCTGGATGCGATCGATCGCGTTGGCTCTCGCGTAAAGCAGTGGCTCGATCACGTAGTGCAGATAGGTGTGACGCACGTCGCTCATGCGAATCTGCCCGTTGACCGGCGAAACCACCACCACATAGTCGGTGCCGTAGACGCGCGCGTTCACCGTGCCCGGCGAGAGCATGGGCTCGATGACTACGATGAATCGCCGGCCCTCGTAGGTCGACGCAGGCATCTTCAGGTAAAGATTCGTACTTACGATCATCCGCGAGAGGGGGTCGTGCAGCTCGGCGGCTTGCTGGTCGTAGATGGGATGGACCGTGAGCCAGATGCCGTGCAGGTCCGTGGCGGCGGCGAAGTCCTTGAGCAGGGGCACGATCTCGGCAACCTGCGTCGAGTCGGGCGGCATCTCGGGCAGTTCGACGGTGGTTTCGATCTCCGGCGGCGGCGTGAGATAAAGCGCGAGGGAGATGTACTGCGAAATATCCTTCTCCGTACCGGTCATGCGGTGCTGGGCGATGAAAAGGCAGACGCGATCGCGCCGGGCGCGCGCGTCCTCGCTTTTCGCCAGCGCCTCGTTCATCTCGTCGCGCACACGTTTGCGAATCGGAGGGCTCTCTTCCAGACCTTCGTCGTAGCCGCAGGCGTTCAGCGCCGCCGCCATGACGAAAAGCGGCTCAAGGCTGACCAGAGAGATGGTGGGACCCGCCGGATCGACCAGCGTGGGCGATTTTTCCTGCTGGAAATCCACTGCGGAGGAGCTTTGCTGCGGGTTGCTCGACGAGGATTGAGCCGTGGTGGCCGGAGGCGCGAGGCCAAGCGCCAGAACAAGAGCGCCGGCGGCTGTGGCGGCCGCAAACGAGCGAGAACGAGAGAACTGCATGAGAGAAAACCCTGCCTGCCAGTCTAGTTGGACGGAGACCCAGGGTCAAACGGGAGAGCTTTGAATCGGGACTTCCTTAGCCGCGAACGGATACTCCGGAAAACGACAGCACGGCCAGGCCGCGGACCGGTTCGCCGAAGAAGCGCGCCGGCTCAAAGTAGCTGTCGACGAGGATGTTCTCGATCTGCGAGCGGGTGGCGGCGTCCTTGGGTCCGGAAACGATGCGGAAGTCGTACACGCGGCCGTCTCCGTTTACGTAGGCTTCCACCACCACCGGTCCAGCGTCGATCTCGCTGCTCTCGGCTCCAGGGGTCAGATACAGGAGCCGGGGCGCCGTGGCATTGCCCAGCGGCTCGTCCATGGCGTTAACCCGCTGCGGCTGGGCGAACACGGTGACGAGCACGGTGACCGTGCCGATGAGAAGCATGGCGCTGGCCAAGCCGGCTGCAGCCTGCAGCAGAAAGGGTCCGATGGTGTTTTTCCAGGCGAGGCTGAAAGCGTGGAAGCGGCCTTGGCGCGCGCGCGCCCGCTCGTGGCTCAGGGCGATGCGGATGCGCAGCAGCAGATCGGCCGGCGCCCTGATAGGACCCAGCGCGGCCAGCGACGTCTGAACCCTGCGCAGCGACGCCCACTCGGAAGCGCAGTCCCCGCACTCCTCGAGATGCGCGGCGACGTGCTGCATCTCGTGGCCGGTCAGCCGGCCATCCAGGTAGCCGGTAAACTGTTTCCTGATTGGATCGCAGCCGTTCATCGCGCCTCCTCTCCAATGGGGTCCTCAAAGTCATTGCGCGCCGGCTTGCGAGCGGTGAGCCGATTGCCGGACAGAAGGGACCTCAGACACGCCCGTCCACGCACCAGCCGCGACTTCACCGTTCCCAGATTCACGCCTTGAATCTCCGCCACTTCCTCGTATACGAATCCTTCGATGTCCCGCAAAATCAATGTGCTGCGAAAGGGCTCCGGCACCCGCTTGAGCGCGTTTTCAACGCGTGCCCGGTTTTCTTCGTGGAGGGCCAGATCGAAGGGCGATTCGCCGGGGTCGACGAGCATCTCCTTCAACAATACCGGCGACCCTGAGGCTCCCTCGATGACCTGCTCCTCGATGGGAACCTCCTGCCGGCGGTGCCGCGACCACCAGCGCCGCTGGTTCGAAGCCTCACGAAGCGCAATCCGGTAGATCCAGGTGCGCAGCGAAGACTCGCCATGAAAATTCCCGATGCCGCGGAAGACCTTGACGAACACTTCCTGGGTCAGGTCCGCGGCCGCGGCCGGGTCCTGTACCGTGCGCGCCAGCAGCGAATAGATCGGCTGGTGAAAACGCGCGATCAGCCACGCGAACGCATCCTCCGAACCGGCCCGGAGTTCCTCGACCAGTGCCGCCTCTTCGGGCTGGAGCGTGAGCACGCCGGCGAGATTGCCCATGGTGAGCTCCACCTGCAAATCAGGGTGCTCCCACCTTACCGCAAAACCTGCGCATTTGCCATCCGGCGAATGCGCGAATGCCTGCCTTCGGCATCCGGGTGTCCGGAAGCGGCCACACGCTCGAAGAAAGAAGACCTTCCCGGAAAACCGGCGTTTGCCCGTATCCGGATCTCCGTTCCCCTCCTTGAGCCCCGCCTTCCCGTTGCCCTGCGGTGCGTGGGATCAGGGCATCCGCCTCCCTGTCATCGGAAGCGGCCCATGCACTCTGGTTTATTAGACACCAGAAACCCGTCGAAGTGTTCCCGGTCACGGCTCGTTGGTCACGCGAAATGCAATTCTCGTCCCTACGGAGACCTATATCGTGAATACGATGCGGCGTCCTTTTCCGGGCCTGTTCCACGCCGTCTCGACTTCAGAGAGCGGGACCGGCTCGACGGCGATCTTCAGTTCGCCCTTGGCCGCCAGGGAAAAGAGGGTCGGCATCATGGCCAGGATGGTTCGCAGCGGGACCGAGCCGAATCCGCTCCCCTTGAGCGTAAGGTCGACGCTGCGCAGAGTGGCTCCGGGCAGGCTGATGGTCTTGCCCGCGCTTTCGCCCACCTCCACAAACCGTGTCGAACGAACCGAGTCGGAGCGAAAACCCTTCGCCAAGGCTTCGAGCAGCAACTCCGTTGGCCGGCCCCACAGATAGTCGATGACGACATCGATGCCGGCGGAGGCTTCCGCGGCAAAGGCGTCGCGGATCGCTTCTTCCGGCTGCCCCAGGGCGATGACTGCGTCGACCCCGGCGTCGGCAAGCGACTCGACATTGCGGCCGGCCGCGATTATCCGTTTGGCTCCAAGGTGCCGCGCCACCTGAATGGCAAGTTGCCCGGCGACGCCGGTCGCACCGAGGATGAGAACGGTTTCGCCCTTTGCGACCCCGGCACGCTCCTTCAGCGAACCCAGGGCCGACATTCCGGGGTTGGCGATGGCGGCGGCCTGAAGGTCATCGATGCCGTCGGGTAACGGAATGAAGAACGGCGGGGAGGCCACGCACCGCTCCGCCATCGTTCCCCATCTCGGGCGCGAAGCAGCAAAGTAGACGCGGCTCCCATCGGGAAGCAGACCTGCTCCATCGATGCCCGGAACCAGCGGGATCTCCCCGCTGCTGGAATAATGCGCTCCGCTGGCCCGCGCTTTCACGACCGGATGGAGTCCTGCGGCGCGAACACGGACAAGGACCTCGTTCTCGCCCACAACCGGATCGGGAAACTCATGATACTGAGGGGGTTGGCCGAGAATGTTGACAACGGCTGCGCGCATGAAATGCATTCTCCTTAACTTAGTTAGACTCCCAATTTAACACTGTTAAGTGAAAAATGCTACACTTTTTTCCATGTCCCTGGACCGATTTGTCATTCTCAACCAGGCCTTTTCGATCCTCAATGAATCCGGCCTGGAGAGTCTGACGCTGCGCAGGCTGGCCGCCCGGCTGGGCGTAAAAGCCCCTGCCATTTACTGGCACTTCAGGAACAAGCAGGAGCTCCTGGACGAGATGGGCACCCAGGTCCTGCGCGAGGCGGTCGACGAGGCGCCGACCTTCGATGCGGCGCAGAGCTGGCAGGATTGGGCGTTGAACTACTGCCTGGGGCTGAGGAGGACGCTGCTGCGCTACCGCGAGGGGGCGAGGATGTTCAGCGGGACGTACCTCACGGATGCGTCGCTTTTCGCTCCCATGGAAGCAAGCCTGCGCAAGCTCACAGGCGCGGGTTTCAGCCTGCGGCAGTCGGCCGTGGGACTGAGCGTGCTGTACTGCTACGTCGTCGGCTTCGTCATCGAGGAGCAGGCGCGCGACCTGGCTCCCGGGGTGCCCGATCCGAGGTACGGCCTGGAGCGGCGCGCCAACCGGCTCGACCGGCAGAAGTTTCCGCTGGTCCACGAATCCGGCCAAAAGCTCTTCGCGGATCACGAAACGCGCTTCCTCGAGGGCGTCAGCCTTGTGATTGTCGGGCTGGCCTCGTTGTTGCCGGCGGCGTCAAATCGGGATTGACGAACACCCGCGTCGCGAAGACAATAGGAGAGTCGAATCTGCCGCAAGTGGGCCTGTGGCGCAGTTTGGGAGCGCGCTTCCATGGCATGGAAGAGGTCGTCGGTTCGATCCCGACCAGGTCCACCAAGTCCCTTCAATAACTTGGCGATTCCAGCCGGGGTATTCGACTTCCCGTTCAACCCAAGCGCGACCCCAGGTTGCCAGTCGAGCGGTCGCCGTGTAATGACTCATCCCGCGGGAACCACCGGAACCTTTTGAACAACGTTGTCAGCGGCGGCATAGTCCGCATCCCCGGACTGTTCTGCCGTAACGGTCACGGTTCCCGTTCCCGTAAAGGTGAGTCTGTCGCCTTTCAGCTTTGCCGGGCCGGAGACGGTGAAGGTTACCGGCAAGCCTGAAGTCGCCGTGGCCGAGAGCGTGATCGTCTCGCCTACCTTCACCTGAGCCGGCAACTTCTCGAAGTCGATCATCTGAGAGGCTTTTTCCACCACGATCTTGTAGGTGACGCATTTTGCGGGCAGATAGTCGGGGTCTCCGGCCTGGCAGGCTTCCACTTGGATCGTACCGACGCCGGTGATGGTGAGCACGTCGTTCTTGACTCGGCCCGGGCCGGAGACGACGGTGAACGTCACCGGCAAGTGAGAACTCGCAGTGGCTTTGAGCGTGATCGGCGGGTGTCCATATTTGACGGGATTCGGCGGAGCGGTGAAGGTGATGTGCTGCGATTCGCGCTCGGCAGGGATGGGCGGGTTGGTCGTTTCCGTGACAGGACTACAGTTCGAGTTTCCGGATTGGGAGGCAATGCAACGCATTCGACACTGCATAGCCTTCCCGGCAACTCGATGTGGTGACCCCGCCACGCGAACTCGCCCTTCGATGCAAGCCTGCATCAGCGACGAATGGAAGCCACGGAAGAAAGAGCCTTGAGGGCTTCGGCCGCCTGGCGGCGAATGCCCGAGTCAGCATCGTCTTGGATGATCCGCGCCAGAATCTCTGGAATCTCTAAAGAGGTGCCGGGATTTTGACTCAGCACGGCAATTGCATTGCTGCGGACAGACATGGCTGTGTCTGTCCCGGCGGCTTGCATTAGCGCGTCGGCGAGCGGCTCGGAGAGCGGATGCCGGAATCGGGTTGCAAAGATCGCGTCGGCACG
>JASHQQ010000378.1 GCA_030039035.1 Acidobacteriaceae bacterium | reverse complement strand
TCGTCCATCAGCGAGCAGAAGGCGTCGTTGTTGTTCATCGGCGGCAGTCCGAGCAGCACTTCCATGGCCCGTATCTCGCTCACGGTCGAGTAGAAGCGGTCATCCACGAAGGGCGCGCCGCCGGCGCCGTGGGGCGCGTACTTGCTGATCACCAGCGCGATGCTGCGGTGCGCATCCACGTGGTCGCCGCCGTTCTGCGCGTCGTCTTCGAGGATGAAGAACGCCGTGTCGTCCCAGAAGGGCGAGTGGCTGACGGCCTCGATGGCGCGGGCCACGGCAAGGTCGTTGTCGGCCACCGACGACTTCGGCGTGGGCCCGCCGGGCCGCGTGCCGGCGGTGTGATCGTTGCCGAGGCGCAGCATGACGAAGTTGGGCATCGTGTCCTTGCCCTGCTCCTTGTCGGCGATCCAGCCCTGCAGGTGCCGCAAAAAGCAATTGACCCGGATCTGGTCGGGGACGCTCAGGTCGAAGTCCGGACACTCGGGCGCAAAGTGGCCGACAAGCTCCGGCTTCGTTGCGTAGTTCGCCGCGATCAGCGGCACCGGCCACGGCCATTTGTTCACGCCGCCGCCCCACTCGGCGGGAAACTCCTCGCCCGGCGCAACGGCCTTGTGCGCGCAATTGTGGCCCTGCAGCAGCGGACCCATCTTGGGATCGGTGACGCGCTCCTCGTTGCAGAAGGTGGTCGAAATGAACTCGCCGAAGTGGTAGTACGTCTTTCCGTGGCGCGCCAGATCGCCCCAGATGTAGCCGCTGGCCGGATCGTCGACATCCGGAATCTTTTCAAGCAGGGGATAATCGTTGGCGACGGCTCCCTCAAAGTCGTAGGTGCGCTGGCTGCCGCGATAGTTCTGCTGCCAGGTCTTGTCGAGGTAGTCGGTGCCTATGGCGGCGTTCGACCACACGTGGCCGTTGCCGGAGACTTCGCCGGAGTCGTAGAAGTTGTCGAGTACGCCGAATTGCAGCGCGAGCTTGTGCTCGTTGGGCGTGATCGACTGGCCGTACATGGTCAGGTCGGAATCGCCGTTGCCCACCGGTTTGCCGTCCTGCTTCAGGTCGCCGAGGATCTGATCGTAGGTGCGGTTCTCCTTGATGATGTAGATCACATGCTGGATCCGGTCCTCCACCCCGGCGACGGAGACCTGTCGCCGGGGACCCCGGTCCTGCTGCGCGCCGGCAAACTCGATCTTTTCCGCAGCGGCCTTCATGCGGTTCGATTCGACGACCGTGCCCGTCCACTCGGGCAGATTCTTTCCGATGTCGCTCTCGCGGATCGTCGCCAGCGATCCGTGGAGCAGCGTGGCGATATAGGTGTAGCCTTGGGGGTGGCGTCGCTGGCCGGTTGCAGAGGCCGCTTCGCGCTGCGGGAATGCGTTGGGTGTCGTTCCTCTGCCTTTGGCTGTAGCCACGTAGAGCGTCCCATTGTTCGCGCTGGCGAGAAACGCCATCGACATCGGCATCCATTCGGTGGGAATGAAGCCGATGGGGTCGATCATGCCGCGCCTGGCGGCCTGCGGCGTGAGCTTCGTCGTGTCCAGCACGGCAACGGCGTCGAGACCCGCGTCGGCCGCGTACAACCGGCTCCCGTCGGCGTTCAGCGCTATGGCCTCGGGCTCGGCGCCAAAGTAGCTCTGCCCAGGCAGACGCGTCTCAAAATATCCCTTCACCGAGAGCGAGCCTCCGGCGACATTCACCGCGGCGATCGCATCATGATTGGCGAGGGCAACGTACAGCGTTTTGCCGTCGGGCGAGAATTCGAGCGCGCAGGGGTGCGTGCCCGGCGCCAAGGGGTCCGAAGGCTTGAGCAACGACAGCTTGCGGCCGGCGGCGCCCCTGGCGAGGTCGAGCTCGGCGATCTCCGAGGCATTCCACAGCGCCACAAAGGCGCGTCCTGCGCCGCGCTCGACGGCAAGAGCGATCGGATATGTGCCGGGCACGGCGTTGCTCTCGGAGAGGTCGAAAGTCTTTTCGATCGCGCCGCTGGCGGGATCGACGAGCCACACGTCGTCGGTGAGATTGCCGGCGACGAGGAGTTTTTCGGCTCCGGCCGGACCGATCACGGCAATCGCCGCGGGAAAAGGAACTCCCTTGTCGCTTTCCTTTTCACCGATGATGCGTGTCGTGTGACCCGGTGGGAGTTGGACCATCGGCAAATGAATGAAGCGTTCGGGCGCGATCCTGCCTTCGTCGAAGCTATAGACCACAATTCCGCTGCCGGTCGCGTCTTTGCCGTTACCCAACGGATCGGTCTCCGACCCCATGCTGGCGTAGAGATGCTTGCCGTCACGGCTGAACGCGAGGCCCGAGTAGAGCGTCTGCTTGGCCTGGATGGCGGTTCGCGCATCGGGAAAATCGGCGACGGCGCCGCTGCGCGTGTCGAGCACGGCCATCGACTGATCGTATTGCGACTCGTAGGTGCCGTAGCCGGCGTTCACCGTGACCACATAGCGGCCGTCGGGCGAAACCGCCATCGAAATGGGTAGGCTGTTCAGCCGCTGCGGATTCCCGGGCACGGGCTCGACGAGCTGCTTGCTCGAGGGAAGATTGATCGTCTGGCCCCACAAGGGAGTTGCAGCAAGGAGAAGCACCGCGTGGGCGACGGGGAACAGCGCCGAAAGTTTCATGCAGAAACATTAACAAACCGGCCGGAATGGCGGCGTTACAGTGGCGATAGCGCGCGCG
>JASHQQ010000377.1 GCA_030039035.1 Acidobacteriaceae bacterium | reverse complement strand
GAAGCCGTGCCCCTTCAAAACCGCCAGTAAAGGGAGTTTTTTCCGCGCCTCTTCAACTCAATGCAACGAACTGAGACGATTCCTTTTCTATTCGTAAAGACGGACAGATCAGAGAAGCGCTCGACTGTTCTTGCCCAGGAGGCGCATCGCGGCGTGATTGCGGCCGTGTATGCGGCTGCTACGATCGCCTATGCGGCGGCGGCCAGCTTCAGGTAATCCGGCTCGTCGGCGATCGACTTGTGGCGAAAAGCGCGCGCGATCCGGCGATCCTTGAGCAGGAAGACGCCCGGCATCTGATAACCGTCTTCCCTGATCAGCCCGATACCGTACTTGAACATCGCGCCTTTGAGCCAACCCTTCCACACCGCCAGGCTGAAGGGTTGGAGATAGGGGTTAGTACGCGACAATGCGAATGCGGGGAGTTGATACAGCGTTGCCTCGGGATCGCTGATCCGCTCCACATTGGAGAGTTTGTAGTAGTCGAAGTAAGGTTTGGCGCGCTCCTGCGAGCCGAGGTGCACAAATACGGGCCGCACACCCATCGCCTCAATCTGCTGCCGCGCCTGAGAAACGCGATCCAGAGCCATGGCGCAAAAGGCGCAGCCAAAGTGGCGAAGAAAGACGAGCAGAACGGGCGACTCGTCGATCAGATCGAGCAGCGATTGGCCCGACTCCGTGCGAAACGGGCGCAGGGAGTCGGCGAGACTCGATCGCTCCGTCGAATGGATCGTTTCCGTCGATATGCGGCCAGTCGCCATCCGGCGCGTTCTCCAATCCTGCGGGAAGCGTTATTGATCGAGATGAACCGATTGATAGCGGAATCTCTATCGGTCCGTCAAGCCTGCGATTTGAGGCAGGCAAGGAGGACACTATAATCTGCGCCAAGGCCCATGCGGGTTATTCGATAGCGGAGCGGTTTCGGTATTCAGGCGGTGCTGAATGATGGATTTCTGGAGCGATGTTCGCCATGGACTTCGCGTGCTTGCGGGCAGCCCGGGTGTCACGGTGGCTGCTGTTGCTGCGCTGGCCCTGGGAGTCGGAGCCAACACGGCGATTTTTTCGGTTGTCGACGCAGTGCTGCTGAAACCGCTGGGTTACCGGAATGCGGACCGGCTGGTAGCTTTCATGCTGACGACGCCCGATGAAGGCGAGGTTCCTTATGCCTCCATTCCCAATTTTTTTCTCTACCAGAGGCAGACCAGAGTCTTTGAGGATGTAGGCGCCTTTGACCTGGGCGGACCTGGGTTCAACCTGACCGGTGAACACCCGGTGCAGGTGCCCGGGCTGCACGTGAGCGAAGGTTACTTCAAAGTCTTCGGTGCGCCGGTTCTGCTGGGGCGAACGTTCACGCAGCAGGAAGACCGTCCGCATGGCGGCAATGTGGTGGTGCTGAGCTATGGACTGTGGCAGCGGCGGTACGGCGGCGATGCGAAGATTGTGGGCCGATCGATTTCGCTGGGCAATGAGCCGTACACCGTTGTCGGAGTGCTGGGCAAGAGCTTTGTTGCCGATCCGCAGGCGGATCTGTGGGTGCCGTTTCAGTTCGATCCCAACAGCACGGACCAGGGGCACTATTTCGAGGTCGCAGGAATGCTGCGGCCGGGCGTGACGCTGGCGGAAGCCAACACCCAGATGAAGGCGGCAGCGAGCGAGTTTCACCGCATGTATCCGAAGACGTGGACACAGCTTGGCTTTGCCGTGGAGCCGCTGCGGGAGACGATCGTGGGCGAGGCGCGTTCGTCGCTGCTGGTGCTGCTGGCCGCAGTGGGGCTGGTGCTGCTGATTGCCTGCGCCAATGTGGCCAACCTGCTGCTGGTGCGGGCCACGGGGCGCAGACGCGAGTTCGCCATCCGGTCGGCGCTTGGAGCGCGGCGGGCGCGCATCGTGCGGCAACTGCTGACAGAGAGCACGATGCTTGCGCTGGCGGGCGGCGCACTGGGGCTGGGTCTGGGATTCGCAGGTGTGCGGGCGTTGCTGGCCATCAGTCCCGCCGGACTGCCTCGCATCGGCGAGAACGGAACGGGAGTCGGTTTGGATTGGCGCCTGCTCGGGTTCACAGTCGGCGTTTCGGTGGCCACGGGAATCGTCTTCGGACTGTTCCCGGCGCTGGCAGCGTCGAAGGCGGACCTGAACGCGGCTCTGAAGGAGGGCGGCGGCCGTTCGGGAACGGGGTTCCGCCAGGGCAAGGCGCGGTCGGCGCTGGTGGTGAGCGAGGTTTCGCTGGCGCTGGTGCTGCTGATCGGCGCGGCGCTGCTGATCCGCAGCTTTATCGCGCTGCGCGGAGTGAATCCCGGGTTCGACGCGCACAACGTGCTGACCCTGGAGATGTCGCTCAACGGGGACCGCTACGGGAAGACTCTCGGCGTGGCGGAACTGGCGCGTGCGGGGCGCGAACGGCTGAATGCAATTCCCGGCGTGGAAGACTCGGCGTTCACATGCTGCCTGCCGATCCAGGCGGAGTTCGGACTGCCTTTCACGATCGTAGGAAGGCCGGAACCGAACGACAAGGATATGCCGGGCGCGGGGTGGACGGAGATTTCGCCGGGGTACTTCGATGTGTTCCGGATTCCGCTGCTGCAGGGGCGGCGCCTTACCACGGACGACGGCGCGGACGCCACGCCGGTAGCGATGATCAACGAGGCGGCGGCGAAGGAGTTCTGGCCCGGGCAGAGCCCGATCGGACAGCAGGTCGTAATCGGGAAAGAGGATGGCATTCCCGATCCGGCGCGCGCCATTGTGGGCGTGGTGGGCGATACGCACGCCAACGGTCTCAATCGCGATCCGGGGCCGATGATCTTTGTGCCGGTGGCGCAGGTGGCCGACGGCATGACCGCGGTGACCCTGACGATGGTCCCGGGGCGATGGGTGGTGCGCACGCGCGACGATCCGTATGCCTATATCGGCCAGGTAACAACGCAGTTGCGCGAGGCGAGCGGAGGCTTTCCCGTGGCGCACGTGCGCACCATGGAAGAAGTGGACGGGCGCTCGACGGCGCGGCAGAACTTCAACATGCTGCTGCTGACAATCTTCGGCGCCATGGCGCTGATCCTGGCGGCGATCGGAATCTACGCGCTCATGGCTTACTCGGTGGAGCAGCGTACCCAGGAAATGGGGATACGGATGGCGTTGGGGGCCGACGCGGCGTCGATCCGGAACCTGGTGGTGTGGCAGGGCATGCGGCTGACGCTGATCGGCGTGGCCGTGGGCCTTGGCGCGGCCTTCGGGCTGACGCGGTTCATGGCCAGTTTCCTCTTTGGCGTGAAGACGTGGGACCCGGTTGCATTTGTCGCCGTGCCCGTGGTGCTTGCGGGCGTGGCGCTGCTGGCGGTATGGCTGCCGTCCACGCGCGCTTCAAGGCTGGATCCGGTGCGCGCGCTGCGGGAGGAATAGGCCGTTTGCTCCTGGACAGGCTGGGCGCTGCAATCGCTTCCCGTGAGGTCAATTCATGGCTGTCGCTGGATTCACCCTGTGTCTCCGTTTTCTATTGTTTTTCGCGATCTTCGCCGGAGCTTCATCCTCCGCCTTGCATGCCGGGGCAATCTGCGATCCGCACACATACGGAGCCAGGGGAGACGGCGTCACCAAAGACACGACCGCCTTGCAATCGGCCATCGACGCATGCGCGCAGCATGGCGGCACGGTGCGGCTCGCCGCCGGCACCTATCTCACCGCGCCGATTGAACTGAAGAGCAACATCCGGCTCGAACTCGCGAAGGGCGCGACTCTGCTGGGCTCGTCCGATCGCCGGGATTACCCGCGGCACGTCGAGTTCCGGCTTCCGGATCTCGAGCCTCTGATCAGCGCCATCAACGCCGGGAATGTAACGATCGCCGGCGAGGGCACGATCGACGGCGCAGGCCAAAGCTGGTGGGACGACGCGCGAGCGATCAGGGACCACGGCATCCTCGGCGCCGGGCATCCGCGGCCGAAGCTGATTCTCTTCGACCACTGCAAGCACGTAACCATCGAAGGCATCACGGTGCAGAACTCGCCGATGTGGCATATCGTTCCCTACTACTCCGACGACGTGACGATTCGCAACGTGCGCATTCTCGCACCCGCCCACTCGCCCAACACCGATGCCATCGATCCTTTCTCCTCGTCCCATGTGGTCATCGAGCGCGTAACCGCCGATGTGGGCGACGACAACGTGGCGATCAAGTCCGGCGCGATCGATTCACCCGGCCCCGACGCTCCCAGCCGCGACATCGTCATCACCGATTGCACTTTCCTGCATGGGCACGGGCTTTCCATCGGGAGCGAAATCGCAGGGGGCGCGCAGGACATACGCGCCGAGCGCATCCATTTCGACGGCACGGACAACGGCATTCGCGTCAAGGCCAATCGCGATCGCGGCAACGATGTGAGCGGGATTGTTTTTCGCGACATTGAGATGAAGGATGTGAAAAACGCGCTCATTATCAGCGAGTATTACCCGAAGATTCTGCCCGCGGAGGGCGTCACGGCTGCACCCGTAACGCGGCTGACCCCGCACTTTCACGACATCACCATCGAAAACCTGACCGCGACCGGAAGCGATTCGGCCGGCGCGATCGTCGGCCTGCCGGAAGCTCCGGTGACCGATATCAGGCTGCGCCATGTGAGCCTCGGCGCCAGGACCGGATTGACGATCGGTTACGCGGATATCTCGGGCGACGGCTTCGTGGTCCACGCCGACCAGGGCAAGACGTTCATCCAGCTCGCGGGGGCGACGCTGCGCCTGCGCTGATGCGGCCAGGCCCGGCGATTCAGCCGCTGCGTCCCGGAAGGACCGGTGTAACTTGCTGCCGGACCTGTCCATGTATAATCCCTTGCAAGAGGTCAGACCACTCTAACTCCATGTGCGGAACAGGTGAACCTCTGGAGGAGCAGGCGCGGAATTTCAATCCTGCGGCGCGCCTGTGGTGTTAATCTTGGGCTACCACTCCAATGAAATCCGCGAAAGCAGGCGGGCGATGCCGCCGGGCATGACCGAATCGCCGAACAGTCATCGCACCATGCAGGTGGTAGACCACGTGCGCGCGCTGATCGAGAACGGCACGCTGCAGCCGGGAGACAGGATTCCGCCGGAGCGCGAATTTGCGCGCACCCTGAAGATCAGCCGCTCGAGCCTGCGCACCGGCATCGGCTATCTGGCGGCGATGGGCGTGATGAAAATCCGTCACGGCGTGGGCACGTTTGTGGCCGACGGTCCGCCGGACCTGGGCAAAGGCTCGCTCAGCCTGATTGGGGCATTGCACGGATTCCAGCTCTGGCAGATGTTCGAGGCCCGGATCCTGCTGGAATGCCACCTGGCCGCACTGGCCGCGGAGCGAGGCCGGGAGGAGCATCATGCGGCCATGGCGGAAGAGGTTGCGGAGATGTTTGCCTCGCTCAACAGTCCCCTGGATTACCTGATCCACGACGTAATGTTCCATCGCACCATCGCGCAGGCATCGGGCAATCCCATTCTCGCGGCGATCATGGAAACGGTGACCTCGTCGATGTACGACAAGCGCCGCAAGACGGTCGAACGCGCCACCGACCTGCGCGAGTCGGCGGAGATGCATCGCGAGATCTACCGCGCCATTCGCGCGCGCAAGACCGGTGAAGCGAGCAAGCTGATGGAGCAGCACCTGCGCATGGCGCAGGCCGCGCAGGGAATGGAGCGGCCGGCGGAGCGCAAGGCGGGTTTGACGCGCAAAGGCCGCGCGCCCGGCGCAAGGTCTGCCTGAAACCGGTTGCACAGGTCCCCTTGACCGACCGGGAGACGTTCCGCAGGGCCAGAGCCCGATCCGATCCTGCGATGTTTACGGCGGGGCTGAAAGCCGGGCCCTGTTACAAGACACCGCTTGCAGGACTTTTTCAGCAAGCTGTGAAGTCGTGTCCTGTGACAAGACATTTTTGAAACAAGCTTCAGCGCCGGCTGCGCCGGCTTGTCCTCCCGAACCTTGCCCCGCGACATTCCCGGGCGCGAATCTCCGGATCTCTACCGGCGAATGCGCTCATCCCCATCCTTTATTGGCGCGGCAGAACCGGGGCCGGGCCGTTTCAGGAGCCTGGCGCCGCCAGCCAACCCTCCAAAGGTCGGACCTCCCGGCGGGCCTGCAGGTCCGGGCAGAGTCAGGAGCCTTCCTGGTGTGGGTTTCAGGGGATTTTCAATAAGGCCTTGACAACTCTCCCAGGCACCTGCAACCATTCTTCCGGATTTGGAGAGGTCGGACCACTCCAGCCGCAAGACTCCCCGAACCAGGAAAAAACCGGCACTTTTTTGGAGGCTTCTATGCGATCGATGCGCATGAGGGCCAGAGGCACGGTCGCCCTGTGTGCGACTTTTTTTTGCTGCGTGGCCATGATTCCCGTCGGCAACCGGGCCGCCGCACAGATTGCCGGAACCGGCAATATCCAGGGCACGGTCACCGATTCGTCGGGCGCCGTCGTGCCGCAGGCCGCGGTCACGCTGACCGACGAGGCCACGCGCGTGGCGCGGAAAACTTTCAGCGACGGCGCCGGCGTCTACGTTTTCCCCGGAGTTCCGGTCGGCAGGTATGACGTGAGCGTTTCCGCCTCCGGCTTCGAGACCTACCAGCAAAACGGCATTGTGCTGGAGGTCGGCAGCAGCATCGCCGTCAACGCGAATCTTCAGGTCGGCACGGCCCAGACGAGGGTCGAGGTCCGGGCCGAGGGACTTTCGCTGCAGACCGAGGACGCGTCATTCAAGCAGACGATCGATCAGCAGGCGGTGACCGAGATGCCGCTCAACGGCCGGCAGATGACCGGTCTGATCACGCTCTCGGGAGGCTCGAATACCGCTCCGGGCAACGACTTTACGGGCAGCAAGTACAGCTACCAGACGATTTCGGTTTCCGTCGCGGGCGGCAACGGCAACACCACGCTGTGGCGGCTCGACGGCGGCGACAACCAGGACTACATGGGCAACGGCAACCTGCCGTTTCCTTTTCCGGATGCGGTAAGCCAGTTCAGCGTGGAGTCCTCGGTGCTGGGGGCGCAGGACGGCCAGCATACCGGCGGCATGGTCAACGTGGTCACGCGCTCGGGAACCAATACCTTCCACGGGTCGGGATTCGAATTCCTCCGCAACAACTACATCGACGCCACCAACTTTTACTCCACCACGAAGGACACGCTGCACCAGAACCAGTACGGAGGCACCTTCGGCGGGCCCATCAAGCGCGACAAGCTTTTCGCTTTTGCCGGCTACCAGCACACCAAGGCCGACCAGTCGCAGGCCAACACCGAGGCATACGTACCCACAGCCGCGAACCTCGGCGGCGATTTCTCCGTCACCGACGGCCCGAATTGCGAATCGTCCGGCGCGATGGTCCAGCTCGTGGACCCGCTGACGGGCGCAACGCTGCCCGGCGACAAGTATCCTTCGAAGCCCGCGTACATTTCGCAGTCGCTGGCTCTCGAAAAGTATCTTCCCGCGATCAATCCGGCGGTCGACACACTGGGTTGCGGGCTGGTCTCCTACTCCATCCCCTCGCAGACCTACGACAACCAGTTCGTCACGCGGGTGGATTGGACGATCAACCCGAAGAACAACTTCTTTGGCCGTTATTTTATCGACGGCTATCAGGCCCCGGCTTTCTTCTCGCCGACCAACATCCTGATCACCACCCAGTCGGGCAACATCGAGCGCGTGCAGACGTTCACCATGGGCGAAGCCGATGCGGTTTCGCCGAATTTCGTCAACTCGGCCCACGTCACGCTGATGCGCCGGGTGAATAACCGCGGTTACGCGGCCGACGACATCAACGCCAATACCCTGGGCGTGGACATGTACCAGGCGGTGAAGAACGGCCTGCAAATCAGCGAAGGCAAGTTCACCATTGGCGGCGGCACCAACTCGGTCTCCCATTTCAACGACAACACGCTTTCGCTGGACGACGACATGACCTGGGTTCGCGGCAGGCACCAGATTATCTTCGGCATGGAGTGGGTGCAGAACGAGCTCAACATCGGCAACGCCTACGAGTCCAACGGCGAATTCACCTTCAATGGCGAGTACAGCGGCAGCGGTCCCAGCGGAGGCAACGTCATCGGCGACCAGAACCTGGACTTTCTCCGGGGCACGCTGAGCGCCTTCCAGCAGAGCAAGCAGCAGCAGAACGCCTTGCGCGGGCCTGTCCCCAGCGCCTATTTCCAGGACACGTTCCATGCCACCAGCCGCCTGACCCTCGTCGGCGGCCTGCGCTGGAGCCCGAACTTCATGCCCTACGACTACTTCAATCGCGGATCGGTGTTCAATATGGCCGACTTCCTGGCGAACACCGTGAGTTCCGTATATCCCAACGCGCCGGCGGGCATTCTGTTCTATGGCGACATGGGCGTGCCACGCTCCTTTACCCAGAGCTCGCCCTGGCAGTTCTCGCCCAACTTCGGCGTTTCCTTCGATCCGGCGGGAGACGGAAAGACGGTTCTTCGCGCCGGCGTCCAGCTCGCATACGATCAGCCGAACTTCTTCACCGGACAACGCGTGCAACAGAATCCGCCGTTTGCCACCGCCATCAGCAACACGCAAACGTCGGGTTCGGCTCCATTGAGCTTCGGGGCGCCGTGGTCGGTGGGCTCGATTACCACCAATCCCTTCCCGCAGCCCATTGTGCCCACGCCGGCCCAGGCGCGATTCTTCAAGCAATCGCAGTACATTGTGCTGCCGGACCAGTTCCACGCGGCCTACACCATCCAATACACGGCGAGTGTGCAGCATGACTTCCCGGGCCGATGGCAGGCCCAGCTCGACTACATCGGCAACGGCACGCGGCACGATCCAATCGGAATCCCGATAAGCCCGGCAATCTTCATTCCCGGCGTATGGAGCGCGACGGGCACCGGCTGCACCGGCATCGTCACCTCCGGACCGGCCGCGGTAAAGCCGGGCGCCGCGGGCACCAACTGCTCGACGACGAAGAACGAGACGTCGCGTTTTCTTCTCACCATCGACAACCCGGCGCAGGGCAATCAGCTCGAGGGCGGAGGCAGCGGCTCAGTGCTGGTTGACGATATCGGCATGGCCAACTACAACGGGCTGGTGGCCACGCTGCAGCACCGGCTTTCCTCCACATTCAGCCTCCTGGCCAACTGGACGTGGTCCAAGTGCCTGGACATCGCCGACGGACAGGGCGACCTTTCCAGCACCGTGATCGAAAACCCCAACGATCCCGCGCTCGACTACGGTCCGTGCGGTTTCGACTATCGGGATATTGAAAACATCGTGGTCATCGCCAGGAGCAACTTCCAGCGCTTCAACCCCGCGACGCGCTATCTGATCGATGGTTGGGAGCTCGCCCCGCTCTTTCACATCACCACGGGCGGACCGGTGAACGTGGTTGCCGGCCAGGACAACTCGCTGACCGACGTGGGCAACGACCGGCCCAGCCGGGTCCCCGGCGTGAATCCGTATGCCGAGGTCAAGTTCAGCCAGGCGAGCGGCGAATCCAATCGCGAGTACCTGAACCCCGCGGCATTCCAGCAGGTGACCGCGCCGTGCGGGACCAGCCTGAACGGCTGCCCGCTGCTGGGCACATATGGGAACATCGGCAAGAATGCCTACCGCACACCGCCCTACCTGCAGTTCGATTCGCAGCTCTCGCGGCTGTTCCCCATCCGCGAACGCCTGTCGCTGGATTTCCGTCTGGAAGCCTTCAATGTCCTGAACCATCCTGACTTTGCGGCGCCGGACGCGAAGCTCACCGACTCGACCTTTGGCCAGGTTTCGGGAACCGCGACGGGCAATTCGGCCCGCGTCTTTCAGGGGTGCATGAAGATCATCTTCTGAAAGCCGGGAAAAATGCGGGCCTCGCACGGAGGCGCGGATTCCGGCGCTATGATTTCAGGAACGATTTCCGGGGAATCCTGTGGATTCCCCGGTTGCGCGAAGGAAGAAGTCTGCACGCGGTTAAAATGGGGTCCGTCCGGGCGTCGTTGCCGGCGACCCACGACGAGGAGAAGCATGGAACCGGCAGATTCGAATCGCAGGAACTTCCTGAAGACCGGCGGCGCGGCCGTCGCCGCAACGGCGTTTTCGTGGAATGCCAGGAGCTACGCGGCCATTGCGGGCGCAAACGACCGCGTGCGAGTTGCGGTTGTCGGTTGCGGCGACCGCATGAAGGGCGCGCTGATCCCGTCGTTTCTGCAGCACGCCGCCGAGATGAACTTCGAGTTCGTGGCCATCTCCGACCTGTGGAGCCGCCGCCGCGAAGAAGGCGTCGCCTACATCCAGAAACTCGGCGGCAAGACCGTTGGGGCAACCCGGAACAACGACGAGCTCTACGCCCGGAAAGACGTCGACGCGGTTCTGATCGCCACGGCCGACTTCCAGCATGCGCTGCACGGCGTGGAGGCCGTCGAGGCCGGCCGCGATGCGTACGTGGAGAAGCCTACGGCGCACACGATGAAAGATGCGCGCAGGTTCCTGGCCGCAGTGAAGAAGACCGGCAAGATCGTCCAGATCGGAACGCAGCGGCGCAGCACGCCGAGTTACCAGAAGGCCGCCGAGTATATCCAGTCCGGCCAGTTCGGCGACATCGTGATGGTGGAGATGACGTGGAACGTGAATCAGCCCGGCCGCTGGCGGCGTCCGAATGTGGTGCCGTTGCTGAAGGAAGAAGACACGGACTGGAAGAGGTATCTGATGAATCTTCCGTACGAACCCTTCGACGCCCGGAAATATCTCGAGTTCCGTTTGTTCTGGCCATATTCCTCGGGGATTCCGGATCAGTGGCTGGTGCATCAGATCGACACGGTGCATTGGT
>JASHQQ010000376.1 GCA_030039035.1 Acidobacteriaceae bacterium | reverse complement strand
GTATTCGGTCTCAAGTCAGGCACTTACGATCCCGGCTCCAGTCGTGGCGGACTGGAGGGCATGAGGAATCCGAGAGGTGTTCGGGCCACGCAGCGCCGGGACTTTTCGGAGTCTCGGTCGAGAGAATGGATCGACAATGAAGTGGTGGGATGCGAGTTCGAGGACGTTCGCCATCGCAAGCGGCTGCGGCATTTGCTGGAGCAGTTCTCGGGCCGAGTAGGTTCGACGACGCCATGGGCGTCTGAAGATTGGGCGAACACGAAGGCGGCATATCGCTTTTTTGCCAACGAGCGGATCAGCGAAGCGAACATTTTGGCCGGACATTTTGTATCCACACGGGACCGATTTGCGGCGAGTCCAAAATCGCCAGCTTTGGTCCTGCATGACACGACGGAACTGTCCTACCGGCACGAAGACAGCGAGCCAATCGGAATCATCAAGAAGATCCCAGCAGGGCCGCCCAGGCCCGGTCGTCCACACCTTTACACCAGCTGTGGCATCCTGATGCACTCCAGCTTGGTGATCACGCATGAAGGCCAGCCGCTGGGCTTGGCAGCGATCAAGTTCTGGAGTCGCGACAAGTTCCATGGCGCCAATCGCCTCAAGCGTAAGATCAATCCCACCCGCGTGCCTATCGAAAAGAAGGAGAGCATTCGGTGGCTGGAGAATGTACGTCAGGCAAGCGATCTGCTCGGCGATCCTGAACGTTGTGTCCATATCGGTGATCGCGAGAGCGATATCTATGAGCTGTTTTGCCTGGCGCGAGAACTGGGAACGCATTTCGTCGTGCGCACGTGCGTGGACCGACTGGCCGGCGATGGCCAGACCACGGTCGCTGCGGAGATGAAACGATCTGAGGTGCGCGGACTTCATCCCGTCGAGGTGCGAAACATGCGCGGCGAGACAACCACCGCCGTCTTGGAAATGCGGTTCCGGCGCATCGTGGTTCGTCCGCCGAGGGACAAGGAGAAGAGATATCCGGAGTTGGTTCTCAGTGCCATTTATGCTCAGGAAAGAGGCACGCCCAAGGGCCGGGAAAGAATCAATTGGAAGCTGCTCACCGATCTGCCGGTGCACTCTTGCCTTGACGCCATCGAAAAGCTCGAGTGGTATGCCCAGCGATGGAAGATCGAGACCTTCCACAAGATCCTGAAATCCGGCTGCAGGGCCGAGGAATCGAAGCTGAGGACGGCTGAACGGCTCGTCAACCTGATTGCGATCCTCTGCATCCTGAGCTGGCGCATCTTCTGGATCACGATGTTGAACCGCACATCGCCGAGTGCATCGCCTAATCAGGCGTTCACCGAACTCGATCAATACCTGCTCGACGAATTGATCCCGACCAGAACCCCAGAACCAGCGGCTCCCTCCGTTGCCCATTATGTGATCAAGCTCGCAAGGCTCGGCGGCTATCTGGCTCGAGCCCATGACCGCCCGCCCGGCAATACCGTGATCTGGCGCGGACTGTCACGACTAACAGACATCGAACTCGGCATCATGATCGGAGTTCAACTTGTGGGTAATTGAAAGGAACTTCGGACGCTTACCTCTCCTCGATCCCCCAGTAATCCACTACGTTACTGGCGGGGGATTGTGCTCGATCTCCTGTCCATGCTAAAAACCGGTTTGTAAGCGATACGTGAACAAATGAGGGGGAAAAGCGTCATATGAGTATATTGATATCCTATCCAGAGGCAGCGCCCGAATCAATTCTAGCGTCGATCGGAACAAGAGTCCGGAACGTTATCGATGAGTTCATGGCTTCGCTGCCTGAAGCCAATCGATTGACGAGCGCCGAGCGGCGCGGGATGATTGCCAGATACACGGCGGTTCTGGAGGGGAACTTTATCTACTGGATGACTGCAACGTACATGGCCGTGAAATCGGCAAAGGCGCGCCCGATACTACTTGAGAACCTCCATGAGGAAGTGCGCGACGCCCATCCGGCGATGCTGCGGAGGTTTGCCATTGCCGCGCATGCCTTTCCCACCGACACGGATGCGCTCGCAATCGATGAAGACCTGACCGAAGTACGGCTGTTTTTCGGCCGGCTTTCGGGAGTCCAGTCGGTAGTGACCATGGCCTTCTTCGAGGGATTCATCCAGAAGTTCATGGCGTATCTCGCGAGCCTTGCAGCCGCCCAAGGTTCTTCCGAGATGGAATATACGGATGTTCACGGCGTTTGCGATATCGAACATACCGAGGGGTTATTCCGGGCGCTGGCACTGGAGATGGATGCCAATCCTCCCAATGAAGACCAGGATCCCTTTGAAGGAATCTATCTGCTTCGCGCCCTTATCGAGAAGATTGTCTTCAACCGGGCGCAAGCCGTCGCGGCATGAGGGATCAAGGCGCGGAATTTCAAATGAGATTCCAGGTTTCGATGAAGGATGGTCAAGAGGAGCAGGCGGGATACTTTGAAGTTCCCGGTGCACACCTTTACACGGTTTTGCACCGGACCCCGGACCCCTTGGCCCGCGTACTGCTTGTCGGCTCCTTTGCTCACGAGCGGCATGTTTCCTGGCGGCCCTGGGCCCGCTGGGCACGATACCTTGCTGCCCGAGGTATCGAAGTTCTCCGCTTCGATTATCGCGGCGTTGGAGAAAGCACCGGCGTTTTTGAAGAGCTGTGCTTCAGCGACTGGCTCGAAGATGTCCGGTTGCTGGCAAAGTGGCTTTCCGATCGCACTCCGCGTCTGCCGCTGCTGCTTCACGGGCTCGGCATCGGCGGCCTGCTTGCCGGCACGTGCTTTCACGAAGGAACCGGAGACGCGCTGCTGCTCTGGTCGCCAGCATCCAGTGCGAACAAGTTTCTTCGCGCCGGCCTGGGACGCTGGGCGAATCTTGGACAACTCCTTGAATCTTCAAGCAGCCGGCAAACAGCTTCGGGATTGATCGAGCAAATGGAACAGGGTTCTTTGATTGAGGTGGAAGGATATCTCTGGTCGGGTCGCCTGTGGCGGGATTCCTTCCATTTCGAACTGCCTTCCGGATTGGCGGATAACGAAGCGGCATCTGAACGATATGTGAAGCCGGTTCGTGTCGTTCAATTGGGGAAAGACGCGGCACCGCTGGTTGGACCGCACCCGGGGTTTGCAGAGGAAGCCAATGATCTGAGTTGGCTGTATGCGGAGAATTTCGCGTGGATGGCAGGCGCGCTGGCGCTTCCAATGGGAGAGAAAGATGAAGCGCGCTGCGCAGTCGCGTGAGCTGATCGAACTCAAGGCGAACGGGACAACGGTCCGGGGAACGTTGCACAGGGCGCATAACGGCGCCGCTGATCCGGGCTCGAATGATCGCGCCCAGGGCCAGGTCGGTATCGTTTTTCTGAACTCCATGTCATCCACCCGGGCGGCATATGGCGATAGTGCCGTTCATCTCGCCGATGCAATTGCCGAATGCGGCTATACGGTTTTTCGGCTTGACCTGCCGGGATATGGCGATTCCGACGGCGATATGCCCGCGGATCTTCTGGACATTGTCAATCGTGGAGGACTTGCCTCGATTGCCGCGGCAAAAATCGCCGAACTGGCATCCCGTTTCGAGCTGACGGGGGTGATTCTGCAGGGCCATTGTGCGGGAGCCGTGACGGCGATCCATGCATCGCGAGCCTGCAAGGAGTGCCGCGGCCTGATCCTGATGGCGCCCTATTTTCATCTTCCACAAATTGTCCGGTCGAAGGCGAGGCGACAATTGAGCGACTGGGCCTTGAAGAGCAAGTTTGGCGGCCGGTTCAGCAACGTCTTCGATCGCCTGAAGGCTCTTCGCCTGAAACTGCGCACGGGCAAGCTGCCGGAGAATGCGAACAAGAGCCTCCTTGACTCCTGGAAGGAGGTGGCCTCGACCCGGCTGCCGATTCTCGTCGTCGTTCCTCCCGACAGGAAATCGACCGGAGTGCAACCAAGGCTGGGCGAGTTCGATTACATTGCGCACATTGTCAGACTCGCAGGCCCTAGGAGCAGAATCACCATCAAGGCTGCCGATGGCGCCGATCACTCTTTCTCGAACCGCTCCGGCCGCGCAGCGATTCGGGAAGTTACGGAAAACTGGCTCCATTGCAACTTTCCGCAAAAGGCTGCACAAGCTGCTCAAAGTGAGGTATCCGCCCTCAGCGCGTGATGTGCAGTATGCGACCGCTCCGACGCAGCGAGACATTTCGACCATTTGCAATCCATAGAGATCGATGATTTACCTATGACCATTCGCGCCGAAATCGAAGATCAATTCAGACAGGTTGCCGTGGAATACGACCGGCGACTGGCCCCTTTGACCGACAACCTTGAACTCCTGAATTCAGGCCTTGACTCGCTCTGTTTCGCTGTCGTGGTCGTCCGGCTTGAGCGTGCGCTGGGAATCGACCCTTTCAGCGCATCGGAAGACGCGGCTTTTCCCGTTACGTTTGGACAGTTTGTCAGCTTGTATGAACATGCGGCAAAGTAGCCCGCTCTCGCTACGGGACGCGGTGAGTAAAGCCGATGAAGATCCGGAACCCTTCATCGCCGGGCTGAATTCGAGCGTGGCTTTGAGGGATGCGGTCACTGCATCTGTTCTTGATGGCCGGGGCGAGGAATTCCATCGCCGATCGGTGCTGGTTTGTACGGAAGACCAGCTCTCGGCGGCGCTGGCGCTCTTTGAACTGGATGGATTTGCACGGCGCATCGTTCTTTATCCGCCGGATTTGTCGCTCGATCATATTTCCGGGGTTGCTGCGTCGGCAGAGGTCGATGCAATCGTTACGGACAAGATGATCGAATGCGCCGACCCGATTCCGACAGTGCGCGTAACGAGATGCCCGAAGAATATCGTTTCGCGGCATGACAAGTGCTCCTCAACGATTCATACCGAATGGGTTTTGCTGACATCCGGAACGCTCGGCAAACCGAAGCTCGTTGTGCACGACTTCGCCAGCCTGACGGGAGCCATCGGGTTTGGTGGCCGTTCAGGCGGCCGGGTTGTCTGGAGCACGTTTTACGATATCCGCCGGTATGGCGGGTTGCAGATTTTTCTGCGCGCGGTGCTCACGGGAGCGTCGCTCGTGCTCTCGGATGCAAGCGAGCCGCCTGCCGATTTTCTGGCGCGCGCAGGGAAATGCGGAGTTACGCATATCTCGGGGACTCCTTCGCATTGGCGCCGGGCGATGATGACCCCGGCGTCAACCCGGATCAATCCCAGATGTGTTCGACTTTCCGGTGAGATTGTTGATGAAGTCATCCTTCGACGGCTCAAAGCCACATATCCTCAGGCCAGGATTGTGCACGCATTTGCAACCACTGAGGCTGGCGTGGCGTTTGAGGTGGCTGACGGCAGCGCAGGCGTACCCGCTGAAGTGCTCGATAACACTCCAGGCATTGAAATGAAGGTCGTCGACGGCACGCTTCGCATACGGTCAGATCGTACAGCGGACCGGTATCTTGGCGCGGATGTTCCCGTTCTCAAGGATGCCGACGGGTTCGTCGACACCGGCGACATCCTGGAGATGCGCGAGGGACGCCACTATTTCGCCGGACGGCGCGACGGCCGCATCAATGTTGGCGGTTTCAAGGTGCATCCGGAAGAGGTTGAGGCAGTGATCAATCGCCATCCCGAAGTCGAGATGTCGCTGGTGCGAACAAGGAAGAACCCGATCATCGGCGCGGTCGTCGTGGCCGATGTGGTTTTGCGGTCACACTCAAAGCCGGTGGACTGCGATCTGTCTGCGCTCCGGAATGACATCCTGCATTTATGCCGTGCGGCGCTTTCTGCCCACAAGGTTCCGGCGGCAATTAACATCGTCTCCAGCCTGGCCGTCGCCGAATCGGGAAAGATGATGCGCAGCCATGCGTAACGTAATCGTTACGGGCGGGAGCCGGGGACTAGGCCTGGGAATCTGCAGAATACTCGCGCGCTCCAACTACAATGTCATCGCGATCGCCCGCAAGACAAACGACGAGTTGAGTTCCGCAATGGAAGAAGCGGGAAGAAACGCGGCGGGCTCGTTGCGGTTTGTTGCGTTCGATCTGAGTAAGATCGAGGATTTGCCGAAGCTGGTGAACGAACTGCGACAGGAGTCGGGGCCGATCCATGGGCTGGTGAACAACGCAGGTATCAGCTTCGACGGCAATCTCGCCATGATGCCGACAGATCGAATCGAGCAACTGGCGCGAGTGAACATGCTGTCTCCGATCGTGCTGACGAAGCACGTCGTGCGCTCCATGTTGGCCGACGGCGGCGGTCGCATCGTCAACATCGCCTCGATCCTGGCGCAAACCGGTTACAGCGGACTTTCGGTCTATGGAGCGACCAAGGCCGCGATGGTCGGTTTCACGCGCTCGCTGGCACGCGAGGTGGGGCGCATGGGGATCAACGTGAATGCGGTCGCTCCGGGGTTTGTCGAAACGGATATGACCCGTGCGATGGGCGCGGAGCAGCGCGAAAAAATCGAGCGGCGCAGCGCGCTCCGCCGGCTTGCCGCAGTGGACGATGTGGCCAACGCGGTCGAATTCCTGCTGAGCGAAAGGGCCAACAGCATTACGGGAACGGTGATGACCGTGGACGCGGGAGCAACCGCATGATCGCGACCGCAGTGAGGGAATCGGCCAGGGCTGAAGCGTCGGCCTCGGCAAGATGGCTGCGCGCGCTGGAACTCACCGCATCGATTCCACGCAATCGCCAGCGCCTGATGTCGAACGTCATCGAGGAGCTTGCCGATCGGCACGGCGATGCGCCGGCCTTGCTTTCGGACCGCGACTGCCTTACCTATCGGTCACTGGCGGAGCGCATTCACCAGTACGCGCACTGGGCGCTTGAGCAAGGCGTGAAGAAGGGCGACGTGGTGGGCCTGCTGATGACCAATCAGCCGGAGTACTTCGCTGTCTGGGCAGGCGTGAGCAGCACTGGCGGAGTGGTTGCGCTGCTGAACACCAACCTGATCGGGCCCTCGCTCGCACATTGCATCCGGATCGCCGCGCCGGCTCATCTGATTGTTTCCGCCGAACTCGTCGAATCGCTAACCAGTGCGCTTCCCAGCCTGACGAATTCGCCCAGTCTTTGGATTCACGGAGGCGAGCATGCTGGATTCCAGGGCATCGACAACGAGATTCGCAGGCTGCCGCGCGCGAAGCCGGACAGTAGCCGTCACGAAAATGTGACGATCGAGGACCGTGCTCTGTATATCTACACTTCCGGAACGACGGGCCTTCCGAAGGCGGCCAATGTCAGTCATGCGCGGGTGATGCAATGGACGCACTGGTTCGCCGGGATGATGGACGTGCAACCGGACGACCGGATGTACAACTGTCTCCCGATGTATCACAGCATCGGCGGAGTGCTGGCGCCAGGCGCGGTGCTGGTGGCCGGAAGCTCGGCCGTTCTGCGCGAGAAGTTTTCGGTGAGCAATTTCTGGAGCGATGTCGAGCGATGGGATTGCACGATCCTTCAGTATATCGGCGAGTTTTGCCGCTACCTTCTGCATCATCCGCATTCGAACCGTGTGGATCATCGCATCCGGCTGGCGTGCGGAAACGGCCTGGTGGCGGAGATCTGGGAGGCGTTTCAACAAAGATTCCGGATTCCGCGGATCCTCGAGTTCTATGCCTCGACGGAAGGCGGAGTGTCGCTCTTCAACGCGGAGGGCAAAACGGGCTCGATCGGCCGCGTTCCCGGGTATCTTGCTCATCGGTTTTCGCCGGCGCTGGTGCGCGTCGACCCGGAGAAAGACGAGCCGGTACGCAACGTGGATGGTTTCTGCTTGCGCTCGGGAAAACACGAACCGGGCGAGGCGATTGGCCGCTTGGCTGCCGAACCATCGCAGATCGGAAGCCGGTTCGAGGGGTATACCGATGAAGGAGCTTCCGGCCGCAAGATCCTCCGCGACGTCTTCGAGCGCGGGGACGCATGGGTGCGCACGGGCGACTTGATGCGCAAGGACGAAAACGGCTTCTTCTACTTCGTCGATCGGCTCGGCGACACCTTTCGCTGGAAAGGCGAGAATGTTGCGACTTCTGAGGTGGCGAGCGCGATCTGCGCCTTCCCGGGCGTTCGGCACGCCGTGGTCTACGGAGTGCAGGTTCCCGGGAATGAAGGCCGGGCCGGCATGGCGGCGATCGCCGTCGAAAACGACATTGATTTGCCGGCATTCCGGCAGCATCTGGTAAGCCGGCTTCCGCAATATGCCGTACCGCTTTTCGTGCGGCTATGCGAGGAGATTGAAGTTACCGGGACCTTCAAGTATTCGAAGACGGAACTGGTGCGGCAGGGATACGATCCTTCTGCTTCAACCGATGCCATTTTCTTTCATGACGCTGAAACCCGATCCTTTCGACAAATCGACGAGAGCTTTTATCGTGCATTCCATCTTGGTGAAATCCGCGTTTGACCGCGATCGGGTTGCGGGCCGACCGGCTCGGGGATCAACATAAGAGAATGATATCCGCACTGAAGACGGAGTTTGCAAGGGTTGAGGATCAGGTTCGCAACGGTCCCATCACGCCCAATGTCTCCCCCGAGGATATACGCCGCCACCTCGCGTCGCATTTCGACTTCGCGCGGGCAATGAGCCTCGATGAGGCGGTCGCCGAAGTGGAGCACATGCTGGCAACGTGGCAGGTGCAGGTCACGCACCCGCGCTATTTCGGCCTTTTCAATCCCAGCGTGACCCTCGCATCAGTGGCAGCCGACGCGCTGACCGCGATGTATAACCCGCAACTGGCGACGTGGCGGACTTCGCCGGCGGCGAACGAGATGGAGAAGTTTGTTCTGGACTGGATCGGCGCGAAGTTCGGCCTGCCCAAAGGCAGCGTTGCGAACTTCACCAGCGGCGGTGCGGAAGCGAACCATTCGGCGGTCATCGTCGCATTGACAAAAGCTTTCCCGCGGTATGGCGATGACGGATTGCGGAGTTTGCCGAGGCAACCGGCCATTTATCTCACGCACGAGTCCCATCACTCCTTCAGCAAGATCGCGCACATGACGGGGCTGGGCAGGCACGCCCTGCGCACGGTGGCAACAGACACTCGCCTGAGGATGGATCTTGAGGATCTGGAGCGGCAAGTCGCCGTGGACCGGGCGGCCGGATTCGCCCCCTTTATGGTGGTGGGAACCTGCGGAACAACTGCGGCAGGAGCCATCGACCCGCTCCTTGAACTGGGCAGCTTTTGCCGCGAGCACGGTCTCTGGTTTCATGTGGACGCCGCGTGGGGTGGCGCGGCCATTCTCGCACCCAGCCTTCGCCGCCATCTCGACGGAATCGGGGCCGCGGATTCAATTACCTGCGACGCACATAAGTGGTTCTCGGTTCCCATGGGATGCGGGATGTTTTTCTGCCGCCAGGCCGGGGGTGTGCTGGAGGCGTTTCGCGCGCAGGCCGCCTATATGCCGGGGCGAGCGAATGAGGACGCACTCGATCCCTACACGTCGACGATGCAATGGTCGCGCCGGTTCATCGGATTGAAGCTTTTTCTGAGCCTTGCCGTGTACGGCGAGCCTGGGTATGCCGAAATGATTGAGCGCCAGGCCAGCATGGGCAACCTCTTGAAACAGCTACTCGCGGCCTCCGGATGGCGGATTGTCAACGATTCTCCGCTGCCGCTGGTTTGCTTTATGCGCGACGGGCTCGATATATCTGCGTTTCTGCGTAGTCTGCGCGAACGTCAAATCGCATGGATGTCCGACGTCCGGATTCAAGGCGCGCCCAGCATACGCGCGTGCATTACGAGTTTCAATACCACAGGGGAGAACGTCCGGGCAGTTGTCGATGCTATGAATCGCATGGCTTCGGAGCAGGCGGCACAGTTGGTGCGTGCCTGATAAGCTGCGTTGTATTCAAACAGTCCAGAATAGAAATATCATGGTATTCAAAAGCATGCCAGGTTTACGCATGAAAGTCATATGGATAACTCGATGAAGCGGGAAACGATCGCCATCCATGGCGGCTACACGGTCGATCCCACTACCAAGGCTGTTGCGGTTCCGATCTATCAGACCGTCGCGTATGCGTTCGATAGCGCCGAACACGCCGCCGCGCTCTTCAACCTGGAGGCGGACGGCTTTCGCTACACGCGGATCCAGAATCCGACCACGGCCGTGCTCGAACGCCGCATTGC
>JASHQQ010000375.1 GCA_030039035.1 Acidobacteriaceae bacterium | reverse complement strand
GGGGAAGATCCTGCATCTGGAAGGTTTTGACAGGGCATGGCTTCAGCAGTTCCGATTGAGCGCTACATCTTTCCTCGATCTTGCGGACTTCAGCAGTCCGGGAGGCAGGGCTTCGCTGCGTGTTTCTGCAGCACTTCACTCCGTTCATTCCACATGGAGGTTCGGCCACGTACAATGACCCCCATGAAAGATTCGGTCGAGAGTGTGGCAAAGGCCTTCGTCGAGGCCATCAACCACCACGACGTGGCCGCGCTCGCCGACCTGATGTCCGGCGAGCATCGCTTCGTCGACTCGCTCGGCAACACCGTCGAAGGCCGCGACAAGATGCGCGCCGGCTGGGCGGCCTATTTTCGGATGGTTCCCGACTATTCGATCGCGATCGAGGAGACTCACGGCGCTGGACCGGTGGCCGTCCTGCTCGGCTCCGCCCAAGGCACCTATACCGCCGGCGGCGAGTTGCGCGAAGAGAATCGGTGGCAAACGCCAGCCGCCTTTCGCGCCGTGGTCGACGACGGCAGAGTGGCCGAATGGCGCGTCTACGCGGACAACGAACCCATCCGCAGGCTCATGGCGAGGAAGCCGTAGGAAGCAGTGCAACAGAATTGACCTTCGGCCCGCCGTGCCGGTAAACTGGACAGGTTTGGCGCGTCCTGCCTGTCGCCGGGGAGCCATGCGTTCGCCCGAAGTCATTCCGGCTTGAGCGCACTGCGGCGCGGAAGTTTCCGCCCGAGCTGTTTCGATTGCATGAGCGCGTCCGCCGCGGCGGAAAGATGCGCTCGGAGGGTTTATGTACGCTGTGATTCGCACCGGTGGCAAGCAGTATCGCGTCGCGCCCGGCGACGTGGTGAAAGTCGAGAGCGTGGCCGCCGGCGACGACAAGACTGTTGAATTCGGCGAGGTGCTGGCCGTCTCGGGCGACAACGGCATGGTGGCCAATCCGGCCAACGCCAAAGTGACGGCCGAGGTGGTCGGCGACGGCCGCGGCGACAAGGTGCTGGTCTTCCACTTCAAACGCAAGAAGCAGTACAAGAAGCTGCAGGGACACCGGCAGAACTTCACAGCCGTGCGGATCAAGGCCATCGAGGCCGAGGGCGTGACGTATACAAGCTGACAGCGGACGGCTCTCAGCCTTCAGCTTTCAGCTACGTTCGCCAGGACGCAAGAGCTGCGATGAAAAGAACGAAGCTTAGAGCTGATAGCTGACGGCTGAAAGCCATGAAAGGAGTTTCGCAATGGCACATAAAAAAGGCGGTGGGAGTTCAACCAACGGTCGCGACTCCAATGCGCAGCGGCTGGGTGTAAAGCGATTTGCCGGCGAGGTGATCAGCGGCGGGTCGATCATTGTCCGCCAGCGCGGAACCAGGATCAAGCCGGGCGCAAACGTGGGCATCGGCTCAGACGATACGCTCTTCGCCAAGGTTACGGGGCGTTTGAAGTTTATTGATCGGGGCAGCCGCGGACGCTTTGCGCTGATCGAGCCCGTGGCGGCGGAGTAGGCGCGCGGGAAAGAACCTTCCTGCCATCCCACCCTTTTCGCGAACCCGGCGAAAAAGGATGGGGCACAAAGGCTATCAGCCGTCAGCTATCAGCTCTCAGCTCCGGTATTTTGATCGCAGCTCTTGCACCCTGATCAACGCAGCTTGAAGCTGACGGTTGAGAGCTGTCAGCTTTGAATGGCGAAAAAAGCGAAGGCCGGATCCCTATCGGATCCGGCCATTGCATTTGCAAGCTTCTGCGAATCTCTCAGGACTCCGATTCCCTGCCCTTCATCTGCGTCGACCGGCTCAACACCTTTTCCACGACTTTCTCGACATCGGTCAGGAAGAAGCCATTGGCAGGCTGCACGGCGACCTGTGTTCCCGGATGGCCAAGTGCCGAGGCGATCTCGTTCCAGCGGTAGATCGTCGAGTTGGCGGCCATCACCACCGGACGGCGCGCCGGCTCGGGCAGCGCCGCGTAACCGATCCACGTTCCCAGCGCCACCAGGATCGCCGACTCATAGACGAATTGAAGCGGGGTGGTCAGGTTGGCGTTGCGGTTGATCAGCGAAATCGTGATGAAGTCGTTGGCCGACATCATGCCGAATCCGAGAGAGATGCCGAAGGCCATGTCGCGAACGGAAAGCCGCAGGGCGTTCATGCACAGGCAGAGGAAGGCAAGCAGGCACAGCTCGATGAGGCTGACCGAGCGCATCAGGCTCATCGCGATGTCGGGAATGGAGAGCAGACCGCGGCGCGTGTAGGAGACCGAGGAGAAGGTGACGATGAGCGAAACCACGGCGGCCCAGCGGAAGATCACGATGCCGAAACGCATCAGCCCGGGAAGCGAGGAAAGCGCGGAACGAAAGACCTCGACGCACACGAAGAAGAGCACCACGGCACTGACGATGTACACGGCCCAGAAGACAAAGAGGTAGGCCTGCGCACAGCGGATCCCGAGTTGGGTGCCGACATATTGCGTCTGCCCCACGTAGAGCAGGGCGAGCACAGGAGTGGAGGCCACGCGCAGCGCCAAATAGCTTCCCATGGTAGGAAACCTGCGATGCAAACCCTTCTTCCAGAAGATGAAACCGAGCGCCGCCGTGAAGAGAAACTCCAGCGCACCCATGGTCGACATTGCCAACTGTGACGACATATCGGCTCACTCACCATCCTGAGAGTTCTCTCAGAATAGCGCCGAACACACCCCTACTCAACCAAAAAACCAGTGATCCTTCTGGCACTTTTGGGTGATGTACCTTTGGGTCAGTTGGCTATGATGCCGATCCGGTCATTTTCCCTGGCAAGTGGGTAGGCCGGGCGCGCAAAGTGGAATCGGCATGCTGGCGGTGGCTGACTGATGGCTGACAAAGGTGTGCGCCGACGAGGGGGTAACAGAGGCGGCAGCGGCACCGGCCAGAACAACCGACAACGCGATAATCCGTACAGTGGTCTTCATTTGTAGAACCTCAAGTGGCTTTGGGGGGATGTGGGGGGAACCTGGTTCCCTTCACGAAAGGAATGTTAGAACACAATCTTTGGTAAGTCCAGCGAATTCATAATTATGAATTGGAAGTAATCTGTATGATTACCGACGTAATGAATTCAGGTAACAGTCTGCTTGGGATTTCCAGTTCTGCACACCTTTCCATCGCTGTTTTCCGGGCGCTCGCGCATGGTAAAATAGTTGCAGGCCAGCGAGCCTGAAAGTCCCGTTTTTCAATCGGTTAATCCTCGGAATCGCGCGCCTGGGTTTCGGCCCGGCATCTCCGGTCGAGGGAAGCAAGAGAGCGAAGATTTTGCGAATGGAGCCCTATGGCGACTGAAGTACGGAGACCTGCGGCGAACGAGCTGCCGGGCGGCGTTCCTGCAGGCGACGAAGCCAGCTATACCGGCGAAAACATCAAGGTTCTCGAAGGACTTGAGGCTGTGCGCCTGCGTCCCGCGATGTATATCGGCTCGACGGGCGAGATGGGGTTGCACCATCTCGTCTACGAAGTCGTTGACAACTCGGTCGATGAGGCGCTTGCCGGCTACGCGAAGAAGATCGATGTGACCATCCACGTCGACAACTCCATCACCGTGGTCGACGACGGGCGCGGCATCCCGGTGGACATGATGTCGCTGCCTACGGGCGAGATCATGCCGGCGGTCCAGGTGGTTCTCACCAAGCTTCACGCCGGTGGCAAGTTTGATTCCTCCACCTACAAAGTCTCCGGCGGACTGCACGGCGTAGGCGTGAGTTGTGTGAACGCGTTGAGCGAAGAGCTCGAGGTCGAGATCTGGCGGCCGGAGAAACCCGGCGAGCCAAGCCGCACCTATGAGCAGAGCTATTCCCGGGGGATTCCGACTTCGGCGCTGGAGATGACGGGAACGAGCAAGAAGCGCGGAACGAAAGTGCACTTTCTGCCCGACAAGACCATTTTCGCGGCTACCGAGTTCAACTACGACACTTTGGCCCAGCGGCTGCGCGAGATGGCTTTCCTGAACAAGGGCCTTGAGATCACGTTGACCGACGAACGCACCGCCGATCCCAAGACCGGCGAGGCCAAGCGGACCGAGTTTCGTTACGCGGGCGGCATCGCCGAATTCGTCAAACACCTCAACCGCGGCAAGCAGGTGCTGCACGACAAGCCCATCGTGATGGAGGCGACGCGCGACGGCGTGGAGATCGACATCGCGCTGCAGTACAACGACAGCTACGTCGACTCGATCTTCAGCTTCGCCAACAACATCAACACCGTGGACGGCGGCACGCATCTCTCCGGCTTCCGCACCGCGCTGACGCGCACCATCAACGCCATCGGCCAGTCGATGGGTCTGTTCAAGGACGTGAAAGAGAACCTGACCGGCGACGACGTTCGCGAAGGCCTGGTCGCGGTGATCAGCGTCAAGCTGCCGCAGCCGCAATTCGAGGGTCAGACCAAGGGCAAGCTGAACTCCGATATCGCCGGCATCGTGCAGGCTTTCGTCAACGAGCGCCTGGGCATGTTCCTCGAGCAGAATCCGCCGGTCGCCAAGAAGATCATCAACAAGGCCATCGAGGCGGCCCGCGCGCGGGAGGCGGCGCGCAACGCGCGCGACCTGACGCGCCGCAAGGGCGCGCTCGACGGCGGCGGCCTGCCCGGCAAGCTCGCCGACTGCTCGGAGCGCAATCCCGACCGCTGCGAGCTCTATCTCGTCGAGGGCGAAAGCGCCGGCGGCACGGCCAAGCAGGGACGCGATCGCCGCTTCCAGGCCATTCTGCCGCTCAAGGGCAAGATCCTGAACGTCGAAAAAGCGCGCTACGACAAGATGCTCGGCCATGAGGAGATCCGCGCCATGATCACCGCCATCGGCTGCGGCATCGGCAAAGACGACTTCGATGCCGCCAAGCTGCGCTACGGCAAGATCATCCTGATGACCGATGCCGACGTCGACGGCTCGCACATCCGCACGCTGCTGCTGACGTTTTTCTTCCGCCACATGAACGAGCTGATCAAGCGCGACAACGTCTTTATCGCGCAGCCGCCGCTCTACAAGATCAAGAAAGGCCGCTTCGAGCAGTACATCAAGGACGATCGCGACTTTGTGAAAGTGATGGTGAAGCGCGCGGCCGAAGGCATGATCGTGCGCCACGGCGAGAGCGCAAGCCGCATCGAGGGCGCCGATCTCACGCGCTTTATGAGCACGTTGAACGAATACCTCAGCTTTGCCGAAAAGGTCGACAAGCGCATCCGCAACGAGAAACTGACCGAACTGCTGGCGCGCGCCGAGCTGACGCATCGCACCGACTTCGCTTCGGATGCCGGCGGCAAAGCCCCGCAAAAGCTCCTGGATCTGCACTCGCGGTTGGTGGAACTCGCCGGGGAATTCCAGATCAAGGTCAGCAAGCCGGTGGAAGACGAGGAGCACCACACCTGGTCGATCTGCTTCACCGATACGCAAGGCGCGGAGCGCTGCATCGACTGGACACTGGCTTCCAGCCCCGGATTCCGCCAGATGATGTCGAAGTACTCGTTGATCAAGGACTTTCTCGAGCCGCCGTTCCTGGTCGAGTACGCCAGGAAGCCAGGCGCCGACGTGGTGGCAGCCGAAGCCGCCGCCGACGAGGCGGAGCAACATGAAGGCGAAAGCGAGGAAGCCGAAGCGGATGCCAAAACGGCGCGTCGCGTGGCGCGCGCGCTGCGCGAGCCGGTGGAGAAGCAGACCGCGCGCGAGCTCTTCGACTACATCGTCGAGCAGGGCAAGAAAGACTACACCGTGCAGCGCTACAAAGGACTGGGCGAAATGTCTTCGACGCAGTTGTGGGACACGACCATGGACCCCGAGCGCCGCACCCTGCTCTCGGTGAAGCTGGAAGACATTGCGGAGACCGAGACGATCTTCACAACGCTGATGGGCGAAGACGTGGAAGCGCGCCGCAAGTTCATCGAAGACAACGCGCTCGACGTGAAAAACCTCGACATCTGAAAGGCAGGGAACGAGGGACCGCGCGACCGCGAGGTTCGAAGAGCGGATCCATTCCGTTATGCGCTGCCGGAGGCCAGTTGAACGACGTAGCCGGGTTCAATTGTCCTTAATCGCCGCTGCCCGCGCTCGACACGTTTTGTTGCGACGCGATCGCCAGCATGAACTCGCTGCCCGAACCGAGTTTCACATTGTCTTTCTTCGTCGCGACGAAGACGCCGGAGTTTTCACCCGCGATCCGGCTGTGCAGATCCACTCCGGCCATGACGTCAACCTGATCGACCTGCAGAGTGTGCTGCGTCCATGGATTCGAAGCGCTGTATTCGGGCGTTCCTGGAGCAGCGATCCCGACGATAGTCGCCTTGATCGGAATGGTCTTCCCGTCCTTCAACTGTGCTTGTGTGATGCGAAGAGCCAGCTTCGAATTGCCGCTGAGCTGCATGTCATCGGTGGAAACCGATCCGATCAGCCTGGCGCCGCGCGGCAATTCGGTTCCGTCCTTGAGATGAACGGTAATGGCCAGCGTGGCCGTAAACTGGCTGCCAGGTTGAACTTTCCTGGAGTCGAGCGGTTTGACCAGATTGGCCTCTGCGGGAACCATAACCGCGGCCTCCTGCTGGCCGGCGCCCGGATCGGCTGTGGCGCTCGCAGCCGGCGCGCTCGCGCCGTACTGGCCCTGGGCCATAACAGCGCCTGTCAGAGCAAGACAAGCAACGCCCATCGCGAGAGAGAAAACAGCTTCACATTTCATGCCAACAACTCCTGAGCCATGAAAATCGCTTCCGTCACCGCTTCGATGGAAACGGGACAAGTCTTCCATGGTGTTTAGATGGAGACTTCGCCACAATGGTTTCGAGCACGGTGCCGTCCGTTATCGAAGATCGTTGATTTGCCGCAACATGAGCTCCCAATTTCCTTCCCGGCTCATCGATTGTCGGGTTCTGAAGCGAGCTGGTAGTCGCCGCAATGGCAGGCATCGACGAAGCGGAAACTCACATTTTCGCGGGTCACGCTTTCGGCCCTGTAGGTTCCGGCTCCCTGCTCCCGCACGGCCGGCGCAGCTTCCCGGATCGAGCGATAATGCCAGAACTCCCCAGGCTCTTTCGAGCCGGAGTTTGTTCCCTGTGGAAACGCGTCGATCGAGTCCGGCGGACCATAAACGATGTAAATGCGGCCTCGGTCGGAACGCCATCCTTCCTCTCCCGCGCTGGAAAAACGCAGGTTGGCATACGCGATGCGGCGATAATTCTCATCCTTGAATTTGTTGCCGGTGCTGCCAAGGGAGGAGTTGCGCCGCTCCCAGAACTGCTCGATGAACTTTTCGCGCTCGGGGTCATCCTGAAGCCGCAGATAGGCTTCGCGCTCCTCGGGCGTGATGATCCATCGCACATCCCGCTCCAGCCATTGCTTGTAAATGCCGGTGAGTTGCGGGGAACCTGCCGCGGTTTGGTCGTTTGCGCGGGAATCCGCTCTCGCCCGGACTGCGAGCCACAGGCCGGAAGCCAGAACGCCCAGGGCCAGGACCGTCACTGCTGCCGTACGGGCAGCGTCGGGAGCATGCGAAGCTCCGAGGAGACGCTGGATGCGCATTTTCAAATCACCTCCACCGGCTCCGGGCGCGATGAGCGGGCCGGAGCTGCGTTTTGCCTCAAGATGAGCGAGAGCCCTTGCGTAAGCGAGCGAGTCGCCGCAAACGGCTACCGCCGCGTCGTCGCAGCAGAGCTCGCGCTCCTTGCGAATCTGTTTCGACACCCACCAGACGGCGGGATGGTAGAAGAGCAAGGCCTCGGCGACCGACTGGCAGATCGCAATCAGGTAGTCGTTGCGCCGGATATGAGCCACTTCGTGGGCGATCAGCGCCTCAACCTGCGCCGGCGACAGCCCGGCCATGCAGCCCAGGGGAATGAGGATGACCGGCCGAAGGCAACCGATGACGACAGGAGCCTGCACGGCCGCGCAGTGCGCGAGGGCGATCGCTCGCGACACCTTCATGCGGCGCGCAAGATCGTGCAGCATCCGTTGCAGTTCGGCCGCCGCAGGCTGTGCTCCAGGCGAGGTCATCCGGCGAGCGGCCCAGAGGCCAAGATTGACCCGGCCGAGAAGGAGCATTACTCCAGCAATCCATAGCGGGACGATCCACTTCAGCGATCGGTCCAGCAGCCGATCAATGGACTCCAGCAGCGATCCGGCCGGTCCGCGCACCTCAGGTGAACCGGACGCCGGCGCTCGATCCATGATGGACGAAGGTTGTGGCGATTGCGGCGAACGCACAGACATCGCGAGCCTGGCGAAAGTGATCGCGGGCAGCAGAACCATGCCGGCCAGAGAGGCGCAGGCAACGGCATAGCGAAGCTGCGCTGTGGCGCCGCGCAGCAGCGCCAGAACGCCGACAAGCGCGACGGCGACGAGCGCGCCCTGCCAGACGAAATGGAGCAGCGTCCAGCCGAGCGCGTGGAAGAGAGGGCGATCGGCGAGCAGAGGAAGCATCATCGTCCTGCCCCCTTTTCGTAATCGTCGAGGATTCCGCGGATTTCGGCCAGCTCCGCCGCGGAGACTTTCCGCGCGGAAAGTGCGCCGAGCACAAGGTTCTTCGCCGAGCCGTCGAACGCTCGCCGGAGCAGGTTGCGCGCCAGCATTTGCTGTGTGCGCTGCTTCGGCAGACGGCTGGTGTAAACGTGGGAGCGAAAGCGTTCGCTGCGCGAGAGCAGGCCTTTTTCCGTCATCACCTGCATCTGCTTGAGGACGGTTGTGTATCCGGTCTGCTTCCCGCGCAGGTGCTCGTGAACCTCGCGCACCGTGCCCGGTCCATGCGTCCAGAGGATGTTGAGAATGTCGAGCTCCGCTTCGGTGGGGAGCGGGGATTCCTTGCCGCCATGCCGGGGTGCGATCATGAAAGGAACCGTACTACGATTTATGTCGTATGTCAACGACATTTATCGTACAGGCGGAACAGCGCTCCGCGGCAGAGGCGGACCCGGCTCACCGGCTGGAGCCTATCAGGCGCAGCCGCGCGGTGAGCGCACGGCCGATGGGCACGCTGAACTGGCCGAACTGAGGCGAGTCCACGATGTTGTTCACCACGGCGGGATTGCTGCTGTTGCTGGCGTTTTCCATCACGCCGCGCAGGCCGAAATACCGGCCGCGAAAATGAAAGCGCCATTCGAGGCCGGGGCTGAAGGAGACGAATTCGGGAAAGCGGTACGAGTTCGCAGCTCCCACCACCTGATGATTGGCGTCGAGCGCCGTGAACGGGAACCCGGTGTGCCGGTCGAGCGTGTAGACCAGATCCCAGCTCTTCCTGAATCCCGGCAAAAGGAACGGCATCCATCCCCACGAAATGATGCGGTTGGGAGTATCCCACGCCAGCGGGCCGGCCTGTTGCGGGCCCAGCATGGAGACAGTGGGCAGGTAGTCGATAGCGGCGTTGGTGTGCGCGGTGGAATGCGTATAGGCGCCGAAGAGTGCGTACCCGCGCGCGAAAGTGCGCCGCGCCTCGATCTCCGCCACGTCGTCGCGATCTTCTCTCGCGCTGGTCAGGACGAAATTCCCCGAAAGCGCTGACGGGTTGCTTCCATCGGCGTAAGTGAATTCATCCCACACACGCTTGCGCATGTAGCTGGCCTTGGCGAACACCGCGCCGGGAAGACGCTGCTCCACTTCGACGCTCCAGTTCAGGGCGCGGGCTTCGCGCAGCGCGGAGTCTTGAGCAGTGAAAACCGTTTCGGCCGGCGCACCGAGCGGCGTGACGCCGTCGGCCGCAAAGTAGGTGTCGGAGCGGATTCCGGCCAGCGCGCGCGCGAGGTACTCGAGTTGTGTGTGCTCGTAGTAAATGCCGATCCCGGCGGAAACGCTGGTTTTGTCTTTCCATCCCGGCGGCGAATAGACCGCCGCGAGCCGTGGCGCGGCCAGCGGACTGCGAATGATTTCGTCCCAATCGAAACGCAGCCCGGGCTCGAGGAGCAGGCCGTTGCGCGGCGACCACCGGTCCTGCAGCCAGGCGCCGGCTTCGACATTGTGACGCGTAAAAGGCGCGAACGCGGGAAAGAGGCTGCGACGCAGCAGCGTGCCGTTCTCGCGCAGATAGTTCACGGGAGAGAGCGTCTGGTTTTCGGTGAACCCGATACGGTCGAGATCGAGGCCGGCTTTCAGGTCATGCCTGCCAAGCCACCGGCGCGGCGGCAAATAGAGCGATGCGTTGGCCTCGATGCGCTGCGACCTGCTCGTCTGGCTCTCGAAATAGCTGCCCAGCGAAAGCTCCGGCGTGAGCTCGTAGGCCGGACCCGCGTGCGACTCGTAGCCGTCGCGATAGCGGAGCACGCCCAGGCCGGCATCGAGCAAGGCGCCATTGTGAAAGCTCCGCTGATCGCGCACATAAGGCAGCCAGCCGATCGTGTCGCGCTTCGTAGTGCTCTCCACGGGGATCAGCGGCGACAGGCCTTCATTGGGCGAGTGGTAGTCGTTGAACAACAGGCCTGTCGACAGGATGTTTGCCGGACCGGCGTTGGCCTGGAAACGGATCAGGTTGCTTCCGCGAATCAGGTGGTTGGTGTCGGCGTATTGCGGCAACTCGGATATGTAGATGTCGTCGTATTCGGTCTCCAGACCGTCGAAGAACCAGACTCTGTTGCGCACCACCGGCCCGGCAAGGGTGAGGCGGGGAATGAACTTGTCGAAGCGTATCCCGTTCAGGTCCTGCCACGACGGCAAAAAGTCCGTCGCATTGAAGCGGAGCTTGTTGTCCCCCATGCCGGTGTAAAAGGCGATCACTCCTCCCGTGCTGCGGCCGAATTCGACGGGATAACGCGTTGTCTCCTCATCGATGGAGCGCACCGCGTCGGCGCTGACGCGCATGGAAAGCATTCCGTCGATCGGCGAGCGGATGTCGAAATTGTCGAGCGTGTCGAGAGTCTGCCAGGTCTCGGAGCCCGCGACGTGAACCTGGCCGGATTCGTCCGCGACCACTCCGGGGTAAAACTGCAGCAGGTTGCGGATGTCGCGTGAGGTCGGGTAGGGAATGTTGACGATCTCCGGCAGATTCAGGGTGATCTGGTCGGACGTTTGCTGGGTGTCGATGCCCGGTGGCGACGCGTTGACGTCGACCCGCTCGACAACCATCTGCTCGCGATTGAGCACCACCCGAATGGCGCGGGCCAGCGGATCCTCGTCGTTGACCGTCTGTTCGTAGAAACCCGGTTTCGCAACCCGAATCCCGTAGGGTTGCGTTCCAGCCAGGATGTAGGCGACGCGCCCGGCATAGTCTGTCGTTTCGCGGATATCGGCCTTGCCGGGCTGCTGCACAATGACCTGTGCGCCTGGAACCGCAACACGGTTTTCATCGACGACCGTAACGAATACGGGTGCGTGGTCCGGCGCGCGTTGTGCGAAGGCCAAAACGAGCGGCAGGCAGAACAACCACCCGGAAACAGCCTTGCATGCCCGCTTCCACCGCGGCATGGGATTCACCTCGCCGGACAATTGCACAGGCGATTGGCACGGGCTTCAGAGGCTGCAGAAAAACGGAGAAGGACAGACGAATCAAAAGGCAAGGCAATCTGCAGGGGCTATAGCCCTCGTTGATTTTGCCGTTCATGTGGAACGACTAGAGTCGTGCCCTGACACTTTTCCGATGGCCAACTTTGTTTTTCCGCAGCCTGTTCAGCCCATACGCTACCCTCCCCAAAATTGTAGGCGTGCGGCAGCGCCGGCGTCGGTGCGCGGCAGCTACGGCTACAGCGGCGATTCGAGTCCGATGCAGAATCCACGTTCCGCGCAGGGAAATCGGGATTTCGAACCCGGCCCGCCTTCGATAGTCCTTCCATGACAACGCAGGGGTCGGACGGCGCCGGCCTCTACGAAGGATTTGATGGGGCCAACGGAAGAAGCGGCTTCAGCCATTTGCGGACCGGCGTCCATTGCGCCGCGATCCGGCCGCTCTCGCACACGGCGGCGAGCCGAAACGGGCGAGCCAGGTCATCGTTGTCGAAGATCCACACGTGGGGCAATACGCCGATGGCTGCCGCCAGATTGGCCAGCGTCCGCGGGAACCGGGCGATCACTTTATCTTGCGGCACGTCGTGACCGCCCTGGGAAACGCGCATCGCGATGCGCTCGTCACATACGTCGGGGCTTGAGACCCCTATGAAGCAAAGAAGTACCGTGTATCCGCTGGCAGCGGTCTCTCTGAGGAACGACAATTTATCGCCAACTGGATCGGAAAAGACCGTCTCGAATACAAAACTCTCGTGTTGACGGACCAGTTCCTGGCGAATTGTCGCGGCGACTCGCGCTGCCTCGTAGGGATCGATGTCGAGTTCCTGCGCCAGAATGTCCGCGTTTACCAGGCGCAGCCCGGCGGCCTGCAGGTGCGCGTGATAAAACGTCGTTTTGCCGGCGCCGTTCGGTCCGGCCAAGGCGACCACGATCGGCCGGCGATCCGGCAGGGACAGCATCACCGGGGCTTTTCTGCATGCATGGGTGCGGACCGCACGAGCCTGAACTCGCGGTTCACAAATCTCCCCACGGTGCGCTTGCCGTCTGCATCGATCCGCTCAAGAAGACCCGGCCTGTCCGGAAAAGGCCGGTAATGAGGAAATGGGAGCCCTTCAAGGTATTTTGAAACCCGGCTGCGACCGGCGGGTGAATCGATCGAATCGAGAATTTTGGAAAGAGGCTGATCGGCAGCACTTTTCGCAAGCGCCAGCACGCGTTCGCCCTCGAGGATCGACTCGACAGACCGGCCCAGCCGGGCCCAAAACTCCACCTGCCCGGCGATGGAACGGTGCATGGCTTCGCCAGCAAGGCGCGCGTCGAGAACCAGAGCGTCGGAAAGCCTGACCGGCTGACTCATGGAAGAATGGTAGCATAATGCTACCTGAACAGATCCGCGCAATGCCCGAGCCGGATCTGCGGACGCATGGCGGTCTGTTGCAAGGATCGACCACCGGGAACGCCGGATTTCGTCTCCTCCGAACGGCTGATCCCGCTTCTGCCCCGCCTTGTTACAAAGGTGTAAAATCGGGCTGTGTAAGGAGTCGCCCGACACCGGCCATTTGCCCCGCCGGACACCAGTCCTCATGAATCTCTACCTGATGCGTCATGCCGACGCCGGTCTTCCTCGCGGCAACCCCATCCTGGATGCCAAACGGGCCCTGGTCAAGGACGGCAAGGATCAATGCATCCTTATGGCTGCGCTGCTGGGCGCATTCAAGGTGCAGATCGACGTGGTTCTTTCCAGCCCCCTGAAGCGCGCCATGCAGACGGCGCAACTGGTGGCCACCGAGCTTGGCTACGATGGCAAGGTCGAAATCATTCCTGCGCTGAACATGGATGCGAGTTACATCGATTTCCAGAAGATGCTGTCCAGGTACAGCGAATGCGAGGGTGTGCTGGCCGTGGGCCACAACCCCACCCTGTTTCAGTTCCTGGGCAGGCTGATCACGGGCAATGGCGGCGCCAACCTGCGCATGCGCAAGGGCTCGATAGCACGGATCGACCTCGACCGGCACCCGCCGCAACTGCAGTGGCTCATCGATCCGCGTATGGCGCGCGCCATCTACGCCAGCGTGGCGAAGAGCTCGCGTCCGAAAACCTCGCGGAAATAGTCGGCTTCCTTGCGCAGCGACCACAGCTCCAGCTCGGCGCCGGTGCGTCCCGGCTTCAGCTCCAGATAAACCCGCCTGGGATAGATTCTGGCCGCCACGCGCAGCAAATCGCTGGCGCGGTCCTGGTTCAGGGCAACGGCCAGGCGCAGCAGCACCACGGCGCGATGTATGTTCCGGTGCTGCTCGGCGGGGATATTGCGCATGGCACGGTCGCCGGGCAGCGGACGGCTCTTGCCCAAATACCGGGCAATGGCCGAGATGATGGTGCGCTGCACGCGGTTGTATCCGTAGAGCTCGGAGCTGGAGATGATGTACTGCGTGTGCCGGTGGTGGTTCTGGTGGTTGATGAATTTGCCCGTGTCGCGCAGCACGGCGGCGGCCGACAGCCAGCTTTCGTACTCGGTGGGGAGCTCGTGCAGCGATCTCAGGTCGCGATAAAGCTGGATCGCGTGGGCCCGCACCGGCTCGGCCTGCCGCGGATCGACGCCGTAACGCCGCGCCGTGACCATCACGCTCTCCCACCGCTCGTGCTCGAATTCGCGATGAACGCTGGCGCGCGCGTCGAGCTCGGCCAGCATTTGCTCGAGCACCCCGTCGCGCAGCCCCAGCGGCGAATAGCGAAAGCCGCGCAGGCCGAAACTTTCCAGCACCTCCACGAAAACCGTCGCCCCGGCGACGATGATCTCGGCGCGGCGCGGCCCGATGCCCGGCACGGCTTCTCGCTCCGGCAGCGTCATGCCGCTGAGTTTGACGGCCAGCTTGCGCACGTCACGCGTCGCGATCGAGCCGGCCGGCAAAGAGACGCGGCCGCCAGCAGATTTCTTCGTCGACCCAGCCGCCTTTCCGGCGAGCGTCAATGCGTCGGAGAGCGCGGCGGCCGTGCCGGAGGTGCCAATGACCAGCGTTCCTCGCGCAACGTCGATCCTGCGATGCGCGCGCCGGAGCTCGCGCGCAATAAGCTGACGCATGCGCGCCAGACCCTCGGGCGGCGGCGGGTCGCTCTGCAGAAACTCCTCGGTCAGGCGCACGGCGCCCAGCGGCATGCTTACCGTTTCGCGGATGCGCTTGCGTTCGCTGTGGGTGATCTCGCAACTGCCGCCGCCGAGATCGAGGAGCAGCGCGCGTCCGCCCGCGCCCGGCTCGCCCGCCGTCACGCCCTGATGAATCAGCCGGCCTTCTTCAAGACCGGAGATGATCTCGAGATTCCATCCTGTCTCCGCCTTTACCCAGGACTGAAACGCGGCGGCGTTGCGGGCGTCGCGCATCGCAGACGTGGCCACGACGCGAATCCGGTCGACGCCGTGGGCCTGTACCGCGCGCTGAAAACGCTTGAGCGCACGCAGCGTGGCCGCCATCGCTTCCGGCGAAATCAGGCCGGAGTCGAAGACGCTCGTACCCATGCGCGTGACCTCGCGGTCTTCGTGCAGTGTCTTCAGCCGGTGAGCGACGACGCGCGCGATCTTCAAGCGGCAGGAGTTCGATCCGACGTCGACGGCGGCAAGGGTGGGCATGGCGCGGCAAACTCCGGGGGACGGAAAAATCGAGTGCTCTCCGGCCAGGATACACGAGCGGGCAGGGCTCGATCGGACGTGGAAAGCGCGCGCTGATTCCCGCACTCTGGTAAGCTCTGTCGATGATGCGTAACCATTCGACAGCCCTACTCGCCGTGACAGTTTTCATGGGCTCGCTCACGCTCATCGCCCAGCCGGGGGGTGTGTCCATCGATCCGCCGCCGGGGTCGACTGCGGTGCTGCAGGCAAAGGGAGCCGGCGTCCAGATTTACTCGTGCGCCGAGGTGCAGGGAACATTCAAATGGACGCTCAAGGCGCCGGACGCAAAGCTCTTCGATGAATCCGGCAAGCAGATCGGAACGCACTTCGCCGGACCCACATGGAGGCTTGCGGACGGCAGCCAGGTGGAGGGAGAAGTGGTCACCAGCCGTCCCGCGCCGGAGCCGAACGCCGTGCCGTGGCTTCTGCTTCGCTCCAAACCCGGAACAACCACCGGGAAGCTTGCCGGCGTGGCCTTCACCCAACGGACAGAGACGCGCGGCGGAGCGGCGCCTGGGACGGGCTGCCGAAGTCCCGGCGATCTCAATCAACTCCTGCGAGTGCCTTATTCGGCAAAGTACACCTTCTTCGCAGCTTCGCAACGCTGACGGCATTTTACGCATGGAAAACCAGCTCGCGGCAGCCAGCACAAAGATTTGGAATCAACGCATTTTGGTGATAACCGCCGGCTGTTGATGGCTGTCGAACCAGCCGACAACTCTATGTTCGTACTCCGCCGGCTCCGCGCCTGACGCGCCGCAATGGCCTGCATTCGGCGGTTCCCACAAAACGACGTCAGGGTCAGTTGCCTTGATCCGCTCAGAATGGCGCGGAGGGAGGTTTGTGTCCGCCAGACCATGAATGAGCAGGACAGGAACATGACTGGAGGCGACGGCACGCTCCGGCGAAGCTTGCCAAAGGTCCACACCATATCTCAAACGCGCGTAGAGCATTCCCTCGTCGATCGCCGGACGCAATAGCGTTCGGCCCAGCCACGCGCCAGTGCCGAATCCCTGCCCCATGCGGTCGTAAGCCGCTTCACGGAAGCTCGAGAAGGAGCCTTCGGCGACGACTGCGCAGAATTCCGGAATCTTCGGAAGCGCGTTGAGTAGCTCAGCTGCGCCCATCGAATCGCCAAGACCGAAGACGCAATGCGGAGCGTAGGATTTCCCGATCCAATCGACCCACAGCCGCAGGTCGCCGGATTCGAGCACTCCGTACGTAGCCATCGGTCCTCCGCTTGCGCCGTGATCACGCGCGTCGGGAAGAAGAACGGAGTAGCCATTGCGAAGCAGAAGGTCGGCGGTTCCAAGCATCACTTCGCGGTTTGCGGATTGACCGTGGAGCAGGATGACCGTGCTGCCGTTCCCGGCGACCCTCCGGATGTTCCACCCGCGCAGAACCGCACCGCCTTCGGCCGAGAGGGCGACGTCGGCGACCGAGGCCTGATTCCGGGTGGCATAGAACCGCGCCGTTGCGGAATCGCCGGGTTCGAGTGGCAGGTGCCGCGGATGCAGCGCACCCTCCGCGGCTATGATGCCGATCGCGGCGCAGAGCGCAAACCAGCCGAAAGCGCAGACAAGGCTCCATCGCACGAGACTGCGCGCCGGGTTCATGATTCGCAATATACGCGGCGTGGATCGAGTTCGTTCCCGGCGGCGAGCAGCACTCAAGATGCCGATGCCGAGGCCGAACGACTGGATCGATCGTGCAGCAACAGGGGGCGTGATCTGCACGCCCGGTGGGCAGTCTCCCGTTTTTGGGCGATGCAGGGAACTTTTTGCTTTCGCGCGCCATTACCTATGCAAAAGAAGTTGGTTCGATCGGATGCAAGAACCCTTGCCCTGAGCCGTTCCCAGGCTGAAGGGAGTCCAACGAAGCGCGATGTCTACAGGTGCCAGTAATCCACAGGAAGATCATCCGCCCGACTTCGGGGCAGAGCAGACTGACGAGCAACTGATGGTTGCTTTCGCGCGCGGCTCGACGGATGCATTCGAAGTGCTGTTCCGCCGCTACAGGCAACCAATCTACGCGTTCTTCCGGCGGCGAGTGGCCGACGCCTCCGCGGCGGAGGAGCTTGCGCAGGAGGCCTTTCTCGTCGTGCTGAAATCCTCGAGGAGTTACCAGGCCTGCGCGCTCTTTCGCACCTACCTCTACTCGATCGGCTTCAGGATTCTGCGCTCGTATCGGCGAAATTACGCTTTCCGCGCCATGTTCTGGAAGCCGCTGGACGCGGAGCGTGAGCCGGCGGGCCGAACTGCCCTGGAAACCGGATTCGAGGTGCGGCAAGCTTTGAGAAAGCTGGACGGCATGGAGCGCGAGATCCTGATGCTGCGCGAGTTCGATCAGTTGAGCTACGCGGAGATCGCCGGAATCCTGGGCCTGCCGCTCAATACGGTGCGAACGCGGCTCTTTCGCGCAAGAGGCGCATTGCGCGAGCTGCTGACCGCGAGGGCGCCAGCGGGCGCAGCCGAACGGATCGTTCAATCGGAGGAACGCGCATGACGGCAATGACACATCCCGTGGCTCCCGAAGACGTGATGGCGTGGGTGGACGGCGAGCTCCCGCGCGCCGAAGCGCAGGCGATCGAGGAGCACATGGGCCAGTGCGCGGAATGCGCCGAACTGGCCGAGCAGTTCCGCGCGACATCGAGAGCGCTGGCGCAGTGGAGCGTGGAGGAAGCCCCGGCGATCTTCGACCCGGCAGCCGCCGAAAATTCGCGGACATATGCGGCTCAGGCGAAGAGCCAGAAGATCCCTCACTACACGCGATTGAGTTTTCTGAATTGGCGGCTGTGGGCCATCGGTGCCGGCGGCATCGTGGTGGGGACGCTCGCGCTGGTTGCACTCTTTCCATCGGCCTACCGGGTCTCTCACAAAACGGCTCCGCCTTTGGAACAGATGGCGACGAACCTCACTTATCTCAGTCCTCAGGCTGCGGCCGCGCCACCGCCCCCTGCCCAAGGCATCGTGGGCGGCATCGTGTCGGATCGTGCGCCGTACCGGGAAGTTCAGAACGGTCTGCTGACACAGGAGTCGAAAAGGACCCGGGCAGCGGATACCAACGGGCTGTTTCAAAGCGGAGGGGCTGGAGCGCCACTTTCTCCCTCGGCCAATTCCATCGCTCCGATGATCGCGCGGACCGTCTCGCTCACGATTTTTGTAAAAGACTTCGGCGCTTCGCGCTTGGCGCTCGACAAAATTCTCGCGCAGGTTCACGGCTACCCAGCAAGCCTGACCGTCAACACTCCGGAGGGTGGCGGACGCAG
>JASHQQ010000374.1 GCA_030039035.1 Acidobacteriaceae bacterium | reverse complement strand
CTCTGCAGCACGCCGGAGTCCCCCTCACCGAATAATGACGGCAAACTTTCGAGGCAACTCCGCCCTGCGGTGAAGTAATCGCGCATCGAATGGCAATCGGCGATCCGTATTTCTGAAGAAGCGACTGTATTCGAAACGGATCGGAAAGGAGGGCGCCGATGTGGCGCTCACCTCGATCCCTTCAAATTCCTGAGCTTCTTTTTTCTCGCCGATCGCAAAACTAGTGGGTGAGAGCACGACTCGTAATTTCCGAGGGGGATGAAACCGCGCTCTCTGCTCTCAAGCAGAACAAACCAGAAAAAAGCACAGAAACCACGTGTGGCGCCGGGCTCTGTGCGCGGGCCCGGCCGCCTCGCTGCTGTCGGCGACTTCACGCTCGCGCACAGCGACGGCATCTCCGGCGGCAATTATACGCTGACGCTCACCACATTCATCTTCGGCGCGCGCTATCCCGTGCCAATAGGCAGCAGCGGCTTTCAGCTTCTCGGACAGGCGCTCGTCGGCTTTGCGCACTCTTCCGGATCTCTCTTCCACCGTGGCAGAATTACCCAATAAACAATATCTGCGCCTTCGCCGAAACCTGAGCGGATGCACTCCTGAGTCCGTCTCCTTATCGCAAAGTGCGATCCTCGGCCATAGCAACGGCAAAATTCGAGATTGCTTTTGCCAAGTAAGCCAGTGTCCAGGGTCCGCCTCGCGTCGCGCGACCTCAACCAGCGTGCAGGGCAAATCACTAATTCAGATTGTCTTCTGTTTCGAATGAAGGAAAGGTATTGGCAAACGGGCTTCTCGCCAAGTTCCCAGGCGGCCAAATCGCTGCCGAAAACCGTGCGCGATGCCGCCCGCCCCCGGTGCCGAACCGGCTCGGTGAGCGCGTTGGCGATTCTCTGCTCTTGATCTCCCACAGTGTACCTACCGGTTCCGAATCTTCTCAGCGGACCAGCGCTCATTGCGCTACTCGCTGATGAAGTGAAAGCCGCGTTCGAGCAGCGGATCGTGGTCGGGCGTCGGCGTTCGGGTGAGCGTGAGGACGGCGGGTTTGATGGGCTGGGCTGATTTGGCAGACTTGTTCTCAGGTGCGGGTTTGGATGGGTCGGGTGAGACCGGGGTGAGAATAAGGTGATTGGGGTCGGGGAGCTGCCAGGTGTGGTTGGTGGGGGGGTGATGAAGTAGCAATTGATTCGGACGGCGTGTTCCTCAGGGTTGAGATCAACGCCGGAGAGCCAGAGTTCGCCGTCGGCCGAGCGCGTGCAGGCACAGCCGGATGGGGCGACATAGAGGTCGGTGACCGGAAGGCCTTCGGGGTCGATGAAGGCGCCTGAGGCAAGGTGGGTGTCGTCGACATGCCAGGCGCCCACCAGTGGAGATGGCGTGCGGAGTGCGACTTGAAGATGGTGCCAGCCGATTGTCATTTCGACGCACAAAGATGAGAAACTGAGCCAGCGTAACGACCTACCCTGATAGCGCTTGCGCTGCAGCTTCGTATCGTCTGAGAGCCATCCCCAGAGTGAGAAACTCAATGACCTATTCTCCACGGCTGCGGGGTGCCTCTTCATTCACAACACGCAAGTGGCGGTAATATCGGTCAAGAATGGCCCCGGCATGCTTATCGATCCGCGCTACGATCTTCTCTGCGAATCTCGCCGATTCGGCGAAGAAAGCATTTGAGTCGCTGGTCCCGTCGCGCAGGTTATAGATGAGATTTGAATTGGGCAGTGTTTCAAGTGGCGGGTTCAGAGCAGGGTAATCCGCACTCGAAATCTCGGCCGCACTGGGCGAGCATTCCGGTCGCCATTCAGATCCGCCTCTTCCTTCCATGACATGACTCTTTTCGCATTTCGCCATCACGAATTGGCACATCAGGATGATACGACCCGCCGATTGAAAAGTTCCGAGCAATCCAATCCCAAATCAAGCAGGCAATATGAAAATGCAGTGGACGTCGACGGCTTTAATGTGACGAGAATCACTTGGAGCGGATAATTTCTCGCCGCGCTGCGGAATTGGATGTCGGTTCATTCGCCTCAATGTCTCCGTGTGGGAGATGTTGTGGGGCTTAAAGTTGGAAAGCTGGGGTAAACGCGCAGTGGGTAGCCGCGCTAAAATGCAGCGAATATGATTGCGACGCTCAATCCCGGTTTAGCGACCGAACTCCGCTATGCACTTGATGTGATGGAAGAGTGCTCGCACCTGGGTCTGGACGACGATTACGCCAGCAAGCTCCGAGACATCCTCTTGCGACGTATCGCAGAGACTGAAGATGCGCGTTCGGGCCGGCCCGTTCACCCGGTCCGATTGGGTGTCCCAACAAAGATCTCCGCTTGGCACCGTGCACGCGAACAGGGCGCAACGCGTCAGTTGATCGCCTTCTCCAAAGTCGAACATTCATCAAGCACCCTGATCGTTACACCACTGTATGTCAGGGCAAAGCGTCACTTTCGAGAGATTCACGACGAGATTGTAGCGGTGTCCGCGCCATCGGCGGCCATTGAAGGTGGGAGCGAGCGAGGATCGATCTTGCATTGTGACCAGGGCCACTGAATTTGGCGCACATCCGTGCTAAATTGTCCTAGCCACGACTTGATCTGACATTTTCCGATAGACTGCGCTCGAGGCGCGGAGGCCGTTCTCCTTCTGACGAACAGCTACCGCTCGAGAGGTTCTCCTGTTGGCGCGAACCCCATCCCGGCGAACCTGGCGCCCGAGGCAAGGCTGATCCGCAAGCGAGCGGCATCGCCTCCGTCGTGCCGGCCCGCTGCGAGGATCACCTGTAACGCCGTCAAGAGCGGCGTGTCCGGTGGCAGGCGGAAGATCCAAGGGATGTTGGCTGAGGTCAGTGACCTATCTCCTGACACCGCCACGACCGGGATGAATGTTTTGACCGCGATCTGCTCCGCGAGGTGAGCCGCGTCACGATCGAATGCGAGTATGGCCACGGCGTGTTTCTCCATAACCGAATCGACTAACTGCGTTGCTGCCCCGCCCCAATTCTGCGAGCTCTCGATGGGAATCAACTCCCATCGCCTTTTCTCACTGTCGTCGATCGACGCTGCTTCGAGAACACTCTGAACCTCGCTGGACGCAACAACCGAAACCGCATTTGGACCGAACAGAACAATCCGCAGCGGCGCTGCAGTCGATCTCAACGATGAGTCAGCAGGAGCCGGACCGAAATAGCTCACCCCATCCTCGCCGACTCGCGCATAGGGTTGCGGTCGCAACCGGGCCTCAGGCGCGTCCCTTCGCGGCCCAGGCTCGTTGCGCGGCTGTGTCGCTGAGGTATCGGCGGCGGCGCCTCCCGTTCCACTCATCGACGCTCGTCGATAGGAGATTGACCCGTGATGCACCGCGCCAAGATACATCGGACTCACGTTCTTGAGATTCGGATCGTAGACCATCCTGCCCGTGACGCCGTCGTAACTCTGGATATCGGCCAGCGCGTCGTGAATCCGTGCGCGGTTAAGCCCGGCCCTGCAAATCGATTCGAGTAACTGGTTCATTGCGTCATAGGCAAGCGAAGCAAACTGTTCGGGCGGTTCATGAAAGCGAGCTTCGAAACTGTGCTGAAATTCAATCCATCGGGGATCGTTGCGAGTCGGGTCGTACGGAAAGACAGCCTCGAAACCTTCCGCGGCCGGTCCAGCCTGCTCGAGCAGCGTCGCGCCCAGCGTGCGATAGCTCCCGAAAACCGGTTGTGTCATGCCCATCTGGCGCATCTGGCGCAGAATCTCCGCCGCCGGAACTTCGTCGGTCCATAACAAGATCGAATCGGGGCGGGACGACTGAATCACGCGCAACTGCCGTGTGAAGTCGGTATCGCCGGGCATGAACTTCTGCTCGATCACCACCGGATGCCCGAGACGGCGCGCGGCATCGCGAAAGTAGGGAACGCCGAATCGCCCGTAGCGTTCATTCACGCGCAGGATTGCCGTGCGCTTAAGCCCTAGTTCCGTGAAAATGTGACGCGCCAAAGTGAAGGACTGGACGCGATCGTCCTGCAGATCTGTAAAGAACCACGGAATGTACGTTTCGGGAATCGTGGGGTCGGTGGAAGCGGAATTGACGATGGGGATCTCCGCTTTCAGAGCCACGCGCAGCATAATGTGTGTGGATTCCGAGCTGATGGAGCCGAAGATCGCCCAGTCCTTCTCGTCATAAATCATCTTCACGGCTTCATCGGCGGCCGCGCCCCAGATCGCAGGGTCGGTTGGGCGCTGGCTGCCGTAAACCGCATTCGCCTGCCAGTTGTCGTAATCGTTGTGGAGCATGAGACGAAACGGCTTGCCGCCGTAGCCGCCTCGCGCATTGGCCTCTTCCACGGCGAGTTGCGCTCCGTGCAGCATGCGCAACCCGAAAACCTGTTGCGGGTGGTTTTCGATCGGTCCAAGAAATCCGATGCGAACCTCGCTCACGTCAGTGGGATCGGGAAGATCACGGCCCGCTCCCATGTATATGTTGGGATGAATGTAATTGAGGTCGTAAGGCTGCGCGTATTTCGAGAACGGAATCAGGTCGGCAGGTTGCCCCGCGTATGGCACAACCGTGCGATCGGACGGAGGGGGAGGCGGATGCGCCCCGCACTCACACGAAGGCGCGCTCTGCCCAGCATAGGCCTGCGTCGCCAAAGCGACAACAATAGCTGTCGTGCCGGCGGCGAAATTGCGGAGCATCGTCGCCGCCCCGTGGAGCGCGCGCTTCGTTCGGAGGTTCATCTCATAGCTCCTTGCTCTCGCACTAACTGGGGCCGCGACTCCCTGACCGGAACATGGCGATGGCCTCGATCTCGACGAGCAGTTCCGGACGGCAAAGCTTTGCCTGGATTCCGGTGGAGGCAGGCAGCGGATCGAGCCCCTCTTCGCTATAAAACGCCGTACGCTCCTCGTTAAATGCTTCGTAGTCCCTGTCGATATCCCGCAAATAGCAACTCGTGCGCACTACATCGTGCCACGTCGCACCCTCCGCGGCGAGCAGCGCCGTGATATTCGCAAATGTCCGGCGTGTTTGCGCGCGAAAATCGCCGATGTGCACGCTCTTGCCGCTCTCATCGATGCTGGCCGTGCCGGAGATGAGCAGGATCGAGATGCCATTGAGGTCGATGCGCATGCCTCGCGAAAATGAACTCGGTTTTGGATAGGCGTACGCCTCGTTAAGAGCCGAGTGGTTGGTGATCGGCCGTTTCTGAATCGGGGTGTGCTCGGCTGAGTCGAGCAACTCCGAGATGAGAGATGGAAATGAGTTCATGGCAAAACTCCTCTAAGGTTGGCGAATTCCGTGACTGAGGCCTTTGGCAGTTGCAACCCAGATGTCCGGACCCTGGAAATCAATTCCCAGAATGTAGTTATGGGCCGGGGCAGTGGTGACCAGGATGGCAGTCGCTTTGCCAGCTCCGTCGCGAACGGTCATTTCGGGTCTGCCATCGGCGAGAGACGGGCGATAAACGGCCCAATTGACGCCGTCAAAATATGCAAGGCCCTTGTCGGTGCAGAACCAGGCGTGCGTTGCATCCACGCCCTTGATGAAGTTGGTGAAGTTGGAAGGCAGGCCGCTGTCTTTGGTCAAGAAGTTGTGCCAGTAGCGGCCATCGTAACGGCTGTCTCCAAAGTAAGTGGCCACCCACAAGATGCCATCGACATAACTCACCGAAGTTACTATCTCGTGGATCAATCCCTGATCCCTGAACAGAACGAGCTCGTTTTCTCCATCGGGATCGTCATACTTATCCCACACGTGCGTGTTCTGGTCGAATTCGAGTACGCCGCTGCCCCAAACGGCGTAGTAGACCTTTGTCGGCGTGGCGGACACGCCGTAAGTCCAGATCTCTGTCATCGGCGTGTTGCGCTCGTTATAGAGCGACCACGCCCCGGTGCGCAGGTTCAGGCGGCAGCCGCCCGCGGCCGTGGCGACCCACACATCCTCGCCCTCCACGCTTACGCCGTACACAATGTTGTTGCTCAGGCCGGAGTTGAGCTGCGTGTAGCTGTCGATCCGTCCCGCCGAGATGCGGCTCAGGCCGCCCATCGTCCCCGCCCAAACATCTCCCGTCCGGGGGTCGAGAGCGAGGGAAAGCACGGCTCGATGGGCAAGCCCGTCCTGCGCGGAGAATGTCCTCCAACGGTGATTTTCGTAAAGGCCAAGGCCGTTCTCCGTACCCGCCCAGACCCGCTCGCCATCTACAAGAACAGCAAAGACGTGGTTATCCGGCAGCCCGTCGGCGGTGGTGAAGTTTTGAAAGCGAAAACGCGGCATCGAGGGAGCCTGCGCGAACGTCTGCGCCGCGGCCCAGGCGCCGGCGAACAGAAGCCATGCTGTAATCAGTCGTTTCATCGCGTCTTCAGATACTCGACCAGGTCATTGAGCTGGTCCTTGGTCAGGTCATTGGTCCGGCCGTGCCGGTCATGTGGATTGAAGATGGTCCAGATTTCTTCGAGAGATTTTGCCGAGCCATCATGCAGATAAGGCGCCGTCAGGCCGATATTGAGAAGCTGCGGCGTATCGAACAGCCCCGAGCGGTCCGTTGGCTTTCCCGTGCCGACATCGAATGATCTCTGGCTCGTTCCTTTGGGTCCGCTGTGGCAAAACGAGCAGCGATTCTCGATCGGAATTGGCTTGCCGAAGCGATCGACATCGCGGTTGAAGATTGCCTGTCCGCGCTCCTGCGCCTCGCTGAGCGCCCCACCGGGCAGTCGCCACCGATTGGGCCGCGCAGGAATGCCGATCACGTAAGCAGCAAGATCGGCCAGCGAACGGTAGTCGTAATTCTCTGACCGCCAGATGTACTTTTCCGTGCGGATTCCGCACTCGATGGGGATGCCGGGGTTGCCGCCGTTCCATTTGAAGGGCTCCGTGCCGCTCAGGTCTTCGAGGAGACGGTTATCGACGATGTCGACGCCTAGTCCATCCGGCTCGAGATCCCACGTGAGCCCGTCGAACGTGGAATCGATGTGGCAGTTCGAGCATCCGAACTGGCCTTGAAAAGCGAATCGGGCGCTGTAGAACGTCTGCTCGCCGCGCCGAAGGCCGGTGAGCATTTTTGGTCCGGCAAGAACGAAGGTGGAGACGACACGATTGGTGCGCGTATCGATGGCGCTGATGGTGTCATCGAGCCGATTGGCGACAAGCAGGCGCCGTCCATCTCGTGAGAGCAGAATGCCGCGAGGGTTGCGCCCCACCGGTATGCGCGCCACCACATAGTTCGCCGAGGCCGAGAGATCCTGCGCGAACGGCGCTGGATGCGAATGGATGAATCGCATCAGCCGCGAAACATCGATGACCGTCACGCAATCCGAGCCGGCATTGCTGATATAAATGCGCGACTTGTCGGGAGCGATGGCTACGCCAAAAGGCATTGCGAAGTAGCGGTCGATCTCATCGAGCGGCACTTCCACCGCACCGCCGACGTCCGCCCCGAACACTGTGACAGAATCACCGAAAACCCAGCCGTGCTCCACGTGAGCCATGGGCACGAGGTTCTTGGGATGCAAATGAACCACTGCGCCGAGACGCCCATCTCTTGAAATCGCGGTGTGAAAAACGCCCGCAACTGAGTGCAGAGGCAAGCGCTCGACGACCCGCCCTTTCGCGGCATCGATGACCGTCACTTCGGACTCGGGCGCAGTTCGATGCCGTCCCGGATTGGGATAGACATGCGTGACGAAGAGGCGCGAGTTGTCCGGAGCGAGCGTAGTGTAGCTCGCCCCGCGGCCTGCTGCCAACCGCATCCGCTCGGCGCCGGTTTTCGCATCGAGTACGGCGACGTCATTGCTGATGCGGTTGGCGACGTAAAGCGCGTCGCTGCCCTGCACGTTCCTGGCAAAGGCCGCTCCGGAGGGTTCGCCTGTCTCCGGCCACGTGGCGATCACTGCCAGTCTGCTCGTGTCGATGACGGAGATGGTGTCGTCCCAGGAGTTGGCGACGAAGACCCGGTCGCCGGAGGGTGAGAGCGCCAAGCCACGAGGCTCGCGGCCCACGCCGATCGTCCTCAATGTCCGTCCCGATGCCGTTTCCAGCACGCGCAGCTCGCCCGCTTGCCCACAGATGACGTAGAGGCGCGTACCATCGGGCGAGAGCGCCATCTCCAGCGGCGAAGCGTATTGTGCATCCTTGACCGCGCGGGTTTTCGCTGTGGCTGATCCGCCGGCTGTATCCGCGCCGCTCCAGGCCATTACCGGGCGCAGATTCGCCAGCAATAGCGCAAGAGCGAAAGCGGCCGCGGCGGCGGCGACGGCCGTAGCGCGCCTCATCGCGGCTCCTCCACGGTGAGGATGCGATCTGCGGCCAGCTTATCCAGCGTCTGCTCGCGCCCGCTCGGCCAGCGAACGATCATCCGATCCACGGTTGTCGCAGTGCCGAGCCCAAAATGCAATGTACCGTCATTTTGCGAGAGATACCCGGAGGCGGCCACACGCTCCTGCATCTGGCGCCGGCTCGCGGCATAAATCTCCACTCGCGCGCCAATGCCGTCGCGATTGCTCTTTGTCCCGCGCAGCCGGACCTCGATCCAATGATTGCTGTTCGTTGAAACATTCCTCAGCAGCTTGCCCTTGGCGCCGAGGTTGACGACGAACGCCCCAACCTTGCCGTTGTTCTCGTAGTCGGCAAAGCACGCCCCTCGCGCTACAGTGCGCGCGCTGATCACCTCGCCCGCATCACGCGACACATCGGCGAATCGCCCTTGCGCCAAGCCGCGAAAGACCGTGTGTTCCTGCGGGATCAGGTGAATCAGTCCGCCGTGAAAGATGAGGATGTCGGAGAAACCATCGTTGTCGAAGTCGTAGACTCCGGCGCCCCAACTCACATATTGCGCGTTCGCCTGCGCCACGCCGTTCGCCGTTCCCCGGTCGTCGAAAGAGAGTGCGCCATGGCTCTGCGCATTCCGCGATGGCCCGGCAGGGTTTCCGCTCTGCTGCAGAAACCGGTTATAGCGCGAGTCGGTCACAAACAGGTCGAGCACCCCGCGGCCGTTGAAATCGGTCGCGATCGGCCCCATTGCGCTGGTGTTCTCGCCGTTTTGGCCATAGGCCGCTCCAGCCTCGTTGGCGACTTCTTCAAATGTGCCGTCGTGCCTGTTGTGAAAGAGAAAATTCTCCGTGCGATCGTTGGCGACGTAGATATCGGGCCATCCATCGCCGTCGAAATCGGCGGCAACCACGCCCATGGTGCGACCCACAAACGCGCCGATCCCCGACTTATCGCTCACATCGGTAAACGTGCCGTCGCAGTTGTTGTGATACAGCTTGTTGGTATCTCCTTCATAATCGAGCGGCCCCGGATAGTTATCGGCCGCATAATAAGCCCTGTATTTCGGATCGAACTTCACGTAGCGGCCGATGAAAAGATCGAGGCAGCCGTCGCGGTCGTAGTCAAGCCAGGTTGAGCTGATCGCCCATCCATTCACGTGAATGCCGGCCTTCTCCGTCACATCGGTAAAATGCCCGTTTCCATCGTTGTGATAGAGGATCACCTTGCCGTATCCGGTGATCAGGAGATCGACGAAGCCGTCGTTGTCGTAGTCGGCAGCGGTCACGGCAATGCCATAGATGTCGGGATCGAGGCCGGCTTCCTTCGTCACATCGGTGAAGCGGCCATTGCCATCATTGCGATAGAGATGTCCCGCCGGCAGCGGATTTGGCTTCTCCTTCAGCGGATAGGGATGCATCGCGTCATCGAGGGGCCTTCCGTTGGTGATGTAAAGGTCCGGCAGTCCATCGTTGTTGTAATCGAACCACACGCAGCCCGCGCCCGTGCCTTCGAGCAATGATCCAAGCTGGCGCGAGCCGAAGCTGTGCGTGAAATCGATGCCGGAAGGCAGCGTTGCATCCTCGAAGCGGATGTCTGGTTGCGATCCCGCAGTGGTTATCCGCGCAGAAGCCGGCGCGCTCTGCGCCATGACTGCGTTGGCCGCGAAGAGAAAAAGAAATGCAGTTCGAGCGATCATGTCAGCGGCCTCCTGCAGCGGCCGCGGGAGCCGCTCCGCTCAGGTCGACTGGAGTGGTGCTGCGCAGCAGCACCTGCGGCACCCGATTCTCCGGGGCGCGCTCCGGACCTGTATGGCAGCCCACGCAGATCCTCTGCTCGCCGCTGCGAATCCAGAACCAGCCCCGCTCTGCGCGCAGGACGGAGCCGTTGCGGTCGAGCAGCGTAAAACGAATAGGCCGGTCGGCGGGCGTCTTCACAAAAAACGAGCCGTCGCTCTCGATCGGCGCAATGCCCATCGCAACCGCAATCCCGGCTTGACCCTGTGCGTCAATCCGCACAGATACAGGCATTCCGCCCAAGGACCCGTCCCGCGACTGGCGCACATCGAGCGCGAGCAGATTGGCGGTGGTCCACTCGTGCAGAGCCGTTGGATGCCGCTTGGGAACCGGCCGAGGCGTCAACAGAACCGGCTCAACCAGATTGTTCCTCGTGTCGGAAAAGAGCGGTTGCAATGCAGCCGCGCCGGCCTTCTTCAGGGCCAGCGAGAATCGCGATTCGTTGTTCGTCCTGACCGACACGATCCACTTTCCAGTTGAAGTCTCGGCTATCGGCCCTGCATATTCACGAGCCGGCGCGGCAATCGGCGACTCCGCGGCCAAGGGCGAAGTGAACCGCGCGAGAGTGCGTCCATGGGTGAAGACGACGTCGCCTGTCTGTGGACCGGACGTCAGTTGATGCCCGCCCCAGCGGCCCGGCCCATGATCGCAGCGGTAGGACTCGACACCGCTTCCATCCGAATAGACAAGATAGAGTTCAGGCCTGCCGTCTTCGCCGAGCGGGAACATGGATTCGAAGAGAATTCGCCCATCCTGCAAAACATCCACGGGAATCGCGCTTGTGCGGATGTGAGAAAGCGGAAGTTGCTGAGATCCATCGAGCGATGCGGCCTCCATTTGAAAGCCGCCCGGCGTTTGACGCGCGTACACCAGCCGATTGTCGGGCAGGTAGAGAGGACGAATCAGGTTGGTGCTTCCCGAGATGACCTTGCGCTGCGAATGGCCGGTGAGGCTCAGCTCCCAGATCTGCCAGGGATCGTTCGCGGTCTTCTTGCCCGCAAAGATGACGGTCTTCGCATCGAAGGAAACGCTGGCATCCGCCGAGGCAAAGAAGCCTGGAAGCAATGACTCTGCTTTGTTGTCGCGCAGAAGCAAGAGTCGCACACCCTGCGGGAACCGCTCAGCGCCGCGCTGAATCGCAGCAAGCGGGTCATAGACCGGTGCGGCGCTGACGATGATCGAGAACGGACCCGCAGAAGTTTGCGAAGGAGCTGGCCGGGAGCGGGTTTGACTCGAATTGCAGGGGACGAATGCGACGGCAATCAGCAACAGAACGAGAATCGATCTGTTACCAAGCGGTCTCATTGCATGGCCTCGACCTGCTCCGCTTTCGACTGCTTGCTACGCAGGCTCCGATTGAGTTCAATCCAGGGCCGAAGGTCAGCCACCATTGACTCGAAGCCATCGAAACCGAGCGACTGCTCGCCGTCGCTCCAGGCCTGCTCGGGCGCAGGATGCACTTCTACGATCATTCCGTCCGCTCCTGCCGATACACCAATGCGCGCCAGCGCCGGAACGAGGTCTCGATTGCCGCAGGCATGACTCGGATCGCAGATTACGGGCAGATGGGTGACCTGCTTGAGAATGGCGATCGCCGCCGCGTCGAATGTGTTGCGCGTGGTGGTATCGAAGGTGCGAATGCCGCGCTCGCAAAGCATGACGTTGGGGTTTCCGTAACTCACTATGCACTGGGCGGCACGCAGAAGGTCTGTGACCGTCGCCACCATACCTCGCTTGAGCAGGATCGGCTTGCCCGCGCAGGCCGCCGCGGCGAGCAGCGTGGAATTCTCCATGTTGCGGGAGCCGATCTGGAGAATGTCAGCATACTCTGCCACGAGCGAAACGTCGCATTCGCTCATCACTTCGGTCACGATGGCAAGTCCGGTCCGTTCGCGAGCAAGCGCCAGCAGTTTCAGTCCTTCGGCTCCCAGGCCCTGGAAGGAGTAAGGCGAGCTGCGCGGCTTGAAAGCGCCGCCGCGAAGCACCCGCGCTCCCGCACGGCTGACACGATCCGCTGTGGATAAGAGCTGAACTTTGGTCTCGACCGAACATGGACCGGCAATCGTCACGAACTCATCGCCGCCGATCGCAAGATCGCCCAGGAGAATGACGGTGCGGGGTTTACTCCTGCTCCGCAATACATCCGGGAGTTCGGCCAAGCGCTCCTGCCAGTGGACTGGCACCTCGGCTCCGATCCGGGGAAGACGAAATCAAATGGTAGCGAAGAATTCGCGGATGTGACTCGTCCGAAAGTTAGAAAAGCACCGAAAATAGCCCGGCCGGATGACCCAGGTCACAAGCATCGGTGATGGCAGTCACCAGCCCATCGTACTCAACGAATGTCTACTAATGTTTGGTGTGGGCGCGAAACAAGCCCGCGCACCGGCGGCGGGGTGCAATCGACTGCAACGGCACTTCGGCCTTGCCGATCGCTGAAAAGACGGGTTGAGCAGGACAGCAAGGAATCACGCCTTTGTTCATGGGTCTGGCTGTCTCTGCGTAGTACGCGACTCGATGGCAGTCCCGAGCCTGCTGGGTGTACCGATGCGGGCGGTGTTCTTCCAGCCCGATGCATCCCGAGACAGGCGCTGTTCCGCCGGCCGGCGAGAGAGGTTCTACCGCCGAGCCGTCTCAAGCGTTCATTTTCACGCCGGATTGACCTGGCGCCCTCTGCCGGCGTACCCGCTCAAACTTCAACAAAACAGGAACTCATCGACCTGGCTTTAGCGGAGGTAAGTGACATGGCCAAACGCAAGGGGTTTTTCAAACATTGGTACATAACTCTGCCTCTGTTTCTCTTGTTCGCGTGGGCGGCAGCGTACGCGCAGCAGATTTCGGATCTGAATGGCATCGGGCGTCCAGGCGTGAATGGGTTCCCGCGGGGGCTGGTCGAGAACGATTACTTCACGCCGCAGCCGCGTCTGGGCTTTGCCTACGACCTCTTCGGCAATAGCAAGACGGTGCTTCGCGGCGGCTTCGGCACCTTCTACGAGCGCGTGCAGGGCAACGATATCTACGGAACCGACACCAATCCGCCCTCTTTCAATTACCCACAATTCTGAGCTGACTCTGCGCAGGTAATGACAAGGCGTATTCGGTCTCAAGTCAGGCACTTACGATCCCGGCTCCAGTCGTGGCGGACTGGAGGGCATGAGGAATCCGAGAGGTGTTCGGGCCACGCAGCGCCGGGACTTTTCGGAGTCTCGGTCGAGAGAATGGATCGACAATGAAGTGG
>JASHQQ010000373.1 GCA_030039035.1 Acidobacteriaceae bacterium | reverse complement strand
CATTGGGTCTATGCCGTTGGCAAGTTCCTTGCGGGCTTTCGCATGGCGCTCACGGGCATCAGCAAGGGACAGCTCCGGATAGGTTCCGAGGGACATCAGCTTCTCCTTGCCCTCCACGCGGTACTTCCAGCGCCAGAGCTTGCCTCCATTGGGCTTCACCCGCAAATAAAGGCCGTGTCCATCAGAGAGCTTGTATGGCGCGTCTGTGGGCTTTGAGCGGCGAATCGCCGTATCTGTGAGTGGCATCCTTTCACCCTCCATTTGGGCCGAGATTGCCCGGTACCCCCAAATTCTCGAATCGGTACCCCCAATTGTACCCCCACCAGAAATCGGCTTCAATAGGGCCTCGCTGAACGGCGTAGGACACAAACTTGCGACAAATCGCCTATTTTCAGCGATTTTTGGCGCGATGATGGGATGCGATAGGATTTGCTGGGATGTGTCTGGAAGGGAAAATGGTAGGCACGATTGGATTCGAACCAACGACCTCTTCCGTGTCAAGGAAGCGCTCTAACCAACTGAGCTACGCGCCTGCACCACGACAGGGGTAGTTTAGCAGGATCGAAGCGGTGGGAAAAGGCGCTCCTCTCGGGGTTGAGGCCCGCTTTCGGCTTCAGAGGTCTCCCTTCGCTGCGAAAGGCCGGGGTTTCGCGGGGCAAGCCGGGTGCTATACGGTAGGTGAGTAAGCAAGGAATCCCAACCCCGTTCCAGCGGTGGAATGCGATTGCTCCGGCAGCCCCCAGGGCTGGTCTCTCGCGGCCCGGATTCGGGCGTTTTGTCCTGCTGACCTCTCGAACCTGTCATGGCACGCGCTTCCGGTACGCGATTCACCTCATACCGTTCGGCACCCAATCTGCTCACCCTGTTGCGGATTTGCCTGATGCCCTTCCTGGTGGCGGCCACGCTGGATGGCGAGTACCGGCTGGCATTCGTCCTCTTCGTGGCCGCAGGGTTGAGCGACGCTTTGGACGGCACGCTGGCCCGCGTCCTCAAGCAGCGCACCATGATGGGCCATTACCTCGACCCGGTTGCCGACAAGCTGCTGCTCAGCACGCTTTTCCTCGTGTTAACCCACCTGCGGCTGATTCCCGTTACCGTGACGGCGCTGGTCTTCGGGCGGGACCTCGGGATCCTGATGGTGGCGGCGCTGCTCTACGCGGCGGTGGGATGGCGCGAATTCAGCCCCAGCATCTTCGGAAAGGCCAATACGCTTGCCCAAGTTGCGGCCGTTGCGGTGGTGCTGCTGCACCAGTTCTCCGCCGCGCGATGGGTGGTCGTGTTCCGCCTCGTCGCACTGGATGCAACTGCGGTGCTGACCGTGGTTTCAGGCCTACATTATGCGTGGGTTACGGCGCGGCGGCTGGGCGGCGCCGCAGCCAACGGCTCCGCCGGCAAATGAATCCCATGGCTGGCAACCCGCCACGGCTATCGATTGGCACTAATACTCATCCGCTACTTCCCTTTTCTCGGCCGTTTCCTCGATCTCCATGTCGCGGAACTCCTCCGAATCAAAGACCTCGCCGCATTCCAGGCACTCGACGTATTCGGCGTCGTCGTGCCGGGACACAACTCGAACCTTGGGGTGTTTGCAGATGGTTGCCATCTTTCCCGGAGCGTAGGAACCTGCCGCTCTTTTCGCAAGATTGTAGCGGGCTTTTTCGCAATTTGAAACGGGTATTTGTTGAATCTTTTTCCCTTGGGGAATCCCCGGAACGCGCAGCGAACCGGGATAGCAAGCCTTGAAATAGAGACCGAACCGGTCGTATACTGAATGCGGACCGAAGCGGTCGGATATTCGATGCTCAAGCTGACCAAAAAGGCGGATTACGGGCTGATGGCGCTGAAGTATCTGGCCGAGCACCCCGAGATGCCGGCATTGAGCGCCAAGGACATCGCCGATGCCTACGGAATCCCGGCACAGCTTCTGGCCAAGATTCTGCAGCGGCTCACGAAGACGGGCCTGCTGCGCTCCCACGCCGGCATGAACGGCGGATACGCCCTTTCGCGCGATGCGCGGAAGATCTCGGCCTACGAGGTGATTCACGACATCGACGGGCCGTTTTTCATCACCTCCTGCACCAAGGGCTCCAAGTCCTGCGAGCTGACGCCGAGCTGCACGATCAAGGAGCCGCTGGCGCGGGTAAACGACACCATCGCCGGAGTGCTGAAGAGCATCAGCATTCACGATCTGGCCGAATACGAATCCCCCGCGGCCAAGCCTCGCGAGGCGCACGGGTTGGTTTCATTGACGCTGTAACGCCATTTTCCCCCTCCGCCGGCGAGCGGCGGAGAGCGTTGTTGAGGACGGAGACGAGATGAGCACAGTTGCGAGCACCGTGGAAGCTCCGGCAGGCGTACGCTTGCCGATCTACATGGACAATCACGCCACCAGCCCCATCGACCCCCGGGTGCTGGAGGCGATGATGCCGTACTTCACCACCAGGTTCGGCAATGCCGCCAGCCGCAACCACTCCTTCGGCTGGGAGGCGGAAAAGGCCGTCGAGAATGCGCGCGAGCAGATAGCGCGGCTGATCGGCGCCAATGCCAAGGAGATCATCTTCACATCGGGCGCGACGGAAAGCGACAACCTGGCCATCAAGGGCATCGCCGAGATGTACCGCGAGCGCGGCAACCACATCATCACGCAGGTCACTGAGCACAAGGCCGTGCTCGATACCTGCAAGCGCCTGGAGAAATACGGCTACCGCGTGACCTACCTGCCTGTGAAAGCCGACGGCCTGATCGATCTTGACGACCTGGCGCGTGCCATGGACGACAAGACGATTCTTGTGACCATTATGGCGGCCAACAACGAGATCGGCGTGCTGCAGCCCATCCGCGAGATCGGCAAGCTTTGCCACGAAAAAGGCGTCCTTTTCCATACCGACGCCATGCAGGCCGTGGGCAAGGTCAGGTTCAACGTGATCGCCGACAATGTGGACGTGGCCTCGATCAGCGGGCACAAGATCTACGGCCCCAAAGGCGTGGGCGCGCTCTACGTTCGCCGGCGCAACCCGCGCGTGCAAATCGCCGCGCAGATCGACGGCGGCGGCCACGAGCGCGGCATGAGGTCCGGGACGCTCAACGTTCCGGGCATCGTAGGCCTCGGCAAAGCCTGCGAAATCGCAGCCGAAGAGATGGATTCCGAAGCGGCGTATCTCCGCGGCCTGCGCGACCGGCTCAAGAACAAGCTCGAGTCGGAGCTCGACTACGTGCACGTGAACGGAACCATGGAGCACCGGCTGCCCGGAAACCTGAATATGAGTTTTGTCTACGTGGAAGGCGAGTCGCTGCTGATGGGCATAAATGATGTCGCGGTTTCGAGCGGCTCGGCCTGCACCTCGGCGACGCTCGAGCCTTCCTACGTTTTGAAGGCGCTGGGATTGGGCGACGACGTGGCGCACAGCTCCATCCGTTTCGGCCTGGGCCGCTTCAACACGCAGGCCGAGGTAGACTATGTGGGCGCCAAGGTGGTGGACATCGTGAAGAAGCTGCGCGAGCTTTCTCCGCTCTACGAGATGGTGAAGGAAGGCATCGACCTGACCAAGATCGAGTGGCAGGCGCACTGAGGCGATCAGGATGGGACGAGACCAGCTTGTCACCGGTAAAATGCTGTTGCTCTACGCAGTCCTGCTTTTCCTGAGCTTCGCAGAAGCAACGAGGCAGGCATGGGCGGCATTGAACTGGGACAGTTTGTTTCGTGAATGGTGTCCATGGGGCCTGGTGATTATGGCGGTTTTCTTCACCAACCTGGTGTGGATCCGCATCGCCGGCCGCTCACCGCGCCCAGGTGGTTGCGATTGATCGTTTGGCCTGGAGAATCCGGACGACCCATCCGGCGATTCCGGGGCGCTTTTTGAAGTTGAATGCATCGGCAGTGCGATCTGCCGAATCCAATGTGAAGGCGACGCGGCTTCCCCGCGGAAGGAGATCGGACGATGGCATACAGCGACAGAGTGATCGACCACTACAACAATCCGCGCAATGTGGGCACGCTGGACAAGACCGCCCAGGAGGTCGGCACGGGCCTGGTGGGCGCGCCGGAGTGCGGCGACGTAATGCGCCTGCAGATTCGCGTGAACCCCGAGACGCAGGTGATCGAAGAGGCGAAGTTCAAGACCTTCGGCTGCGGCTCGGCCATTGCCAGCTCGTCGCTGGCCACCGAGTGGATCAAGGGCCGCACCGTGGACGATGCGCTGGCCATCAAGAACACCGACATCGTGAAGGAGCTTTCGCTGCCTCCGGTGAAGATTCACTGCTCGGTGCTGGCCGAGGATGCGATTCGCGCCGCCATTGGCGACTGGAAGAAAAAGAATGGCGTGGGCGAATCCGCGCCGGCGGCTGCCGCTGCCGCGCATTAGATCCAGCCGGGGCGCGAGGCCTTGTTACAGGGCACGGCCTTGGTCGTACCCGAACAGGGCTGATGGAGTTTTGGCGCCTTGGCCTCAGCGCGAATCGGGCTTTGAATGGACGCGGCTTTAGCCTGCCGAAAACGGCGGCACCTGAGTTTCCGGGCTTTGGCCCCCAGAGGAGCAAGGCTTCCAGGCAAACCATGGCGAACGTAGTCACGATCGACAGCAAGCCTTCGCAAAACGCCGCGGCACAGCCGCAGGCGCCCGCGCAAGGCTTGCAGGTCACCGAACGCGCCGTCAAGCGCATCCGGGCTACGCTGGCCAAGGAGGGCATCTCGCCCGAAGAGGGCGGCCTGCGCCTGGGCGTGATGGGAGGCGGCTGCTCGGGGCTCTCCTACTCGATCAGGTTCGATACGCATCCCCGCGAGCGCGACCGCGTCTTCGAGTTTGACGGCGTGCGCATCTTCATCGATCCCAAGTCGTTCGTCTTTCTCCACGGCATGACGCTGGACTACGAAGAGAGCCTGATGCGGCAGGGATTCAACTTCATCAACCCGAACTCCTCGCGCTCCTGCGGCTGCGGAACGTCGTTTTCGTCGTAGGGCTGTTCAGGTCGTCAGGGTTCAGAATGACAAATGCTCTCGATTCCGCGATTCCCGTCGCCTGCTGGTCCTGCCACGTTGCACAGAACGACGTGACGCTGTTCTGTCCGCACTGCAGCAAGATCCAGCCCGCTGCGGCGGGCGATTTTTTTCAGGTCTTCGGTCTGAGGCGCGCCTTCCGGATCGATCCCGAAGAGCTTGAGCGCGAATTCCACCGCCTGAGCCGCAAGCTTCATCCTGACCGCTTTGCGCGCGCCAGCGAACGTGAGCGTGAATGGAGTCTGGCCGACACGGCGCTGCTCAACGACGCCTATCGCACGCTGAAGGACCCGCTCTACCGTACCGAGTATCTGCTCAAACTCGAGGGCGCGGAGATCGGCGAGCAGCACGCGGGCAAGAACCGTCAGGATCCTTCGCGCGTGCCGCCCGATCTTCTCGAGGAAGTCTTCGATCTGAATCTGCAGCTCGAAGAGATGCGCGAGGCAAAGGCTGCCGGAGAGGCCGATCCGGTCCTGCAGGCAAACCTCAAAGAGGCGAAGACGAAATTCGAAGGCCTCGTCGAAGCGGTCGATGAAGAATTGCGGCGCCAGTGGAAGGTATGGGACGAGGGCAACGCGCAGGCGCGCGAACCCGCGAAGACGGCGATGGTGAGGCTGATCGACCGGCGGCGTTACCTCAGCAACCTGGTCCGCGACGTGACGGAAACACTCGGAGCATAGAAGAGAAGCATGGCGGAAACCCGCGTAGTCGGCATCGATCTCGGCACCACGAACTCGCTTGTCGCTTATATGGAAGGGGACAAGCCTGTGGTGATTCCCGGCGTGGACGGCTCCAACCTCGTGCCGTCCGTCGTTGCGCTCGATCCGATTCCCGCCAATGGCAACCGTCCGACAGTCACCGTGGGCAACAGCGCGCGCCGGGCGCTGATCGAAACGCCGGAGCGCGTCATCTATTCCGTCAAGCGGCTGATGGGCCGCGGACTGGAAGAAGTGAAGAGCGAACTCGAGCTATTCCCTTTCCGGCTGGCTGAGGACATCGAGCCCGGCGAAGTGCCGCGCATCCAGCTTGGCGAGTTACGCTTTACGCCGCCTGAAATCTCGGCCTACGTGCTGCGCCAGCTCAAGCGCAACGCCGAGCGGTTCTTCGGCGCGCCGGTCACACAGGCGGTCATCACGGTGCCGGCGTACTTCAACGACGCGCAGCGGCAGGCCACCAAGGACGCCGGCCGCATGGCGGGTCTCGAAGTCCTGCGCCTGGTCAACGAGCCGACCGCCGCCGCGCTGGCCTACGGCCTCGATCGCGGCAAGGAAGGCACGATTGCCGTCTACGATCTTGGTGGCGGAACGTTCGACATCTCCATCCTCAAACTGCGCGACGGCATCTTCGAGGTGCAATCGACCAACGGCGACACGCATCTGGGCGGCGACGATATCGACAACCTGCTCGTCGCTATCGCCCTCGACGAGATTCGCTCCGAGCACGGGGTTGATCTGCGTGCCCACCCCGGCGCGGTGCAGGCGCTGCGCAAGGTGGCGATCGACGCCAAGGTGCAGCTCTCCGCCGAGCCCGCGGCGCGCTTCGATTTCGAGCTTCCCAACGGCGACCGCTACCAGAGGGAGATTCCGCGCTCGGTCTTCGAGCAGTTAATCGAGCCGGTGCTCAATCGCACGGTGAATCCGTGCAAACAGGCGATGGCCGATGCCGGCATCGTTCCCGAAGACATAGACGAAGTGGTGCTGGTTGGCGGATCGACGCGCATTCCCGCGGTACGCCGGCTCGTCGACGATCTTTTTCATCTCGCGGCACGCGGCAAAAAGCCGCACATCGAGCTCAACCCCGACGAAGTGGTGGCGCTGGGCGCGGCGGTGCAGGCGGGAATCCTGGCCGGCGCGTCGAAGACCACCGAAGAGCTGCTGCTCCTCGACGTGACGCCGCTTTCGCTGGGTATCGAAGCGCTCGGCGGCGTGGTGGCGAAGATCATCCAGCGCAACTCCACGATCCCGGCTTCGGCGACCGAGCACTTCACTACAGGTGTCGATGGTCAGACCAATGTGGCGATTCACGTATTGCAGGGCGAGCGCGAATTGGCTTCCGATTGCCGCTCGCTGGCGCGCTTCGATCTGAAGGGCATTCCGCCGATGAGCGCCGGGCTGCCGCGCATCGAGGTCAAGTTCCTTATTGATGCCGACGGCATTCTGCGCGTTTCGGCGCGCGAGCAGCGCAGCGGCAAAGCCGCGCAGATCGAAGTCAAGCCAACCTACGGCCTTACCGACGAGCAGGTCGAGAGCATGATCCTCGATTCGTTCGATCACGCCGAAGAGGATTTCGCCAGGCGCTTGCTGATCGAAGCGCGCAACGAGGCCGAGTCGATTCTGTCCAAGGTCGAGCAGGCTCGCGCGAATCCCGCATGGGATCAATTGCGCGGCGAAGAACAGGCATCCATCGAAGCGGCAAGTCACCGGCTGATGCAGATGAAGGAAGGCGACAATACGGCGGCGATTCGCGATGCGACGCTGGCGCTCGACCGGGCCACGCAACGGCTGGCCGAGCTGATGATGGACGCAGCGGTTACTGAAGCGATCCGCGGCAAGACCATGGCATCCGCGGCGGAAGAGCTGGATGAAGACGTGACTGCGCCGCATCCCATGGCGCCGGCGGAGTTCAAATAGTAGCGGCGCCAGCGCGGTTGGCGGCATCAGCGGAGTCAGCACACCGGGGAGCACGATTCTTTGATGAACTCCGCAGGATCCGCTATGACGGGCGTTGTAACAGGGCGTCAGTGGCAGGTCAGGGCTTTGGCCCTGACTGCCCAAAACGCGGTGAAAAGATTGCAGACTTCAGCCCTTGAGGCAATCGAAATCGAATGAGCGAAGCGACGATCAAAAACATTCCGCCCGACAAGCTCGTGCGCGTCACCTTCCAGCCCGAGGGCAGGACGGTCGAGTTCGAGTTCGGCTCCATGCCGTACGATCACCACGGCAAGCCCATGTCATTTCTCGATGTAGCTGAGAATCACGACATCTTCCTCGATCACGCCTGCGGCGGCAATTGCGCCTGCACCACGTGCCACGTGTGGGTGGAAGAAGGCGCCGAAGGCATCAGCGATCCGGAAGACGACGAACTCGACCGGCTCGATATGGCTGCCGATCAGCAGTTGAACTCACGCCTCGGCTGCCAGGCCGTGATTGCCAAACCGGGCAACTATGTGGTCGAGATTCCCAAGTGGAACCGCAATTATGTCTCCGAGGGCAAGCCACTGGTGCTGGCCGAGCAGAAGTAGACTGAACCTGCGTTCCCGGGTCCGAACAGACGGACACCGGGCATCCAAACTCTCTCAACGACTGGAACGACAGATGCCGCGCGAAATCCATTGGACCGACGCCGAGGAGATCGGCATTCAACTGCAGGAGAAGCATCCCGACATCGATCCATTGACGGTGCGCTTCACCGACCTGCACCGCTACGTCACCGGGCTCGAAGGTTTTGCCGACGACCCCGCGAAGTCCAACGAATCGCGGCTCGAGGCGATCCAGATGGCGTGGAACGAGGAATACCAGGACGCGAAGGGATAGGTTTTCGTCCTGCCTGACCAAACGCGTCCGGTCGTAGACCTGCGCCTACTCCCAATCCCGCCGCCGCTCGTTCCAGCCGAAGTAGTTCTCAAAATGCGTGATCTCTTTCTCTTTGCCCGGAACGAGGTACACGCTCACCACGTCGAAGCGCACCGGCGGCGCCGCCTCTCCGGGTAACTGGCGAATGTAGCGGCGCGCGAGCCTGCGCAGAATATTCCGCTTATGCTGGTCGATTGCGACTTCGGCGGGAGTCATGTCGTGGGCCGTGCGCGTCTTCACCTCGATGAAGCACAGCATGGGACCATGCCACGCAATCAGGTCGATGTCGCCGGGCAGGTTGCCGGCCGACCAGCGCCGCGCCACCACGACGTAGCCTTTGCGTCGCAGATAAAAGAACGCTGCCCGCTCGCCGTCGATTCCGGCAAGCAAATGCGGGGGTGAGCCGGCAAGGCCGCGACGGCGCGATGCGCGGTGCAGCCCGTCCAGCGCACGTTCGATCCAGTCGATTCTCATTCGCGCCAGCCGGCCCATGGCAGACCATTCTCATGCTTGCCGGCGAGCTGTGGCAACTCCGGCGCGAAACATCGCGATCTTCGCGCCGGGCTTCCGGAGAGCTCTGATCAAGCCGTTATGCCTCGTCTCAGGGGCCAGGCAGTGTCTGACGGATCCCCGGTTGGATGCTTTGCAACAGGGCACGACTTGCCGGGATCCCCAACAAGCCGGTTTTGCTGGTTCGGGTGGCTTGAGTCGTGCCCTGTTACAAAACCCCGCCTGATCAGAGCCTTCTTCGCCTGATTCAGACCGCCGCCGCGGCCGGCTCGGCGACGTGTTCGAACTCCTTTTCGGCAGCGGAAAGCGCGCCTTCAAGGATGTCAAGTGCGACCGAGGCTTCCGAGTCGCTGACGATCAACGGCGGGCAAATGCGAATCGAGTTCTCTCCGCAGCCCAGCACCAGCAGGCCGCGCTCGAAGGCCAGCGTCTCGATGCGATCGCGCACGGCGGCCGCGGGTTCGCGTGTCGCCTTGTCCTTCACGATCTCGACGCCGATCATCAAGCCGCGGCCGCGCACTTCGCCCACCATCGGATGGCTCTTTTTCCATCCGCGCAGGCGATCCAGCATGAGTTCACCCACGCGCGCGGCGTTGGCGACGGCTCCGCCCTCCAGCACATCGATCGTTGCCTGCGCGGCAGCGAGGCAGACCGGATTTCCGCCGAAAGTCGATGCATGCGAGCCGGGAACCCAGTCCATGATTTCGGCGCGGCTCATGCAGACGCCGAGCGGCATTCCGCTGGCAATGCCCTTGGCCATGCAGACGATATCGGGTTCCGCGCCGGAGTGCTGGATGGCCCACCATTTGCCGGTGCGGCCGGCGCCCGATTGCACCTCGTCGGCGACGAGCAGGATGCCGTGGCGATCGCAGATGGCTCGCAGCTCGCGGAGGAAATTGTCGGGCGCCACCACGTAGCCGCCCTCGCCCTGTACCGGCTCGACGAAAATCGCCGCGACTTCTTCCGGTGGAAGAATCGTCCTGAAAAGCCGCTCTTCGATATAGCGGGCGCAGTTCAGGTTGTATTCGCCGATCGCCTTCGCGCCTTCCACTCCGGCGCGCCAGGCGTTGGGAAACGGCACATGCGTCACGCCGGGCAAATGTGGCGCAAAGCGGCGCTTTTGCTGCGGCTTTGACGCGGTCAACGACAGCGCGCCCATGGTGCGGCCGTGGAACGCGCCGAGAAACGCGATAACATGCTGGCGGCCGGTGTGATAGCGCGCCAGCTTCAGCGCGCATTCAATGGCCTCGGTGCCCGAGTTCCCATAGAAAAAGCGATGCGGGCCGGGCATGGGAGCAATGGCCGAGAGCCGCTCCGCAAGATCGGTGAGCGGCTGGTGGAAGAAATCCGTTCCCGAGATGTGGATCAGCTCGGCCGCCTGCCTTTGAATGGCCGCGACGACCTTGGGATGGCAATGCCCGGTGGAAACGACGGCGATGCCGGCGGCGAAGTCGAGAAATTCGTTGCCGTCCACATCTTCCACGCGGATGCCGCGACCGCTTCGCGCCACCAGCGGATAGGAGCGCGTGTAACTCGGCGAAATCCAGCGCTTGTCGGCTTCCACAGCCGCCTTTGCCTTCGGTCCCGGAAGCGGGCAGCGGAGCCTGGGTCCATATTGCGCGTGCAGTTCCTGCTGGGTCATATCCATTTCTCCTCGGCAGATTCGGTTGCGCGGCCGCTGCTCAACGGGCTTGAAAGGAGCGCGGCCACAAATCCCATGCACGGGATCGTTCCACTTCTGCAGGCCTGTGACCGGTTCTCGAAATACCATGAGGTACTGTGAGCTCGTTTCACGGTGGCTTTTTCCTCGGGGAAAATGCCACATGGCGAAACTTCTTCGCCCAACTCCGATTCGAGAACCGGTGTTGCAGCCCCGGACGGGAGGGAGCGCCTTCGGCGGCGGTGTATCAGTCGCCGCCGAAGAGGCTAGGTCGGGTGCGGGTGGGCAGCACGCGCAGGTGCCGCCGCGGGCAGATGCAACGGGCGCGCAGTCGCGACCAGCGCTTGGCCGGCGGCGCAAAGATCAGCCCATGCCTGTGATAGCTTTGCATCGGAACCCCGCTCGCCTTCGAGGATACTGCATTCGCAATTGCCCTGTATAGCGGATTCGTCGGTGCCACGTGTCCGGAGGCAAGGAATCTGCGAGGCGCAGAGGCGAGAGCTGCCCGCAACCGTGCGCCTGCTGCCTGTCGCGACTTCCTCGACCTGTGGACGAAAGCCAACCCGGAGTTTCCTTTGCTGAAGCAGGCCAAATCGGAGTACGCAAAGTTGCAGCAACTTCAAGCACCGGCCAAGAACCCCTGATGTTGTGGCCTAGTAGATGTAAAGCCTCTGGTAATGCCTGCAAAGCCCGGGTAGATCCTATAGAGGTTGGAGTTGGCGCCCTTGCTGACAGCTTCCCGGTCATCGTATGGATTGGGGGGTGGGTCGGGTCAATCAGCGGCAGTGTGTTGATGGCGCGCTGGTCGTTCTGGTCCCAGGCGGTGGTTCCCACATACTGCAGCACCGCGATCACCGCAGGCGCGACCTGGTGCTGGACGCCCAGGCTGAACTGCGCCGTGGCCGGGTTGGGATAGTAATTGGCAAGCTCGCCCATGCTCGCCGGAAACACGGGGTTGGTCGCCACCGAGCCATTGAGCGCGCTCACATGAGGATTGGTGAAGTACACCGAGTTGGCCTGCGGCTGGTAAGCGTAGGGCGGATCTTTCAATTACCCACAATTCTGAGCTGACTCTGCGCAGGTAATGACAAGGCGTATTCGGTCTCAAGTCAGGCACTTACGATCCCGGCTCCAGTCGTGGCGGACTGGAGGGCATGAGGAATCCGAGAGGTGTTCGGGCCACGCAGCGCCGGGACTTTTCGGAGTCTCGGTCGAGAGAATGGATCGACAATGAAGTGG
>JASHQQ010000372.1 GCA_030039035.1 Acidobacteriaceae bacterium | reverse complement strand
TTGTCGACATGTTCGGTAAGCTCCACCACGTCCAGCAGAACAGTATTTAGGTTGGTCGCCGATCTTGCCAACCCCCACCGCGCGAAGATTCCGGTCTTCTTCGCGAGGGAATCATAGGCGCCGTCGAGAACGCCGGTGAGCAGCTCATCGTAGTGCCGGAATTCGAGCAACTGCGAATTGGCATATTCGAGCAGTTGAATCGCACCCGCCGCACCCGCAGGCGTGTCATACAGAAACGCTGCATTCCACCCGATGACAGCGAGGTCGTTCGCATAATAGGAAATCTGCGAGCGCAGCACCTCCGCCATCTCTCCTTCCGATAACTGCGCTCTATCTCCGCGAACTAACTGTGCGATCACCCGCCCGCGCGTCTGGATCAACTCGCTCGCAGAAGGCGAACCGGTCGCTTCGCGGATGTGAAAGACGAAATAGTCTTCGCTGAGCCAGCGCGAATAGGGCTTGACCATCGCCGCCGCGACGCGTTCCAGCCGCTTCCGCACCATGGGCTCGGCGCGCGGCGCAAAGTCCAGGTCCCAGACCCATCGGCTGGCCAATTGCACCAGGTCATCCCAGCCGCCGGCAAAAGCGTGCTGGAACACGATGCTGACCACGCCGTAGTCGTAATACTTGATCTCGCCGCCCAGCCGCTCCCCGCTTTCGAGCGCCAGCGGTTCGACCGGCTCGGCAACCGGTGGGCGCTCGTACCGCACATAGGCCGGCGCGGTGTGCTTCATGCTCGGCTGTTGCACCGTGCGCGCGCTCATCTGCTGGCAGAGCTTGTCCAGACGCAGTTCCTCGCACACGTCGAACTGGATGAGCACCAGGACGGATCCCTTGAGCGCGGGCTCGGGCGGCGATGAAGGCGTTGAAGACATGGTCAGCTCGAAGGATGGGCCCCTGGCGGCGTGAACCCGTTCCACCCGCCCTTGCGGAAACAGCAAAGGCGCCGCAAGGATGGGCCACCATTCAATACAAATATCGTCTGGCCTGCGCGCGGACGGCGGCGACGGCCGCGGCGCAGGCAGCTCAATCGTAATACTCGAGCCCCAGGTGCGTAATCAGGTCCTCGCCCATGATATGGCGCAGCGTGTTCTTGAGTTTCATCGACTGAATGAAGAGGTCGTGTTCGGGATAAAGACCCGGCGCGGTCTGCGGCGACTTGAGATAGAAGCTCAACCACTCCTGGATGCCCTTGGAGCGCAGCTCGGGCGTGCGCCTGGCCAAATCCAGGAACAATACCAGGTCAAGAGCGATGGGCGCGGCGAGGATCGAGTCGCGGCAGAGAAAGTCGACCTTGATCTGCATGGGATATCCCAGCCAGCCGAAGATATCGATGTTATCCCAACCTTCCTTGTTATCGCCACGCGGCGGATAGTAGTTGATCCGCACCTTGTGGTAGATATCCTTGTATAACTCGGGATATAACTCTGGCTGGAGGATGTAATCGAGAACGCCCAGCTTCGATTCTTCCTTGGTCCGGAACGATTCGGGATCGTCGAGTACCTCGCCGTCGCGGTTGCCGAGGATGTTGGTCGAATACCAGCCGGAGACGCCGAGCAGGCGAGCCTTGAACGCCGGCGCCAGCACGGTCTTCATGAACGTCTGCCCGGTCTTGAAGTCCTTGCCGCAGATGGGCGCCGAGTTACGCCGCGACAGCTCGACCATGGCGGGAATGTCGACGGTGAGATTGGGCGCCCCGTTGGCGAAGGGCACGCCCTCGCTCAACGCGGCCCAGGCGTAGATCTGCGAAGGAGCGATGCCGACGTCGTTGCGGTCGAGCCCCTTCTCGAAGGCTTCGACGCCCTGGTGCACAGCGCCGGGCTCGATGAAGATTTCGGTCGAGCCGCACCAGATCATGACCACACGATCCACCGTCTTTTTGAAAGCGCGGATGTCGGCAACGACCTGATCGGCCAGTTCGCGCCTGGTCTTGCCGTGCTTGACGTGCGTGCCGTGCAGCCGCTTCACATAATGCTGGTCAAAGACCGCAGGCAGCGGCTTGATGGATTCGAGGTAGGGCTTCAGCTCGTCGAGCGTCTCTTTCGCCAGAACCTTGGCGTGCACGGCCGATTCGTAGACATTCTCGTCGAAGATGTCCCAGCCGGTGAAGACAAGATCGTCGAGGCCGGCGAGCGGAACAAAGTCGCGCACCAGCGGCGATCGGTTGTCAGTGCGCTTGCCGAGCCGGATGGTGCCCATCTGCGTGAGCGAGCCGATGGGCCTGGCCAGCCCACGCCGCACGGCCTCGACGCCCGCGATGAACGTCGTGGCCACGGCGCCAAGCCCGACCACCATGACACCGAGTTTTCCCGTCGCCGGCGCAATCTTCGACGCTTCGGCGGCTTTTTGCCCGCCCTGATGTTGACTCGCCATTCCTTCTCCTTGCTTCAAAATGTGACTGCCCAAAGTCCATCATCGAATCGCCGCGGCGCGGTGCGAGGCGCCGCGGTCCGAAGCAGCCCGCCTCGGCGGAAGTCGAAGGTTTCTCCGCCGTGTCTCTCGCCTTGACGAACCCGTGGATACGAAGGGAGTCTCACGCTGTACCCGCCTGCCGGATGCGCCGCACATGAGTCCAGACGAACCACACCAGTCCGGCCAGCAGCAGCAGGACAATGGCGGTGTGAAACCGGTGGAAATACTCGTGAAACGGCGAGCGCGGATCGTCCCAGCTTTCGCCCAGTTTCCTGCCTGCGTAGGCCAGGCCGAGGCACCACGGCCACGAGCCGACAAAAGTGTACACGTGAAAGCGAAGCTGCGGCATTTTGGCAATTCCCGCGGGAAACGCGATGAACGTGCGCACTACCGGCAGCAGCCGCGCCAGCAAAACAGTAATGGAGCCATACTTCAGGAAGAACCAGGTCATGCGCTCCAGGTCGTGGTCGCTCATCAACACCCAGCGCCCATAACGCTTCACCAGCGGCCGGCCGCCCGCGGCGCCGATCCAATATGCCACCAGCGAGCCCACATTGCAGCCGATCGCGCCTGCCGTTGCCACCCACCAGAGATTGAAGTGCCCCAGATAAACGAGGTATCCGGCAAAGGGCATGATGATCTCGGAGGGCAGCGGAATGCAGGCCGATTCAATGCCCATGAGCGCGACAATGCCGGCGTAGCCGCCGGCCTGAATCACGTGTGTGACCAACTGGACCAGAAACGCGAGGATGCGATCGCTCATGAACCTCACAGTATATCGTGCGAGAGCAGGTTATTCGGACCGCGGATGGCGCCTCAATATCTCCCAAGGGCTGAGGCCCTCGAGTCCATTTTGGCAAATAATGCACGGGCCAAAACAGGCTGCGGAAAAAGGCCGCGGAACAGGCTCCTCGCGGGCAGAAGCCCGCGAGAGGACGAATAAGCAAATGACCTATTCGGCACGACTGAACAGGCTGCGGAAAAGGGGCGAAGCTGAGACGAATTGCGTCGCCGGGCGTCTCGCAGGGGCTGACGCACGCGATGAATCGGGGCGAATTTCCGGCACGACTGAAGCCACCCCAACAAGCAAAGCCGGCTTGTCGGGGACCCCGGCGAGTCATGCCCTGTTACAAAACCCTGCCTCGGAGAGTTTTTCCGCAGCCTGTAAAAGTCGTGCCCTGTCGCAATACCGTCTCGTCGAGAGTTTTCCGCAGCCTGTGAAGCCCGAACTCCCGGCGCTGACTCACAACCAATGACGGAGATGAATCCAGCGCGTTTGTTAGGATTGAGTTGATTCCGGCTCATCGCCGCGAGGTGCTCGTTGGTCGATCATCCTCCCGTTCCGCTCACGCTTGAAGGCTTATGGCTGCTGCACCAGTTCTTTCGTTTCGACTGGAAGGCATGGCGCTGCTGCGCGCCAGGGGAACGCTCCGGGATTGTGGATGAAGCGGTAGCAGAACTCAGGAAAATGGAACGCGCCACCGCGGACGCGCCCCAGCGCAGCGCGCTCTACTCGCAGCTTGGCCACAAGGGCGACCTGATGCTCGTCCACTTTCGCGACTCGATCGAGGAGCTGAATCAGGTCGAGCTGGATCTGGCGCAAACGCGCTTCTTCGATTTTCTCGATCAGCGGCATTCCTACCTCTCGGTGATCGAGCTCGGGCTCTACGAGTCGAGCCGCAAGACCTACGAGGCGGCATACGAGAAAGGTTTTGCCGCGCACTCGCCGGAATGGAATGCCGAGGTGGAGGCGACGCTCGCGCGGCAGGCCGAAGCCATGAAGACGCGGCTCTTCCCTGCCGTCCCCGACGCGAAATACCTATGCTTTTATCCCATGGACCGCAAACGCGGCGAGGGAGTGAACTGGTACACCGTTCCCTTCGCCGAGCGTCAGCGCATGATGCATGAGCATGGGCTGATCGGCCGCCGTTACGGCGACCGCGTGCGTCAGATCATCTCCGGGTCGATCGGGTTCGACGACTGGGAGTGGGGCGTCGACCTGTTCGCCGACGATCCGCTGGTCTTCAAAAAGCTCATCTACGAGATGCGCTTCGACGAAGTGAGCGCGGTGTATGCGCTGTTCGGGCAGTTCTTCATCGGAGTGAGGCTGCCGGTGGAGAAGCTGGGCGGGTGGCCGAGCGGGAACCTGCCTGCATAGTATGTGCGCGGCGCTTGACATGATTCAGCGCCGGCCGGCGGCTAAGCTGCGTCGAGGATGAGTTTCTTCCCGAGTGCGCGAAGGGCGGTGTCGATCCGGTCGATCTTCGTCGCATGCTTGAGATCAGTCAGCCGGTTCACTTCCTGTTTCGTAGTTCCCAGGCGCCGCGCCAGGTCGATCGGCCGCACCTTCTGGCGCAGCATTTCATTCAGCAAGAGCACCTTCGCCGCAACGCTCGCCGGCAGTTCTACGACCGGCTGGCCGCGCCTGGGCGCGGAGGGCATGGGAACCGGGCGATGATCCTCGAAATAGAACTCCATTGATACCGCAAGAGCTTCGTTGGCCATCTCGAGCGCTTCGGCGCGACTGATACCTTGCGTAATCGCCTCGGGAATATCGGGAAAGGTGACGAGGACGAATTTACCGTCTTTCCGCAGATTTACCGGATAGCCGCGCATGATGTCACTCCTTGTCCTTCAGGCCAAGCAGTTTCCTGATTGTCTCTATCAAGCCTTTGCCGAGGTCCTTATGGTGCATAGGCAGAACGGATTGTCGTCCCAAACAAGAGATCCTGAGGTGCGAGCCTGCCTGAGTTCCAAAAGTGACGCCTTGCTTCGCCAGCCACCGTTTGAACTCCGAGCTCCTCACAAATCAACAGTACACAGTTTTGATGACTTGGGCAAGCTGGGAGAGCGGAATGACGAAGCCAATGGCCCGCCAGCGGCCGCCTGGCTCGCGCACGATGTCAGACGAGTCGAAGATCTATTTCCCAAACTTTCGCACGCCATACGCGATCGGCAGCCCGACGGTCACCATGTGCATGCCGGTTCCCAGCAGCAGTTGGCGCAGTTCGAATGGGCCGTGCGCGTGCAGCGCCGAGAGCGGCAGAACGGCGAGATCCATCACCAGTTCCACAATGATGCCGTAAATCAGACCGCAAACGAACGGATGCTCCACAAGGAATGTGAGTCTACGGCTGACCAGGTAGTAAGCCGCCGCAAAGCTGCACGCGATGAAGAAGTGCAGAAGGATGCCGAGGACGTACGTGCCCGGCCCTCCGCGCCGCGCGGCTTCAGGTCCAAGCAGGCCGGCGGCGATGCCGAACGGAACACGCACACCAAAGAGAATCAGAGCCTGAGTCAGGTCCAATACTCCCGCTGCGCCGCCTCCCATGGCGATGGCCAGAAGGGCGCTTCGTTTCCGGGTTTTTCCTGCCGTCCCAACCTGTGTCATTCGACAATCTCCTCTTCTTCCGGCGAATTTTCCGAGCCGTCCGCGAGACAACTCACCGGCGGTCGCGGCGTAACGCAGCGCCTCGGGCGCACCATAGCCGGATCGCGACCGACAAGTCCTGAACGAGTTCTGAAACGCTCTGAAAACTTCTGAACTGGTGGCGAATGGCCGAGCCGGCGTGACGAATTGCGCCTGTGAAGCAGGACAGGCCGGAGGTGCCGCGCCGGTTGATACAATCGGCCCACGCCGGTTTCTGCTTTTCGCGAAGGAGTCTTCGAAGACCATGCAATGGCCAGCCTCAGGATCGCTCCGCATCGGTGACTGGCGGTTCGATCCGGGGTCGGGCGATCTCTCGCGGAATGAGGAGTCGATCCGACTCGAGGTGCGGACCGCGAGGCTGCTCACCTGCCTGGCCGAACGTCCGGGCGAGGTGGTGAGCATTGACGAATTGCTCGACCGGGCCTGGGCCGGCGTGACCGTGAGCCAGGATTCGGTCTACCAGGCCGTGACCTCACTGCGCCGCGTCCTCGGTGACGACTCAAGGGAACCGAAGTACATCGAGACGGTTCCGCGGATGGGATATCGGCTGGTTGCGCGGGTCGACCCGCGAATGGATCCATCGGTCGGCTCGACGGGATCGCTCGAGACCGCGAGCAACGAAGCGCACGCTGCGCCTGCGGCAAACCAGGCTGGAATCTCCGGACGCTTCGGAGCCGGCTTCGCCTGGGCGGCAGGCGCAATCGTTTGCCTGCTTCTGGGAATCGGCGCACGGGCTTTCCTGTTGCATCGCGGCGCCGAAGCCGATCCTGTCCGCGCGCCACAGGCATCGATCGCCGTGCTGCCGTTTCTCGATCTGACGGAAGGGATGAAGAACGAGGAGTTTGCCGACGGCATTACCGAGGAGCTCATCGACAAGCTCAGCAAGGTTCCGGGGCTTCGTGTATCGTCCGCCACTGCGTCGTTCTACTTCAAGGGAAAGCAGGTGCCTGTGGGCGAAATCGCGCGGTCGCTCGGCATCGCGTACGTGCTCGATGGGAGCCTTCGCAAGTCGGGCATATGGGTGCGGGTTGACGCGCGTCTGGTTCGAGCCGAGAACGGCTTTGTGGCGTGGTCGGCAACCTACGACCAGCCCATGAGCGATATTCTGACCATTCAGGACGACATCGCGAACAAAGTGACGAAAGCGCTCAAGGGATCGATTGGAGCCGATTCGCAGGGCGATGTGGCCCGCTGAGAGGTGAGGCATGATGGCAGGCGCCAGATCGGCGAAGAAGCCGGCAAAGAAGGCTCCCGCGAAGGCCCAGCCGGCGAAACCGAAGCCCGGCAAGGCACGGATCATTACAAAGGGCCGGGACGACCTGGCGCCGGAGCGCATCGCCGCGATTCTCAAGGCGCTCGACGAGGCCTATCCCAACGCGGAGTGCGCGCTGCACCATCGCTCGCCGTGGGAGCTACTGGTGGCGACAATTCTTTCGGCGCAGAGCACCGATGTGCGCGTGAACATGGTCACGCCGGAGCTTTTTCGCCGCTTTCCGACTCCGCAAGCCATGGCAAAGGCGCCGATCTCCGGGCTCGAGAATCTCGTCCGCACCACGGGGTTCTTCCGCAACAAGGCGAAGTCGATCCAGGGCGCGGCGCAAAAAATCGTCGAGGATTTCGGCGGGCAGGTTCCGCAAACGCTCGACGAGCTGATCACGATTCCCGGCGCGGCGCGCAAGACGGCGAGCGTGGTGCTGGGCGTAAGCTTTGGCAAGGCCGAGGGCGTGGTCGTCGACACGCACGTTTTCCGTATCGCGCGCAGGCTCGACCTGGCCAAGGGCGACACGCCGCAGAAGGTTGAGCAGGAGCTGATGCGCGTGCTGCCCAAGGAACACTGGATCGCCTTCTCGCACCAGGTGATTCACCATGGCCGGCAGGTGTGCGTTGCGCGCAAGCCCAAATGCGACCGCTGCAACCTGGAACAGCTCTGCCACTCCAAGGACAAGACGTGGTGGAGCTAGAGAACAGGGATCAGGGATCAGGGACCAGGACGCCTTTCACGGCGGCTACGAGTCCTGGGACGTCGTGCTGAATGGCTTCCGCTGCCGGCGGCCATCCGGCATCACGGAGGGTCCGGCTGGTGATGGGGCCGATGGAGACTGCCGGCACGCTCGCGAAGGGAAAGCCCACGCCGGCTTTGCGGGCGGCTTCGGCGAGATGAGTCACGCTCGAAGAGCTGGTGAAGGTGGCGGCGTCGATGCCGCGCGCCAGCGCTTCGCGAAGAAGCACGGGGGCGGCTTCGGGGACGACGTTTTGGTACGCGTCGACCACATCGATCCGGGCGCCGGCGGCACGAAGGGCGTCGGGGATGACATCGCGGGCGATTGCGGCGCGGGCGATGAGAATCCTCTGGCCGACGAATTTGCCCACAGGGGCTAAAGCCCCGCGCTCATCGTCGGCTCTCTCGGCACGACTGAACTCGTGCCCTGACTCATTTCTCCGGGCGGGACGAAAGTCGTGTCTGGACTCATTGCCCGGCTCTCGACGTGAGTCGTGCCCTGGCTCATGGCGCTGCCTTGCGACAAGCCCTTCAACCAGACTTTCGGCCACGTACGATTCCGGAACAAAGGCAACGGAAAAGCCGGCATCGCGGGCTGCCGCGGCGGTTGCCGCACCCACGGCCGCGACGTTGAGCGGTGGCGATGGCTCGAACGCAATTGCCAACACCGCCATGCGTTCGACCAAAGCCCGCACCGTATTTGCGCTGGTAAAAATCAGCCAGTCGTAGGACCCAAACTGCCGCAGCGCGCGATCGAGAGGATTAAAGCTGTCCGGCGGCCGAATCTCCAGAACGGGAACCTCGACCGGCTCGGCGCCCAGCTCCCGCAGCGCCTCGCTCAGCTTTCCGGCCTGGTGCGCGGCGCGCGTGACAAGAATCCTGCGCCCGGCGAGCGGCCTCTCGCTCACGGAATTGCCTCACCGGCATGTGCGGCCAGCAAAGGCCCTGCGCCGGCATCCATCAACAGGCGGGCCGCAAGGTGCCCCAGCGCTTCGGCGCCAATTTCGCGCTGCAACTCGCGATGACGAATGCGGATGGCCTGGCCGTTCGCCGGATCGGCGACGACGGCAAAGATCTCCCAATCGGCGCTTCCCTGCCCATCCGTGAAGAATGGCCGGCAATGGACACCGATGGGCACCTGGCAGCCGCCGCCCAGCGCTGCCAATGCCGCGCGCTCGGCCGTGACGGCAAAGCGCGTATCGGCGTCGTCGAGGAACGAAACGGCGGCGATCGTCGCCTCGTCGCCCTTGCGAGTCTCGATCGCCAGCGAACCCTGCCCGGCAGCGGGACAAAAATGCTCAGGATCAAGCCGCTCGCGGATCCAGTCGGTCCTGCCGAGACGGTCGAGACCGGCGCCGGCAAGCAGAATCGCTTCCACTTGCCCCTCGGACATTTTGCGAAGGCGCGTATCGACATTGCCGCGAAATTCGACGGCCTGGATGTCGGGCCGCAGCGCCTTTAACTGTGCGCGCCGCCGCTCGCTGCTGGTGCCCACGCGCGCGCCGGCGGGCAGCGCCGCCAGGTTCGCGTGATGCACCGAGACGAAGACGTCCCTCGCATCCGCCCGCGGCGGCGAGGCTGCCAGCGCGAACGGTTCCGGCAATTCGGTGGGCAGGTCTTTCAGCGAATGGACGGCGAGATCGACTCGCCCCCCGGCGAGCGCTTCTTCGATTTCTTTGGTGAACATGCCCTTCGCGCCGACTTCGACAAACGTCACGTCCTGCTGCCGGTCGCCGGTGGTCCTGATGATTTCGATCTCAACCGGATGCCCCTGGCCGCGGAGCAGCCCGGCGATGTGCTCGGCCTGCCACAGGGCTAGCTGCGAGCCGCGGCTGCCGATGCGCAGCTTCATCGGCGCACCGTCTCTCTGACGCCGTTCGTTTCCGCATGCGCCGTCTGCGGTTCTGTCTCCGCGTCGCGCGCCGGTTCGGTCTCGCGCGTGGCAGCCGGCAGGGACCACGCATCGCAGAGCACCTCGAGCCGCGCCGGGTCGTTCTCGCGCGCAGCCTGCTTGAGGGCGTGCATCGGCTGATGAAGAAACTTGTTGACGAGTCCGCGCGTTAACGCTTCGACTGCGGCAATCTGCTCGGGGCTGAGCGCACCCAGCCGTGACTGCATCCGCCGCAGTTCGGCCTGGCGAATCTCCTCGGCCTGGCGTTGCAGGGCCACAATCGCCGGCGCAACATTGACCGTGCGCTGCCGCTCCTGGAATCGCTCCACTTCGGCGGCGATCAGCGTTTCGGCATCCTGCGCCACGCGGCCGCGCTCGGCCAGGTGCGCCGCAGCCACAGCCTGCAGGTCGTCGATGTCGTAGACGAAGATGCCTTCCAGCCTGTTCATCGCCGGGTCCACGTCGCGGGGCACGGCGATATCGATGAAGATCATGGGCCGGTTGCGCCGGCGATGCAGGAAGGCCTGCCCATGCTCGCGCAGAAAAATGGGATGCGGCGCGCCGGTCGAGGTGATGACAATGTCGGCCTGGTCGGCGGTGTCTTGCAGCCGTTCGAACGGCACCACACGGCCATGGAATCGCTCCGCCAGGTCTTCGGCGCGCTCCTGTGTGCGGTTGGCCACCAGGATCTTTCCCGCGCCCTGCTGCACCAGCGACCGCGCGGCCAGCTCGCTCATTTTGCCCGCGCCCACCAGAAACACCGTGTGCCCGGAAAGCGAGCCGAAGATCTTGCGCGCCAGATCGACGGCGACCGAGGCGATGGAGACGGAGTTCGAACCGATTTCGGTTTCGGTCCGCACACGCTTGGCCGCCGCAAAGGCGCTCTGCAGCAGGCTTTCGAGCAGCGCCGAAACAGTTCCGCACTCGCGAGCTACGGCGAAAGCGTCCTTGACCTGGCCGAGAATCTGCGGCTCGCCGACGACCATCGAGTCCAGGCTGGAGGCCACGCGGAAAAGGTGCCGCACGGCCTGGCGGTCGCGATGCTCATACAGGTGCGGAGCCAGCTCCGCGGCTTCCACGCCGAATTGCCGGTGCAAAAAGCCTGCCAGATCCGCTCCGGAGCCGTCGACGGCCGCCAGCATTTCCACGCGGTTGCAGGTAGAAACGATCATGCACTCCATGACGCCCGGCACGCCGGCCAGTGCGCGCGTCACCTCGGGTAGCCGGTCGCGGCCGATGGCCAGCCGTTCGCGCAGCTCGATGGGAGCCGTCTTGTGGTTCACGCCGATCAGAGCCAGACTCATGGCGCACCGAACCTGTGCACGCGGCTAACGTAGTTGCTGGCCCACAGGCAGAGCATCACAATCACCACCGCGCCGGAGAGCCATGCGGCCTTGCGTCCGCGCAATCCCGCGCTGCGGCGGACCAACAGCAAGAGAACGTACACACCCCAACTGATGAACGAGGCGATGATTTTGGGATCGAGAAAATAGGCGGCGCCGAGAGGCGTTTCCTGCACCAGCACGGCGCCGATCACCAGGCCCACGGTCATGCAGGGAAAGCCAAACTCGAGCGTGGCATGGGCAATGCGTTCCAGCGTGTCCAGTGGAGGCAGCCAGTCCAGCGCCCGCCAACCGCGCCGCTCGCCGGGGCGGGCAATCTGCTTCAGCCGCCGCTCCTGCAGCAGGTAGAGCAATGAAGCCAGCAGGCTGAACCCTAGCGCGGCATAAGCCGCCAGCAGCGCGGCAATATGCGCCACCAGCCAGCTTGTGCGCACCCCCTGCGAGGCGAAGTGGTAGCGGTCCGGGCCCAAGGCGGGCACAAAGACGAGCAGGAACGTCGCCGGAAAGGCAAAGATTCCGAGCGCGATGGCGTCATAAAGCCACCAGACGACAAAGAACGCCGCGGCAACCAGCAGGCCCAGCAGCGATTCCACTTCGCGCGCTCCCACGGGCAGCCAGTGGTGGGCGGCGCTGAGCATTTCCACAGCGGAAACGAAGTGGAAAAAGAAGGCCAGCCCGGCCAGATGAGTACAGACGCGGCGCCAGCGCTCCATTCCATAGAGGACTGCCGGCACCACCGCGACGCACGACGCGGCGTACAGCGTGACCGCGACTCTGAGCCAAAGCAAATACATGCCGAGGTTTACGGTACGGCCTAACCCATCAGTATACTGTGACCCAAATCACTCCACGGCCCTCCCAAAGATGGAGCGGCAACCATCCATGGCAGGGGCGTTTCCGGCAGTCGGAACAGATATGGGGCATCTCCTGAATCGAATGGGAGCTTTATAGATGTGATTGTGGACACTGCCAAGCCACGTTTCCCCGGCGCACTCTCCAGTCAGTGCGCCAAGGACCTGAGCTGATCATCGGATACGATGAGAGGTCGCGTCCGGCCGGGGCGGTGTGCTCATTGTGCGGAGAAGAGATGCCCGAGGGGCAACCGCCCATTATCGAGCCGGCCGATCTCATACGGTGGTTTGCGGCTCAATTCGCCCTGCATTGCAAGCGAAAACACCCTGCCGGCACCGTGAAGAGCTCCGCCGGCATTCAATAACTCCAAACACAAACGGGCGACCGCAGCGAAATGCAACCGCACTCCAAGCGGGCGCCCGATGCGCGACCTCGAAAAAAGCTACTTCCTGGTTGCCGTGAAGGTGCTGGTTCGATCGCTGAGTTTGTTGTCGGAGACGATGGTCATCGTCTTTCCATTGACGGTGATCTTGTTGACCTCGACGACGGTGCCCGCCCGTTTCTCGGTTTCTTCGAGGGTCCTGGCGTCGATTTTTTTGACGGAAACGGTATCGAAGGTATACGACCCGGTGACGGGGGCGTCGGTACCGTCGAGCTTGGCGGTATAGGTTTCACCGGTGGGCGTGGTCATGGTGAGCTGGTCGCCGGTGGTCTTGTAGGTGACGGTGAGGCCGTTGTCGCTTTCCTTCACTTTCTCAAGGTGCCAGTTTCCCGAGGTAGCGTGCACGCCCGCGGGCGCCACGCCGACGAGCTTGGCCGTGGCTTCTTCGGTCACGGGCTGATCGCTGTTCTGCGGATGGGCGGTGATTTTGACGGTGAGCTCTTTGCCGTTGGCGGAGACGGTTCGGGTTTGCTCGACATCGACCTTGCCGTTTTTCTTGGTCACGACCTCGATGGTCTTGGGATCGACCTCCTTGACGCTGATGGTGTCATAGGTCTGGCCGGTCACTGGCTGATCGGTGCCGTCGGCCCTGGCGTCGAAGGCAGGGGTGCAACTGACGCAGTGATACCAGCCCTGGCTGAGGTAAAAGACGATGGGTTTGGGCGAGAACCTGGCTTGCGCAATGTTGGTGCGCCAGGTTCCGTCGAAGGGCGATTGTGCGAGAGACACGGCAGGGACCGTCAACGCCGCCGCGAAGAGCGAGGCGCAGGCGAAAGACAGAAGCTTGCATTTCATCCGGGTATTTCCTCCATAGGCAGCGCGTGGGGGGGAATTGGATTTGGCTGGCCGCAAAGAATTGTACATGCCCGGAACCGGGAAGGGGCAAGGCCTGCAGCGAGGGGCCTGCAGGCCGTCCAGTCCGGCAAGCTGCGCGATTCGCCGCTATTCTTCTTCGCGGGTCTGATTGATCAGGTAGCGCTCGAAGCCGATTTCCTGGATCTGGTGGAGCTGGGCTTCGAGCCAGTCGACGTGGCCTTCCTCGTCCTTCAGGTTCCTGACGAAGAGGTCGCGCGAGCCATTGTCCTTGTTCTCGACCGAGATGCGAATCGCCTCGTTGTAGCTGGCGACCGCGCCGAGCTCGAGCTTCAGGTCGGCTTCAACCATCTCCTTGATGTTGCGGCCGATGGAGAGCGACATGGGCTCCATCGACGGCGTGCCGTCGAGAAAGAGAATGCGCTCCATGAGCGATTCGGCGTGGCGCATCTCGTCGATCGATTGCTTCTTCATGTGCCTGGAGTAGTGCTCGTAGCCCCAGTTCTCCGCCATTTCGGAATGGAGGAAATACTGGTTGACGGCGGTGAGCTCGTCGCGCAGCGCGCGATTCAGGTGATCGAGGACCTGTTCGTTGCCTTTCATGGGGACGCATTGTCGCATGGCGGCGATCCGGGTGGCAATCCATCCGCGCACCGGGTAGCGGGCCAGTTTGGAGGACACGGGCTTTACGGACTACCGAACAGGGACGAAGCGGAGACGAATTGCGCCACAAGGCATTACACAGGGGCTGAAGCCCGCGCTCATTTTGCGGCGCTTTCGGCAGCCAAGGCTGAAGCCCTGACCTACCCGTCGTGCCCTGTTCCATGGCGAACTCGCGGGGAGTTTTTCCGCAGGCTGTTCAGCCCATGAAGAAAGCTGGCCCGACACCGGCGCCGGCTCTTCCTGAATTGAATGAATTGGACCGGCGAGTTTCGCTCACCGACGGCTCGAAGCTCACGACGTAATCGGGACCGCTGGTCACCGACACCGGTACGCCGCGTCCTTCGGGCGGTATACTTCCGCCATCTCTCTGCCTGCGAGGTTCACGAAAATGAGAAAGATTGCATTGCTGCTGCTGCTCTCCATTCCGCTCTCCGCCATTGCCCAGAACAAGAAGCCGCCAACGACGTTGCGCGGGGTGCTGCTGGAACAGTTGCGCACCACGCACGACGAGGAAGACTGGTTTGTGCCCGCCAGCATCGCCGTGCAAGGATTGACGGCCGAACAGGCCAGGTGGTCGCCGGGGAACGGAAACCACTCCGTGGGGCAGTTGGCTTATCACCTGTGGTTCTGGAATACGACCGAGCTGGCGCACTTCAGGGGTGAAAAGCCGCCGGCGTTCAGCGGCAACAACGACGATACCTTCAACAACTTCAACGCCGAGCAGTGGGACGACTTGCAGAAAAAGCTCAACCAGGTGATGACGGACTGGGAAAAGGCCGTGGAAACCTGCGACGACCAGAAGCTCGCCGGGAACGCGTCGCTGATCGCGCACGTGGGCGCGCACAACGCTTACCACATCGGCCAGATCATCTATGTGCGCAAACTGCAGGGCGTCTGGGATCCGAGCAAGGGAGTGAAATAGGGAGTAAGCGGGGATGACCCCAATAGCCCTCGGCAGTCTGCTCGGCCGGCCTTCATCCCCGGTCCATTCTCACTGCGGCCCTCCACCTTACCTCTCTTCAATGATCCATCGCTGAACCTCTATCCATTTCCGAGTCGGATGCGCTGCGTGTCAGCGCAGACACATCGTGTGTGCCGTGACACAATTCCGGAGCCGCTCTCGTCCCCTAAGCCCTTTTCTTTCAGCAGATAACATTTGGCGCAGGACCTGCAATCTCCCCGGGCGCAGGCGATTGAGGCAGTCAGGGAGGTTGAGATGAAGGCTCTGATCGGCAATCTGGCGGTGGCGGCAGCAATGGCGATGGCGCTTCCGGCGGCGCTGGCCGCTTCGAAGGCGGACGCGGGCAACGCGGAGCCGGCTCCGGCAGCGCAACAGAAAGTAACTCGCGCGATCGTAGTCAGCCTCGAAGATCACAAGCTGGCGCTGGTGGAGAACGGCGAGGCCGTCAGGATCTATCCGGTCGCCGTGGGCAAACCTTCCACGCCGAGCCCCGAAGGGTCGTTCACGATCGAACGCAAGGTGGCCAATCCCGCCTATCACCACGACGGCCGCACGGTGCTGCCGGGACCGCGCAATCCGGTGGGCACGCGCTGGATGGGATTGAGCAAGGCCGGGTATGGAATCCACGGGACCAACGAGCCGAAGTCAATCGGCAAGGCGGCGTCGCATGGTTGCATCCGCATGGCGAGGCCCGATCTCGAAGAGCTCTACGCGCGGGTGCAGGTCGGCGACGCGGTGGAACTCGTCGGGCAGCGCAACGAGGAGACAGCAAAGCTGTTTGGCAATCCGGCTACAACGGCTCCTGCGCCGGCTCAACCCACGCTGACAGCACAAACAGAACCCACGGTCACCGCTCCTGCGCCGAACGCAGAAGCGACGAAGATCGGCACGGCGACGGTTCAGGTTGAAAGCGCCGATCTCAGGTAAGCGAGGCGCGCCATGAACCTGCTGGCTGAAGCGATGAACGGATTGGGAGCCGTGCTGCTGCAGATTGTCGGGCTGCTGCTGTTTGAGGAGTTGACGTTCGGAGGGCTGGTCCGGCTGCTGCTTGCTCCACGGCCGGAGGCCGGCAAACGAAATGGGCAAAACCACCGAAAGGATGGCGGGAGATGCTTGCGTTGAAGATGCTGTTGACAATAGCCGGAGTGGCAATGCTGCTGGTGGCGGCTGCCATTCCGCTCTATGGAGTGTGGCTTCGCGTGCGCGCGGCATTGCGTGGGAAAGAAAGCGCGGGCGAAGGCGGCGCGGAAGATGCGCGTTTGACTGAACCGGAAGAGATCGCCTGGCGCGGGCCGGTGGCGCTGGCGATCGCCGCGTGCCTGCCCCTGCTGATTGCGGCCAGCATTGTGGTGGTGCCGAGCGGCATGGGCGGCGTGCGCATCAGCCAGATCCGCGGCACGGAGCCAGGCACGCTTTATCCGGGACTGCACTTCATCACGCCGATGATCGAGAGCGTGCAGATCTTCGACCTGCGCGATCACCTGTTCACGACAGGCGTTGCGCAGGAGGGTGCGAAGGCGGGCGCAAAGAATACCCTGAGCGTGCAATCGCGCGAAGGATTAAATATCGGGCTGGCTGTGACGGTCCGTTACCGGCTCGATCCCGGCAAGCTCTCGAGCGTGGAGGCGCATCTGCCGCAGCCGGCAGACCAGGAGCTGGTGCCGCCGGTGGTCGCCAGCGCTTGGCGCGAGCTGGCGCCCGGCTACACGGTACGCGAGATCTTCTCGAGCAAGCGCGAAGAGGTGCGCACGCAGGCGGCAAACGTGATCACAAAGAAGCTCGCCGCCGACGGGATCGTCGTCGAGGAAGTGATGCTGAGCGACATCCGGCTGCCGGAGGAATACGCAAGGGGGTTGGAAGGATTGCTGCTCAAGGAGCAGGAGGACGATCAGCTCGGCGTGCAGACCGACATCCAGCAGAAGCAGGTGAAGATCGCCGAATTGCAGGCGCAGGCCGAGGCCGTGCAGAAAGTGAAAGAAGCCGAGGGCGATGCACAGTCGAAGGTGGTTGAGGCCAAAGGCGAGGCCGACGCGATGCAGTACACACTGCCGCTGAAGCAGAAGCAGATCGAGCAGAGCAAGCTGGAGGCCGAAGCACGCAAGGAGGCGACGATCGAAAACGCCGATGCCGATGCGCAGGCCAAGGTGATCGACTCGAAAGCCGAGCTGGAGCGGCGCAATCTGCTGGCTGACGCCGAGGCGAACCGGATCCGCGTGGTTGCCAAGGCCGATGCAGACCGCATGACGAGCGAAGCCGATCTTCTGAACAAGTCGCCGCTGCTGATCAACAAGATCGTCGCCGAGCGGCTGAGCGACAAGATCCAGGTGGTGATGGTGCCGGCGGACGGAAAATTCTTCTTCGCCAGCGACGTGTTCAAGAGCATGGCGGGGAATCCGGTTGTAAAGCAGGAGATGGATAGCGAGTCGCAGCCGGATGCAAAGTCGGGGCATTGAAGGACGCGCCTGGCGGAATTGGCAAGTCAGCAGGTCAGCGAGTCGTCGGGGGCTCATGAACAATCGACCGTCGAGAACCGGCGGCGGCCGAGCGGGGCGGGCGCAGAGGACCGCGACCGCCCTGCACCAACGTGCATACGATGGAGTGACGATGAAAACGCTCATTGCAAACTGCGTGCTCGCCTTCGCCACCGCGACTCATGCGCAGCAGGCTTATTTTGTTCCTCACTACGGTATCTCCTTCCGGTATCCCAGCGGCTACCGGCTGCTCAAGGGCGAACTTCCGGAGGACGATACGGGTCTCGGCTACCTCGGACCAATCCCGATGGAGTTTGTGGCGCCGGGCGGCGAGCGCCTCGCCACAGTGGAGGCCCTGAACGGTTCCTACTCCGGCACCGACTTCGTCAACAGCTTTGTCACGATCAGCGTCAACGAGTACCTTACCAGCGAAGAGTGCACTGCGCTCCCCGACGATAAGGAAACCGGCAAGCGCTCGAGACGCACACTCGGCGGCATTGTCTTCGATGGCAGGCAGGTCTTCGATGGGGCCATGAACCATCACTTCTCCGGAACCGTGTATCACGCCTACGTGAATGGGCTGTGCTATGAGATTGGCGCGGGCGTCGCCAACGCCGGACTGGGGGTGGTCGACGGCATGAAGCCCTACCCGAAAAGAAAGGTGATCGCCATCCTCGACGGAATTCTGAGCAGCGTCCGTCTGCAACCCCGGAATGACACGAACACCAACTCGCCCTCGATTCGCATCTTCAATCTGGTCCTGATCGATCGCGAACGCAACCGGTATCGCATTGTGTGGCAGGTCGCCGGCGCACAGCCCGATGACATCCGGCTCACGATGGACTGCACTTGCGCCATCACTGCAGTACCGGAGAGCGGCACGGTCCCAACCACGTTGCAGAAGGAGGCACTGAACCGAATCACGGCAACTACCGGCTCTTTCGAAGTTGAACTCGCAAATGCGCCGGGTCCCGACGGCCGGCTCACGCTGCGCCTTTTCGTCGCCGGAGGCCACGCGGTCGCAAGGGTCCTCACCATTACCGTTCCTCCGCTGCCGTTTCGCCTTGACGGCGGCGATCCGAGGAGTCTTGCTGCACAGCCGCGCCCGAGCAGCGGACCCTATAATCCGAGCAAATGCCCATGATGGCTTGGACGTGGCTGGCGAGGCGGATCCTGTCGGGGACGATCGCGCTCTTGGCCGTCCGAACGGCCGCTGCGCAAGCTCCCGCGAATCGATGGCAGCAGCCCGCCGCGGAACTGGCCGGACAGATCGCCGGAATTCTCGGGCCGGGACAGGCGCGGCTCTCCGTTCGCAATCTCTCAACCATCCCCGCGGATCAGGTCCCTGCGATCCAGGCTCTGCTGGAGCAGGATCTGAAGGCTCATGGGGTGCAGTCGTCCGGCATGGAAAGCGCAAGCTCGATCCGCGTGACTCTGAGCGAGAATCTCCGGGAAGGGCTGTGGGTTGCCGAGGTGATCCAGGGCAGTGAGACGCGGGTGACGATGGTGCAGGTCGAGGCAGGCGCCCCCCATGCCGCGGCCCAGGCAAAGAGCGGGCTGATGCTTCGAAAGCAGCTTGTGATGGAGACGAAGCAGCCGGTGCTCGCGGCGCTGGAGACGCAGACTGCGCTCGTTGCAGTCGAGCCGGAAGAGATCACGGTCCTGGCCAAAGATACACGCGGATGGCATGAGGCGAAGGACTTCGATGTGGGTGGCAAGCGAGCGCTGGCACGCGATCCGCGCGGAGTAATTTCAGCGGATGGGAATGGCGACGGGTTTGAAGCGTTTGTCGCCGGTATGGAATGCAGTGGGAGCTTCGCGGGAGGCGCGGAGAGCGCGCTGGCGACGTGCCACGAGAGCGACGATCCGTGGCCGGTGTTCCCGCCGGTTCCCGAGCCAGGTGCGGCTGGGAATCCGGCTTCGATCAAGGCTTTTTACAACGCGGCGCGGAATTATTTCACCGGCGTAGTAACGCCGGCCATCGGAGCAGACCTCCCGCCGTTTTATTCGGCGGCGGTGCTGCCACGCCCTGCCGGGGCCGCGCTGCTGATCGGCGGCATCGACGGCAAAGTACAGGTTCTCGACGCCGGCGCGCTGAGAACGGTGAGCGGCACGCGCGACTGGGGCAGCGATTTCGCGGTGCTTGATTCGGGATGCGGCGCGGGCAACCAGGTGATCGCGACGGGCTCGGGCGAGGCGGCGGGCGACAGCCTGCGCGCCTACGAGTTGCCTGCATTTGACGCCGTGCCGGCGAGCGCGCCGCTGGCAATGGATGGAACCGTGACGGCGTTGTGGAGCGCGGCCGACAGGAAAAGCGTGATGGCCGCGGTGCGGCACGCGAGCGGCGACTACGAGGTGGACCGTGTTATGGCGCTGTGCGACTAGTTTTCTGCTCGTCTCGGCCGCTCTGCTTGCGTGGGGAAGAACGCGGCCGCACTACGGCGGGACATTGCGCGTCGAGATTGCAGAGGACCCGTGGCAGCGGCCCGGTGGGATTGCCCGGCGGCTGGTGCTGGATGGGCTGACGCGCGCCGACGCGAGCGGAGCGACGCAACCGGCGCTGGCAGTCGATTGGAATTCGGAGAATCAGAATCATCGCTGGCAATTCAAGCTGCGCCCCGGCGTGCATTTTCAGGATGGATCGCCGCTGACGCCGATTGCCGTCGTCGCGTCGCTGAATACGGCTTGTCCTTCCAACTGCCCCTGGTCGGCCATTCACGCCGTCGGCGGATCAGTGATCTTTACCGGCGATGAGCCCATGCCAAATCTGCCGGGGCTGCTCGCCGGGGACGAGTACCTGATCGCGCTCACCATAACCAGCGAGGGCAAGCCGCCGGAAGGCGTGATCGGAACCGGGCCCTTTCAGGTGAGCGGGTTCCTGAACGGCGTGCTGACCCTGGCGGCGAACGAGAATTGCTGGGCGGGGCGGCCGTTTGCCGGCACGATCGAGATTCGCGCACATCGCGCCGTTCGCGACCAGTGGCTGGATTGGAGCGTGGGCCGCACAGACATCGTCGAGGTTCCGCCGGAGCAGATGCGGCAAGCCCAGCAGCAAAGGCTCAACATTGTTTCCTCGCCGCCAGTGACGCTGCTGGCGGTGCAGATTGCGGAGTCGGGTTCGCTGGAGAGCCCGCTCTTGCGCCAGTCGATGGCGCTGGGCATCGATCGCAGCGCACTCTCGAACGTGATCTTTCAAAAGCAGGGCGAAGTGACGGCAAGCCTGCTCCCGGCGAACCTGACCGGCTACTCCTTTCTCTTCCCGGTCGAGCGGGATTTGGCCAAGGCGCAGCAGTTGCGCGGCGGCATCACGCCTCCGCTCCTGACACTGGCGGCTCCGGGCGACGCAACGATGCAACTGGCCGCGCAGCGCATCGCGCTGAATTTGCGCGAGGGCGGCTTCAACGTGCAGGTGACCGGAGACGCAACGCAGCACGTTGACCTCACGCTGCGCGAATTCCGGCTCGAGGGCAACCAGCCGCAGGCGGCGCTTGAATCCATCGCGGGTGACGCAGGATTGAATCCGCCGCCGCCCGGTCAGGGCGACATGGCGCTATTCCAGTCGGAGAGTGAAATCCTCGGCCGGTACACGTTGATTCCGTTGCTGTATCTGCCCAGAGCGTTTGCCGTCAGCGGCCGCGTGCGCGATCTGCGACTGAATCCCGACGGCTCGCCGGATCTTGCCGACGCCTCGCTGCTGGATACCGCGCGAGGGGATTCGTCGCGAGGAGACGCGCCGTGAGCGTGCGGCAAAAGCTGCTGCTGCTCTTCTCGCTGACCGTTGCCGGGGCCGTGGCCGCGGTGGCGTGGACGGTACTGGTGCGCGTGCGGCAGATCTTCGACCAGCGCGACCAGCGCGAGACGGCTCTTTTCGTGAGCCAGTTCCAGCGCGAGTTCCAGCATCGCTCCGCGGAGGTTGCCGCGGCCGTCGATCGCCTCTCCGCGCAGGAACGGGTTCGCTCCATGGCGTTCGAATTGGTACAGTCGGGCGATCCGGCGCCGTACCTCACCGAGGCACAAACACTGGCGACGGATGCGCAACTGGATTTTCTCGAGATCGTCGGGCCCGATGGCAACGTCGTCAGCTCGGCACAGTGGCCGGCGCGTTTCGCGTACCCCGAACCCGCAGCCGCGGCCGCGGCGACGCAAACGCCGTTCCTGAAACGCGAGGAATTGCCCGACGGCAGCGATGCGCTGGGGCTTTTCGCAGTGCGCGCGGTGGGCGGCGCGGAACCAGCCGTCCATCTGATCGGCGGCAAACGCCTCGACGAAAGCTTCCTGGCCGATCTTCCGGTGGCGCCGGGTATGCAGGTGTACCTGTATGGCGAAGCCGGAGCGCCGGCCAGCGCCAGTCCGGCACCTCCGGCATCGGTGGCGATGCGGGAGTTCGATGCGAGACGGCTGTTCGGCGCAAACGGCGCTGTCGCCGATGCCGCGCGCTATCAACCTCTCATCGACGCTGCGCGAAAGACCGGCAAGGATGCGAACGCCATCGTTTATCTGACGCGAAGGCGCGAAGACAGCGTGAATGCGACGGCGATTCCGCTGAAGGATCAGGCTGGCGGAGTGCTTGCGGTGCTTGCGGTTGCGCTCGCGCGCGCGGAAATGGTCGAGGCGCAGCAGCGCATCCGCGCCATTGCGTACGGCGTGGCGGCGGCGGGAATCCTGCTGGCGATAGCGTTCAGCCTATGGACGGCGGCGCGCGTTTCCCGTCCTATCGAGCAACTTGCGCGCGCGGCCGAAGAAGTGGCCGCGGGCAACTGGGAGACGCGCGTGCCCGAGCGCGGACGCGACGAAGTAAGTGTGCTGGCGCGCAGTTTCAACCGCATGGTGGCAGAGCTCGCCGGCCAGCGCGAACGGCTGATGCAGAGCGAACGCGTGGCCGCGTGGCGCGAGCTGGCGCGGCGCCTGGCGCATGAGTTGAAGAACCCGCTCTTTCCGCTGCAACTGACGGTAGAGAACCTGACGCGCGCCAGGGCGCTGCCGGCAAACGAGTTCGACGAGGTGTTTCGCGAAAGCACGCAGACGCTGGCGATGGAGATCGCCAATCTGAAGACGATCATCGGGCGGTTCAGCGACTTCAGCAAGATGCCGAAGCCGCAGCTCGAGCGCATCGACGCGAAAGACACGCTGGCGCGGGTGCGGGCGCTGTATGAAGTGGCCGGCGCAGCGAGCCCGGGCGCCGCGAAAATCACCTTCGGAAGCGAGATCGCCGATGAGCCGATGCCGATGGATGCCGATCCGGAATTGCTGCATCGGGCTTTGTCGAACCTTGTGCTGAACGCGATGGATGCGATGCCGGAAGGGGGCACGGTAACGCTTGCGGCGCGGGCGATCGATGGGAAAATCGAGATGCGCGTGGCCGACACGGGAACCGGACTGACGCCGGAGGAGTGCGAGCGGCTGTTCACGCCGTACTATACGACCAGGCAGCATGGAACGGGGCTGGGGCTGGCAATTGTGCAATCGGTGGTGGCGGACCACGCGGGGACGATTGCCGTGGAGAGCCGGCCAGGCGGAGGGACGGTGTTTGTGATTCGGCTGCCGGGGGCGGGATGAGGGATCAGTCGGACGCAGACGCCAAAGCGGGCGCCGGGCTGTCCGGAACAAACGCAGCCCCTTCGACTCCCCTTCGTCCCGCTTTGCGGACGAGGCTCAGGATGAAAGACTCGCCGAAAGCGCGGGAATGTGACAACGGTCGCATGGGAACCCGATGAGCGCCAGAATCCTGATTGTCGACGATGAAGCCAACACGCTGGCGTCGCTGGCGCGCGCCTTTCGTCTTGCCGGCTACGAGGCGGTGGTGTGCGACAATGCGGCCCGCGCTCTGGAGCTTGCGCAGGGCGAGCCCTTCGACATCATCTTCAGCGACGTGGTGATGCCGCGGAAGGACGGGCTGGCGCTGCTTGAGGATTTGAAAACTGCAGGCGTAACCGCACCCGTAGTCATGATGAGCGGCCAGGCGCACATCGAGATGGCCGTGAAGGCCACGCGGCTGGGAGCGCTCGATTTTCTTGAGAAGCCGCTCTCGACCGAGAAATTGCTCGTTACCGTCGAAAATGCGCTGAAGCTGACGCGGCTGGAAACCGAAAACCGCGAGTTGCGCACGCGCGTAGGCAAGCACACGCTGGTTTTTGCCTGCGAGGCGATGCGGCGAGCGATGGCGCAACTCGAGCGCGTGGCGGCGAGCGAGACGCGCGTGTGCATTTACGGCGAGACCGGAACGGGCAAGGAGCTGGCGGCGCGAACGATCCATGAGAAAAGCCATCGCGCCTCCGGGCCGTTCGTCACGCTCAACTGTGCGGCGGTGCCGGCCGAGCTGATCGAGAGCGAGCTCTTCGGCCACGAAAAGGGCTCGTTCACCGGCGCGGCGCAGCGCCACGCCGGCAAATTCGAGCAGGCGCATCGCGGCACGCTCTTTCTCGACGAGATCGGCGACATGCCGCCGGCCATGCAGGCCAAACTGTTGCGCGTGCTCGAAGAGGGCGAAGTGGAGCGCATCGGCGCGGACAAGCCGACGACAGTTGATGTGCGCGTCGTCGTGGCGACGCACAGGAACCTCGAGCAGCTCGCGGAGTCGGGCGGGTTCCGGCGCGACCTGTATCACCGCGTTGTCGTGTTTCCGGTGACGCTGCCGCCTTTGCGCGAGCGGCGCGAAGATCTGCCGGCGCTGGTGGAGCACTTTGCGCGGCAGGTGTGCGCACAAAACGGCTGGAAGGCAGTTCCCTTCTCTTCCGGGGCGATCGATGCGTTGAAGAGATACAGTTGGCCGGGAAATATCCGCGAACTGCGGAATGTGGTGGAGCGGCTGTTGCTGCTGGCGATGGAGGAAGTGGACCAAACGACGGTGGAGATGGCATTGCCTGCGATCGCCGATCCCAGGTCTCAGAATCGGGACCTGGGGCACCCCTCGATGGGGGTGGATCTGAATGTCCCGGGTCCGCTGGCGCAGCGGGTGCTGGAGTTTGAAAAGGCGCAGGTGCTGGCGGAGCTGGAGCGTCATGGCCGCAACGTAACGCAGGCGGCAAAAGCATTGGGCCTGGAGCGCAGTCATCTCTACAAGAAGTGCCAGCAACTGGGAATCGACCTGCAACATTTGCCGGAACGGGAGTAGGCGCGACGATGGAGGTTGACCTCCGCCCTGCGACTGAGCAGGACCTTGAAGCTTGCCGGCGGCTCTACTTCACCGCCATGGAGCCAACCCTGCGCGAACTGCGCATTGACCCGTTCGCGCACGCCGAAGGGTTCCGCGAGCAATGGAATCCGGCCGAGGTCCGCATCATTCAATTCGGTGGCAAGGACGTGGGATGGTTGCAACTCATCGATCGAGGCAATGAACTCTTTCTCGCGCAGGTCTTTGTCGAACCGGGGTTTCAACGGCGGGGAATCGGCACATCCGCCATCCGGTGCGTCATGCGTCAGGCCGCCGGAAAACGGTTGCCGCTCGCGCTGGCGGTCGTCAAGAACAATCCGGCCCTGAGGCTCTACCTGCGGCTCGGCTTCCGCATCGCGCACGAGGACGATCGCAAATTCCATATGCGGCTCGATCCGCGGCACGGCGTGAGCTGATTTGCACCGGTGAGGGCTCAGGCGATATCGTTCCCCTGATCACTGAAACTGAGATCCGGGCGCGAGGGCTCTCGAGGATGCTGCTTCCGCAGACGTATCAGGCCGCTCTTTTGCTGATGATCCTGAGCATGCTGTGCTGGGGTTCGTGGGCCAACATGCTGAAGCTCACGCCCGGTTACCGCTTCCAGCTCTTCTATTGGGACTACGCGATCGGAGTTGTGCTGGGCGCGGCCGCTCTTGGGCTCAGCGCCGGCAGTCATGGCCCGGCGCAGCCGGCGTTCCTGAGCGATATGGCGATGTCGCCGGGGCAGTCGATTCTCCTGGCGGGCTTCGGCGGCGCGGTATTCAACGTCGCAAACCTGCTGTTAGTCGCAGCCATCGATGTTGCCGGGCTGGCGGTCGCGTTTCCCGTGGGGATCGGCCTGGCGCTGGTGGTCGGCTCGGTTTCAAGCTACCTGGTCAATCCCAAAGCGAATCCTCTTCTGCTCTTTGGGGGAGTCGCGCTGGTGGTCGTAGCCATCGTGCTGGATGCGGCGGCGTATCGCAAGCGCGAGAGCAAGGCCAGGGCTGCGACGACGCGCGGCATTGTGCTCAGCCTCGTGTCGGGCCTGCTGATGGGCAGCTTCTATCCGCTGGTGGCAAAAGCGATGGAAGGAACCGGGGCGGGGCCCGGCCCGGGGCCGTACGCGACGGCGATGTTCTTCGCGTTTGGCGTACTGCTGTCCACGATACCGGCCAACTGGCTGCTGATGAAAAAACCTCTTGACGGAAAGCCGCCGGTGCGCGGTGCCGACTATTGGTCCGCGCTGAACCGGTGGCATATGGCCGGAGTCATCGGCGGGGCCGTCTGGTGCGCGGGCGCGGTGACGAACTTTGTGGCCGCGGGCGCTCACAAGGTGGGCCCGGCGGTGTCCTATGCAATCGGCCAGGGCGCGACAATGATTTCGGCGTGCTGGGGCGTCTTTGTGTGGCGCGAATTTGCCGGAGCGCCCGGGCAGGCGAAGAAGCTGCTGGCACTGATGTTTTTGTTTTTCATCCTCGGTTTAGCGGCGGTGGCGCTGGCGCCGCTGTATTGAAGGGCGGGAATCAGGGGTCTGGAATCAGGGATCAATCAAGCTTTCAGCCATCAGCTTTCAGCGAATCCCTCGGCCTGCGAACTGAGAGCTGAAAGCTGATAGCTGTCAGCCCGCGCTCTTCGGATCATCGAAATGACCAAACCCATCGTCGTCGTCGGCAGCATCAATATGGACCTGGTGGCGCGGACGCGCACGATTCCGCGGCCGGGCGAGACCGTCACCGGAACCGGATTCGAAACCACGCCGGGCGGCAAGGGCGCCAACCAGGCGGTCGCAGTTGCGCGTTTGGGCTATCCGGTCAAGATGGTCGGCATGGTGGGCGAGGACGTCTTCGGACAGGCGCTGCTCGAGAACCTCGCCAAAGCCGGCGTCGGCGTGTGGGCTGTGGACCGTGTGGAAGGACCCAGCGGAGTGGCGCCCATCCTCTTAGCCCAGGACGGCGAGAACAGCATCGTGGTGGTTCCCGGCGCCAACGGAAAAGTCGACTGCGCCTATATCGACAAGAATATCGAGCTGATTCGTGGCGCGGGCATGGTGCTGCTGCAACTCGAGATCCCCATGGAGACGAATGCCCGCGTGATGGAGATTTGCGCGGAAGCAGGCGTGCCGGTGATGCTCGATCCTGCGCCGGCGACCCCATTGCATGGAGCAGCCCTCTGGAATGCAGCATGGTTCACGCCCAACGAGACCGAGGCAGCGTTCTATCTCGGCAGGACGATGGAGCCCGAGGCCGCGGCGAAGGAATTCCTGAGACGAGGCGTACAGGGCGTGGTGTTGAAGCGGGGAGCCGAGGGGGCGTATGTCGCATCCCAGGTCCCAAAGGAAGGACCGGGAACAAACGCTCAATCGCAGGTCTCAAAATCGAGACCTGGGGCACCCGATTCTATGAAAAACATCCGCGCGGAGTGGGTCCCGGCGTTCAAGGTTGAGCCGGTGGATACGGTCGGCGCGGGCGACTGCTTCAACGGAGCGTTCGCCGTGGCGCTGATGGAGGGCCGCGACCCGTGGGAAGCGGCGCGCTTCGCTTCGGCGATGGCGGCCATCTCGGTCACGCGGCGAGGGGCGCAGGCATCGATGCCGACGCGCGCCGAGGTGGAAAATTTCCTCGCTACTCGCTGAAGATCGCCCTGACAGTTGGGGCGCTTTCACAAAGACGGCCGATAGACGAGAATAAGATTTGACCGTCCTATGAATCACCGCATTTTCCCTGGTCTGATCGCCTTCGCTTTGAGCCTGCCGCTCGCCGCGCAGGACACCATCTATCCGGCTCACGAGCAGCAGATACCCGCACCGCCCTGCATGAACATTCACTTCGCGTGGGAGGGCGCTGCGGCGGCAAACTGCCCGCCCTTCATGCACCAGCGCTGGTTGCTCGACCTCGAACACTGGCGCGCCGAGCGCCGCATTCGCATTGCCTACGACCCGACGCGCTATGAGACGCCGGCGCTCGAGTGGACGCAATCCAGTTTCATCCAGCCGCAGATGATGGTGCAGGACCGGTATTTCTACGACCCGGCGACGGGCAAGTACACGGTCGATCGCTATCTCGACGACCTGGAAAAGCGTTATGGCGGCATCGACTCCGTGCTGATCTGGTCGACGTACCCCAACATGGGCATCGACGAGCGCAATCAACTGGAGATGGTCGAGTCGATGCCGGGCGGGATCGAAGGCGTGCGCAAGATGGTCGCCGACTTTCATCGCCGCGGCGTGCGCGTGCTCTTTCCCATGATGATGTGGGACCAGGGGACGCATGAGCCTTCCGTGGATTGGCCCGACGCCGTCGCCAAGCTGATGAAGGAGATCGATGCCGATGGGGTGAACGGCGA